>NZ_CP020465.1:3953758-4307516 GCF_002076895.1 Cognaticolwellia beringensis
AGAAGCAACTGGCGCAACAGCTACAGTTATCTATGTTCCTGCACCATTTTGTAAAGATGCAATTTTAGAAGCTATTGATGCAGGCATCGAGCTTATCGTTACTATCACTGAAGGTATTCCAACTTTAGATATGGTTGACGTTAAAGCTAAGCTTGATCAATCTGGCGTTCGTATGATCGGTCCTAACTGTCCAGGTGTTATTACTCCTGGCGAAACTAAGATTGGTATCATGCCTGGTCACATTCACAAGCCTGGTAAAGTAGGTATTGTTTCACGTTCTGGTACACTTACGTACGAAGCCGTTAAACAAACTACAGATGCTGGTTTTGGCCAATCTACTTGTGTAGGTATTGGTGGTGACCCTATCCCTGGTACTAACTTCATCGACGTATTGGAAATGTTCCAAAACGATCCACAAACTGAAGCAATCGTAATGATTGGTGAAATTGGTGGAACAGCTGAAGAAGAAGCAGCGGAATACATCAAAGCACACGTTACTAAACCTGTAGTATCTTACATTGCTGGTGTTACTGCACCAGAAGGTAAGCGTATGGGTCACGCTGGCGCGATTATCGCCGGTGGTAAAGGTACAGCTGATGAGAAATTCGCAGCATTAGAAGCGGCTGGTGTTAAAACTGTACGTTCTTTAGCTGAGATTGGTTCAGCACTTAAAGAGAAAACAGGTTGGTAATCAGCTTTTGATTGCAAACTGTTATTCTTAATAAAAACCCGCATTCTCTGATGGATAGTGCGGGTTTTTTGGTTTAAGACTTTTTAAATAATATTTATTTTTGTCGATACTTGCCAAACTGTAAAGGATTTTGTTGGAATTGCTGTTTTTCATTTAGCTCAGCGGTAATAATACTGTCCAATCTAGTTTCATTTTCTAACAAATACTCTATCCCACTATTTGTAATAGTAAAACCAAATCCTGTATTTCCATTATTGTCTTCAGTGATGTTTCGGTCTACGTATCCAATTCGTATTAATTTGATTAAGGCTATTTGGAGTTGAGCTTCTGAAAAGGATAGTGCCTTTTGTTCAATATCCCAAAAGAACAAGCCGTTTGTAGAACTTGTGTGAGTGGAAAGTAGTTCAGATAGCAAACGGAGAGATTTATCATTAATAGAATATTCACTTTTAGATATCTTGGGTGTCATCAATTTATCGGTAGCTGAACTTCTATTAATGTTGCCAAGTTGGTCCATTTGCTCGGATATTTTTATACAAGCAGCATTGACCGCACAATTTAAATTTGTATCACTTCTACTTTCATCAAAATCTAAAGTATTAATTCCAGCTAAGTCACTAGCGATATATAACTCTATATTTCTAGGTTTCAGTATAAAACAACGTTCTTTTCCTATTGAACCAATAAAAAGTCCTAATTCAAAAAGCACATTGTCTCTAACTTTTGGGTGATTATTGCCTCGAACAGTTATTACATCATCGGGCGAGAAAACAAATAAAGAAAAATCAACATTAGCAGCCTTAGTAATTAATGAACTCAAAGTATCACTGCCTGCCTTGTCAAAAGCATACGGCCAATTTGACACTTCAGCTGACCGGTCTAACGCGACGTTGCATGCGTTAGCTATATCAATACTATCACTTGATGATCCAATAAAAATTCTTGGCTTATTATTCATGTTATCCCTTCGACTGCTTTTCTCATTATCATAAGCTTAGCAACTTATTTCTTTAAGTTATATGAAAAATTAGAAGGACACCGACTCTAACTTAACTGCTTGGAGTTTAATTTATCTGCTTGGCGTCGCGGTGGCGACGACACCCAAAGGGAGGCTGACGCCGACCTCCCTCTGGACTCCCTCGGCGCTGCTGCATTAAACTTGTTTCCTTCATGACGTCCAATATTCTTCGACGTACCAGCGCTGAACGTACATCCATGTACTACATCGCTTTCACTGGCATCCATGCCAGTGATACGTGAATATTGGCCATCATTCCGGAGTTTAATGAAGCAGACTTGGCGTCTGGTTTATCTGTTGTGTTTATTCTTTAATATTTCAATAAACCGATTTGCTAAAGAACTACACCATAGAACTCACAAACTCCCGATCCCATCTCAGCAACGGAAACTTAATTTAGATAAGTGCGATGTTTATCGGAGCCATGGATGGCGTAGACTGCCGTGTGAAGGGACGATTTTCGGCAGGAATAAACATCGTGCCTAAATTCAGTTGGAGTGTTTTGCTGTGTAGGGCACAGTGGGGGATGCAAGGGGGAGATCTGTGTCTATCTCCCCCTTGCGTGTAGTCGCCACCGCGACGCCAAGCAGAGATTAAAACTCCAAGCGGTTGAGTTATGTATAAGTAGGGTCAGATACACATTAAGGCTTAATGCACGCTAATCTACCGTTGTCGCGGTGGCGACGACACCCAAAGGGAGGCTGACGCCGGCCTCCCTCTGGACTCCCTCGGCGCTGCTGCATTAAACGTGTTTCCTCCATGACGTTCAATATTCTTCGACGTACTAGCGCTGAACGCACTGCGCTCCTTGCCATCCATGGCATCGCGCTTTACCGTTCATCCTAAACATAATCCATGCACTACAGCGCTTTCACTGGCATCCATGCCAGTGATACGTGAATATTGGCCATCATTCCGGCGTTTAATGAAGCAGACTTAGTGTTTGTTTCTTCGTTAGTAATTATTCTCAGTGATTTAGCTTTAACAGCTGTTACAGCGATCTCTAAATCCCATCACAGCAACGGAAACTTAATTTAGATAAGTGCGATGTTTATCGGAGCCATGGATGGCGCAGACTGCCGTGTGAAGGGACGATTTTCGGCAGGAATAAACTTCGTGCCTAAATTCAGTTGGAGTGTTTTGCTGTGCAGGGCACAGTGGGGGATGCAAGGGGGAGATCTGTGTCTATCTCCCCCTTGCGTGTTGTCGCCACCGCGACGCCAAGCAGAAAATTAAAACTCCAATCCGATAATTTTTCAATATTAGACGGACACTCACTCTAAATTAATGGCTTGGAGTTTGTTTACTGGTTTGGCGTCGGCGTGCCTATTAAGTAGGGTCAGATACACATTAAGGCTTAATGCACGCTAATCTACCGTTGTCGCGGTGGCGACGACACCCAAAGGGAGGCTGACGCCGACCTCCCTCTGGACTCCCTCGGCGCTGCTGCATTAAACGTGTTTCCTCCATGATGCCCAATATTCTTCAACGTACCAGTGCTGATGGCACATCCATGTGCCAACAGCACTTTCACTGGCATCCATGCCAGTGATACGTGAATATTGGGCATCATTCCGGCGTTTAATGAAGCAGACTTGGTGTCTGGTTTATCTGTTGTGTTTATTCTTTAATATTTCAATAAACCAGTTTGCTAAATAACTACACCATAGAACTCACAAACTATTGATCCCATCACAGCAATGGAAACTGAATTTAGATAAGTGCGATGTTTATCGGAGCCATGGATATTAAGTAGGGTCAGATACACATTAAGGCTTAATGCACGCTAATCTAACGTTGTCTCGGTAATATAAGAAGGACACTCACTCTAAATTGACAGGCTTGGAGTTTGTTTGCTGGTTTGGCGTCGGGGTGCCGACTACACCCAGAGAGGGTTAAACGCCGAACCCTCTCTGGACTCACCCGTCGCTGCAACATTAAACGTGTTTCCTCCATGACGCCCAATATTCTTCGACGTACCAGCGCTGAACGTGCATCCCTGCACTACAGCGCTTTCACTGGCATCCATGCCAGTGATACGTGAATATTGGTCATCATTCCGGCGTTTAATGAAGCAGACTTGGTGTTTGTTTCTTCTCCTGAGTTTATTCTTTAATAATTCAATATATAAGTTTGCTGAATAAGCACCACGGGGAGTCCAGAGGGGCTTTTGTGGCGTGTAACGCCCCTCTGGGTGTTGTCGCCACCGCGACGCCAGACAGTAAAATATGCTCCAAGCCGTTCAATTTATTAAACTAGAGCCCACATACACTAACTTAAAATCAATGGGGTCAGGGGATTTTGATTTCTTCTGTAGAATTTATTTAGGCATTATCAGTCAAAATTGACAGGCTTGGAGTTTGTTTGCTGGTTTGGCGTCGGGGTGCCGACTACAACCATTAAATATATTTTGTTTTCTATTCATTTAAAACATTGCCGTTTATAATACCGCCATTAATTTTATAGCTTTGAAGAGTAATATGAACTTCCCAAAAGATGACACCGGTAAAGTATTGTTTGAAATGCAAAAGGCAGGTATTGATTTAACTGTGATGCATACTATCGTTTTCTTTCACTTATTTGAAACACCAGAACAAGCAGCGGCTATGGCGGCATATCTTGCTGAAATAGCACCTGATCTTATTTGTCATGTTCACATTGATGAAAATCCAAAAATATGGCATTTAGATTGTTCCATAACAATAATTCCTCTTTACGATGCAATTATTGCTCAGGAAGCTAAGTTTGAGCAAATAGTATCGCAGTTTAAAGGGTATACGGATGGTTGGGGAATTGAAGCCTAAGTTGCTAATTTTTGATTTTTCTGAAGACTTTTGGCCTTATTAATTTTTACGAATGGTGGCCATTGAAAGGAATACAGTAAAGTACAGGTTAATTCTTTAATTCTTTTCACTATATGAAATTAATTTGAAAAATAAAAGCTAAAAAAGAGCTTAAATTATTGATTTAATTTAGGCTCTTTGTTTATTTGACTGTCTAAATACTCTCATTGTTACTTAAAAGGGTTAATAAACACTGTTTATTTGGCTAATTATATCGGTACAGTCTTGCCTATGTACGGTAAGTGGTAGGGTAAATGGCGATATATTTATTTAGTTTATACCAACACTAGCAACTAAACGTGTTTATAAAAACAACCGTATTTCTACCTTAATGGCTTCTGCTAATTTAGTTTTAAACACGATAGAACTTGTTAATAAGCCAGCCTTACCAAGTTATCTTTATTTTGGTAAGGCTGGCTTAATTGCTTTCCTAATTGAGTAGTTCTTGCTTTTAATTTTTGTTCTGAAATCGGAACATCAATTATATTCGCTATCTAAGCTCACTTTTGGATTTCATATCGTGAAAGATGTTTATTTAACATTTTCTACTTTTGTTGAGCTAAAGCGTCTTCAAGTGTAGTTAAACATAGGGCTACATTTTCGCTTCTAGCGGTGTAACCCATCAAACCAATGCGCCATGCTTTACCTGCAAAATCACCTAATCCACCCCCTATTTCTAGGTTGTACTCATTCA
Organism: Cognaticolwellia beringensis; assembly: GCF_002076895.1. NCBI lineage: Bacteria > Pseudomonadati > Pseudomonadota > Gammaproteobacteria > Alteromonadales > Colwelliaceae > Cognaticolwellia > Cognaticolwellia beringensis. Next base: position 3,959,005 of record NZ_CP020465.1, read on the forward strand.
ATAGATAGCTTCTTACTTTTGCGTCATCTATGCCTTCTGGGATGTAGATAGCGTTTAACTGAGGTAAGCGTTCTTCTTTAGGTACAATGAACTTGATACCTAGCTTATCTAAGCCTTTCGCTAAAGTTTCGTGCTGGATTTGATGGCGTGCCCAACGGTTTTCTAAGCCTTCATTTTGTAGTTGTATTAATGATTCATGCAAGCCGTATAGCGAGTTAACAGGCGCGGTATGATGATAGCTGCGTTTGCCTGCTCCAGACCAATAACTCATCACAAGTGATTGATCTAAAAACCAACTTTGTATTTGTGTTTTACGGTTTTTAATAACATTTACCGCTTTTTCACTAAACGAAATAGGCGATAATCCCGGTACACATGATAAACATTTTTGTGAACCAGAATAAATAGCATCTATGCCCCAATCATCAACTTTAAGCTCAACACCGCCTAGTGATGTAACGGCGTCAACAATAGATAAACAGTCGTGTTGCTGTGCTAGAGCACATAAGGCTTCTGCATCTGATAAGGCACCTGTAGAGGTTTCAGCGTGAACAAAGGCTAAAAATTTCGCCTCTGGATTAGCCTTTAAAGCGGCTTCTACTTTGTCAACTTCAACTGCTCGACCCCAAGGAGAGTCAACTATAATGGCCTCTGCGCCAATACGGTTGACGTTTTGGATCATCCGGTCACCAAACACCCCATTTCGGCAAACAATAACCTTGTCGCCTGCTTCGACTAAGTTAACAAAACAAGCTTCCATACCAGCAGAACCGGGCGCTGACAGGGCAATAGTGAACTCATTTTTAGTTTGAAAAGCATACTGTAGTAAGGCTTTTAATTCGTCCATCATACCAACAAACAAAGGATCTAAATGACCAATTGCAGGTCTTGATAATGAAGCTAAAACTTCTGGACTGATGTCTGAAGGGCCAGGACCCATTAATATTCTGCGCGGTGGGTGAAATGATTTAAAGTTCATTTTGAGTGCCTTTATTTGATGTAAGTAATGATTGATTAATACTTTGATATCAAAGGCTGTCATTAGTGTCAAGCTTCTAGTTTGTCGGTAAATTATTTATTGTAAATAAGAATAAATTTACGAAAAATAAAAATTGACATACCTGTCATGATTTGTGATTTTATTAAAACCTTAGCTAAAATTTAATCTCATGACTACTTTGAACGTTTAAAGCAAAGTTTAAAAAATTGAGCTTCAGCACGGTAATTTTTATTGAAATGTTTAATTAGTCAACATTATCGATAACGAAAATTTCTCGCCAGTCATTAAGATATTCTGCTGAGACGAAAAATTAAGATAACGACTAAAATACCTAACAATGTTGTTTAAATAAAAATAACATTATTTGTAATTACCTCGTTGACAGAAATACATAACATTACGTCACGATATTTTTATTTTCGAGACAAATCAGCGCAATAGTTCCCTCGAGATGCTTACCTTCTTGTTTACTGAGTGAGTGACACTATTGAAGAACTTATTTATATTTTTACATTTAATTAAAGGTCAATTATGAGTGATTTTAAACAACGTGCATTAGATTATCATGCCAAACCAACACCCGGTAAAATAGCCGTTCAAATAACTACTGCTGCAGAAACAAGTGAAGACTTGTCATTAGCTTATAGCCCCGGCGTTGCTGAACCTTGCCGAGCAATAGCTGAAAACCCTGATGATGTTTATAAATACACAGGTAAGGGAAATACCGTTGCTGTTATATCAAATGGTAGTGCTGTTTTAGGGTTAGGTAATTTGGGGCCAATGGCTTCTAAACCTGTGATGGAAGGTAAAGCGCTACTTTTTAAAAGGTTTGCCAATATTGATTCATTTGATATAGAAGTTAATCATAAAACGCCAGAGGAATTCATTAATACAGTTGCCAGTATTGCTGACACCTTTGGTGGTATTAACCTTGAAGACATAAAAGCGCCAGATTGTTTTATTATTGAAAAAGCGTTGCAAGAGCGCTGTAAAATCCCAATTTTTCATGATGACCAACATGGTACGGCAATCGTCACTTGTGCTGCTATGATCAATGCTTTAGAAATTCAAGGCAAAGACATTGAACATGCGGTCATTGTTTGTTTGGGCGCGGGTGCTGCGGCAATAGCTTGTATGGAATTACTTATTCAATGTGGTGCTAAACGTGAAAAAATATATATGTTGGACACTAAAGGCGTAGTACACACTCGCCGTAGCGATCTTAACGAATATAAAATGCTATTTGCTAATAATACAGATAAACGTACGCTTGATGATGCTATTGCTGAAGCTGATGTGTTTGTTGGAGTATCAGGACCAAACTTATTATCTAAAGAGCAATTATTAACCATGGCGCCAAATCCTATTGTTTTTGCTTGTTCAAATCCTGATCCTGAAATTAAACCTGAACTTGCCCATTCAGTTAGAGATGATTTAATTATGGCCACAGGTCGTTCTGACTATCCTAACCAAGTAAATAATGTGCTGTGTTTCCCATTTATTTTTCGAGGTGCTTTGGACGTTAGAGCAAGAAAAATAAATAACGAAATGAAAATAGCCGCTGTACACGCCATACGTACGTTAGCAAAAGCTGAAGTACCTGAAAGCGTGTTAAAAGCCAGTGGTGAAAAGTCATTAAGCTTTGGCAAAAACTACATTATTCCTCGTCCGATGGACCCCAGACTTTGTCACAATGTGGCAAAGGCGGTAGCCGTAGCTGCTGTAGAATCTGGTGTTGCACAAATCCCAATGCCTGAATGTTATCTTTAATATATTTGATTTAGTTTAAGTATTCGTAATCTGAGTCTGTAGCATAGTTATTTTATGTTTCAGACTCAGACATTTTAGGATATCTGAAAATTACTCCAATGCACGCTTCACAACCTACCGTCGATTTTATGACTAGAATTGCAACATTCTTTGATAAAATGCCTTTAAAAAGAACCTAATGAGTTATACGCTGAAAATTGTACTATTGTTGGCTAACCATATGAAATTTATCAGCGATTAGTGTAAAATTATCAGCCTAAACATTATCAGCTTCAGCTATGTAGTCAGAGTTTGTTTATCTGGGCAATATAGCGAGACAGTAATATTTTGTGGAATTGATTAATCAAAGGCCGTGTTAACTAAACCGTGTTTGAAACTGCTTATTAATCTATTTTACAAATAACAAAACAAACCCAGTTTTGAATACAATGTTTTCAACTATTTTATTGAATACAGACTTCAGCACGTGATTTTTTATTTATTAAATCTTCCAAAAAATGATTAAGGGCAACATTAAAATGACTGAAACAAGGGCACAATTGAGAGAGTTTTTATTAGGCTGGTTTGAGCAAAGTATGCCGGGTAATGCCTTTTTTTGGTATGACATATTAGTCGTTTTATGGATAACCATATTTGCCGTTACACTACATTATATCATCAGGGGCTCAGCTAGGCATTTTCTCAAGGGCAAGTTTGAGATTATGGACAAAGGGCAAGTAAAAAACATCACCATCGAGTTAATTCAACGCCTAGCAAGCCGACTTTCGTTTGCGCTTCAAGGCGCTGTAGTGGTGATACAAGCCAAGCTGTGGCTACCTGCAGAAGCATCGTTCTTACACTTTGTGCAAGTGGTAACTGACCAATGGATTATCTTATTCTTATTGTTATCATTGTTTACTTTTTTAGATATTTTACAATCACTTGCAGATAAGCGCCAAACTCAGGCACATTTCCCGTTAAGAGGGCTTTTACAGACGGTTAAACTGATAGCCAGTGTTTTAACCACCATCTTGGCCGTTTCGTTACTGATGGACAAATCGCCGCTGATTTTATTAAGTGGTTTAGGCGCATTGTCTGCGGTGCTGTTATTAGTATTTAAAGATCCTATTTTAGGCTTAGTTGCTGGGATACAGCTTTCTGCGAATAACATGCTTGCAGTGGGTGATTGGCTTGAAATGCCTAAATATGGTGCAGACGGTGATGTAGTCGATATTGCTTTAACCACGGTAAAAGTCAGAAATTGGGATAAAACTATTACTACTATTCCAACTTATGCACTTATTTCAGACTCATTTAAAAACTGGCGCGGCATGTCTGAATCTGGCGGCAGAAGAATAAAACGCTGTATTCACCTCGAAATGAGCAGTGTTTGCTTCTTAGATAAAGCACAAATAACTGAATTGAAAAAAGCACAATTATTAAGCGAGTATATAACTCATACGGTACCGGCAATTGAAAAAGAAAATACCGATAAAAAGATCGACATGACCGTCATGCAAAATGGTCGACGACTGACCAATGTTGGCACGTTCAGAAAATATCTCTTATCGTTTTTGAGAAACCACCCTAATATTCATCAGGGGATGACCTTAATCGTTAGACAGCTAGAGCCAACGAGTAATGGCTTGCCAATTCAAATTTATGCTTTTACGAATACCACAAGCTGGGTGCTTTACGAGGATATTCAGTCCGATATTTTCGATCATATTATTGCGGTTTTGCCAGCATTTTCACTCAGAGTACATGAGTCGCCTACGGGCAATGACATTAGGTTACTGGCTAAACACTAGCGCATGTTTTGTTGAAGTTAATATACTAATTTGTAGACACTAAGCCGTATTCTTAAGGCTTAGTGTCAAATACCATTCTTATTAATCAAGTGTTTGAACTCAACTAAGGTGCACAAACAAGATCTGTTCGCTAATAACGTTGAGATTGGTGCGGGAAAATATAAGACTACACTTATAATTTTATCCACTTTACCTAAGTGAGTGCAGCACCAATAGTTAAAAATTATTTTACCTGTTAAATCGAATAATATTTTGTAACTCATATAAAATTTTTTGTATTATATAAATCGTTACAAAAGACAGGGAATTGCCTGTTAATCTAAAAATATACGGCAGCGAAACTTGCTAATTCAACTCCATCTTGATTGAACAACGCTAGGGATTCTGCTGTGATTTTATAAGAAGTGGTATTAGCAAATACATTCAATACAGACTGCTCATTTAATTTAGCATCTGGGCAAGCCATTTGGGTTGCTCCTAAAGCGCTGAATTGTAAGTTGCCTGATCCTACTGCTATTGCCTTTGTATTAAATTGCCCAAAAAAGCGGTTACAGCCAGAAAACCCGGCTATGCGACCATCATTGCTATGTAATGTGAAATGACGTTCATGTTTTTGTTCAGGCGTCATTTCAACGTTTGTACCGTCTAGTTGCATCAGCTTCCAATAGGTGTTGGTGAGATTAGCAAGTGGGGCGGTGGCTTTTGATTCCTCGGTTGCCAGTTCTGTTGATACGCAACCCGATAATGTTAGCGCTAATACAAGACAAGAACGTCCTAAGTATTTTTTGAACATGATAATTTATTTCCTCAATTGAATGTTTAATCTGGTCAGTGAAAAATTTACTATAAAATGACTTGCTTTGAAATTTTGAGTGTTCACATATCATGCAATGATGGTAAATCGTAAATAATAGTCAACTCAAAACTAATTTTATCAATGGAAATAAGTAATGACTATTAAATAAAAGTAGCATCTTGTAACTGTGAATTGGCTCTTGATGATCATGGTACAATAAAAGAGTGCGCTTTATCTTTGTAGTGATGAGACATTTATGCTTGAAATTATTATATGCTTTGCTGACTTTTTATAAATTTACGTAGTGAGTTTTTCAGCAATTCAATAATAGTTCTGGTTGTTTAACAAACTTGAAGATTTATCTGCTATTCCTGAAAGTGATCAAGTCAAAGTGATCAAGTCAAAGGGATAAAGTACAGTACTTAATGAATTGAACACTCTTAAAAAACCACTCTTAAACCATATGTACAAGGGTAAATAACTGTTATTATTAACTATTATTTATAAAAAGCATTAGTTAATTAAGGAAGTCATTATTTAAAATGATTAATCAAGCGTTAGAGGCTGCGATTTGGGGCGGGGTGTCAGGCCTAGCACTTATTATTGGTGCGATAGTGGGTTATTTTGTTAACCTACCTCATAAAGTTATTTCAAGCATTATGGCATTTGGTGCGGGGGTGCTAATTTCAGCACTGTCATTCGAGTTAATGGCCAAGGCAACAGAGCAAGGTGGTTTGTTATATTCTGTTAGCGGTTTCGCTTGCGGTGTTTTGATTTATTCTCTGGCAAACTATTTGGTAGCACATAATGGCGGCCTGCATCGTAAACGTTCACAAGGTATACCCAAATCTGTCGGTAATAACTCTGAAAAAAAAGGAGTTGCCCAGTCTGCGGGTATCGCGATTGCTTTAGGGGCGTTAATCGACGGCATTCCAGAGTCGGCTGCAATTGGGGTTAGTATGATAGAAGGCGGTGGTGTTGCCTTAGTCACGGTCTTTGCGGTATTTATGTCGAATATACCAGAAGGGTTATCAAGCTCTGCTGGTATGAAAAAGAGCGGTAAAAGCGCCACATTTGTTTTTACCCTATGGATTGCCATTACTATTGTGCTAGCCATATCGGCTTATCTTGGTTTAACTATTTTGGGAGAGCTTGGTAACGAATATATAGGTTTTGCAACGGCGTTAGCTGCAGGTGCAATTTTGGTCATGATCATACAAACTATGATCCCAGAAGCCTTTGAAGGTATGCATGACATTACCGGCCCAATTGCCGCCGTTGGATTTTTAGTGGCTTATAGCGCCAGTGAAATGTTCAGTTAATATCCAATACATAAATAAACCATAACAATTCATCGTTAGATTTAAAATAAATTGGGTATTGATTTTAATTGGTTTTATTCTCCAAGCGGGCAATCTAATTACTGCCTTTTAATTAACCAAATAAATTAAGTGTTATTTTTATAAGTTATACCAAGTTGATTAATCGTCTACATGAGTTTCGCCAGCGCAACTTAGTTGTATCTTTCTGTGTTAGCCAACGCGTGATTTATTGACAAGTCCGTCAAGCCGCTCAGGTTTATGTAAATGATAACCTTGTGCAAATTCAACGCCCATTTCTTGTAAACATTTTAAGGCGGGCTCGTCTTCGACAAACTCAGCAACGATGACTTTACCTAAGGTTTTACCTATATCGCTAATGGCTCTAACCATAGCTTTATCTGTTTTATCGTTGGCCATGTTTTTGACAAATACGCCATCAATTTTGAGATATTGGACGGGGAATTGCTTAAGGTAGGCAAAGGAGGATAACCCCGCACCAAAATCATCCAGCGCGAAGCTGCTGCCTAATTCTCTTAGCTTTTCCATAAAGTTACGTACAACGTTCAAGTTGCTAACCGCCGCGGTTTCGGTTATTTCAAAACAAAGTTTATTGGCTGGAATATTATAGTGCGCGATGGTTTTTAACGTAAAGTCAGTAAAGTCTTCTTGATCAAAACTTTTACCTGAAATATTAATATGGCAAACGTCAAAGCCATTTAATTCTAGAGGATAACGTTGTAAATGTGAGCAGACTTTCTCTATTACCCATCGGTCAAGTAAGTGCACTAGATTGAATCGTTCAGCAGCAGGTATAAATGCACCTGGTGGGATAATTTCGTTGTTCTCTCCTAACATGCGCACTAAAACTTCGATATGTGTATGTTGAACTGATGTCAGAGAAACTAATTTTTGTGCATCTAAATATAAGCTATCAGTCTCGATAGCTCGGCGAATACGTTCGATCCACTCCATTTGTATACGACGAGCTGCGAGTTCTTTATCTCCTTGATAAGTTAATATCACACGATTACGACCTTGCTCTTTAGCCATGTGACAAGCCGAGTCTGCAGCCTGTAATAATGATGCTTCATCAGTACTAGTGGCCATAATAGGAGTAATACCAATACTACAGCCGATATTAAAGGCACGACCATCCCAACTAAATGGGAATTCACTCAAGCTATTTCGCAGGTTTTCCGCTGTTTTAATCGCTTGCTCAGGCTCGCAGCAATCTAGAATTAACCCAAACTCGTCACCACCCAAACGGGCTAATAAGTCACTTTTTCTTAATTGTCGGCTAAATAGTTGCGTAACTTGTAGTAGTAGTTGATCGCCGGCAAAATGGCCAAGTGTGTCGTTGATCACTTTAAATTGGTCTAAGTCGATAAAACAAAGACAATGAACAAAGTTCTCACTTCGGGCTTTTAATAGAGATTCGCTTAAGTAACCATCAAAAGCTCTGCGGTTAATTAGGCCCGTTAAGTTATCATGGCGGGCTTGGTAGCTTAGCTCTTTACTGAGACGCTGTTGCTCAGATACGTCTTCTATAATACAAATATAACGTATTTCGCTCGGGTTTCCCCACTCAAAACGCGACATCGTGGTTTGTACCCAAATCACGCTACTGTCAATGCGATGTAAGCGCTGTTTAAAGCTAACCCTTTCGCTTAAACCTTTGTCTAAGATCGCACGTTCTTCTATAAAAATATTGCTATCTTCAGGATGAATTAACTGGTTATACCTTAATTGTGAAAGTACCGTGAAGTTATAATTAAGAATATCGCACAAGGCGCTATTAGCATCTTTAATGCGGCCATCAGCATCTAGCTGTGCAATACCGACAGCAGCATTTTCAAAGGTGCTTCTAAATTTGTACTCAGAAATACGTATGGTGGAGGTTAATTTTTTTAGCAGCAAGGTAGCAATGCCACCTAATAATAGAAAGAAAATAACGCTTACTATTGACAATAATATTGCCAAAACACGACTAGCCAAACTCATTTTTACTTGAAATTCAGTTTGTGGCTGAGCGAGCTTCTGTGTAATTTCATCTAGCTCGGATTGTAGTACTTCCACTTCAATTAAGGATTTTTGTCTGGTGTGGGGTAATTTGTCTAAGGTATTGCCTAGCCTTACTATCCATGGATCTGAGCTCTGCCAAGCTTTTACCGCATCTTTAAAATAAGGTGCATTTTGAAAAAAGCGAAATAACCATATCATGCGAGAAATATCATCAGGATGATTACCACCTTGTAAAAATCCACGATAGGCAGAGTCATAATCTAAAACATCGCGCTCTAATATTAGACGACCTAGCATATGACCCAGCGGGAGTTGGTATTTATCTCGCGCCAACTTTAAGGCCCGAGGATCTCCAGATCGCAAATAAATTTCACTTTGTCTGACCGATTCGCTCACCCCGTGAGACCAATTACTTAACGCAGCTAAATAAGCGGCCGTACCCGACTGAATTTGGATAATTGACAGCGTAAAACCGATGGCGACTGCACCGAGTAATACTAATAATGACGCTGTGAGTTTAAACCTATTTCGATTAGTGCTATTTATGTCTTTGACTCCGGATTCGTTCAGCATAGTTATCCTTAATTGAGCATTAACACATGTCAGTAAAAGGTTAATTTTGAACGCTAAACTCATTTTACTTCAATATATTATACACTAGTTTACGCGAGCATAAATTACAGTCAATAAATACCATTATCACTGTTTTAAATGAATACATTTGTAATGTAAAGTAATTTGAAGTCCTCGTAATGCCATACACTAATGGTAAAACTTATTCTTGCTTGAAGTAGTAAGCGCTTTAAAGTAAATTCTCTAAATCATCACTAGCTAATAGGGTAATTAACTATTGAAAAGTCGGTGTAAACGGTGGTGAATAGATTTATGATTGAATGCTAAAGTGTAAAAATATGCTTTGTAGCAATTGTATTAGAATTAATTGTCATGGTTTATTTTATATATAAAACATTTATTACTTTTGACTTGAAATTTAACTCGTTCACCGCAATTAACTTAATATAACCCTGGGATTAACCATTATTGGTAAAAATAGTGGTCTATGTTACGATTAATATATGCTTACATTATCATTTATTCAGTTCATTGCTTTAGTTGATGACTTATCCATTACACAGATGGTACCTGTTCGCACCTTGCCCATTTTAGGGCGACTAAATACAGCTTTAACTTAGTCGCCCAACACGTAAACAAAACTAATCTACGAAAAGACAAGTAACAGCACATAAATGGTGCCTGCTATTCGTGGCTAGTTTAAATTTGTGCAATTAACACTCACCACCATTTATTCGAGATTGATAATAGATATATGCATAATAATTTTTGGGATTACCTCTATGAAACCACTGAGTTAATAGAAAATATGGCTAATGAAAAGCAAGATATAATTGAGCAAGTTTATGCTCGATTAGAAAATGTTGAGTTGCTATATGAGCGAAATTTCGATCCTGTTGATTCATATGAAGAATATGTAGCAGTAAAGTTAATTCGGGCAATTTCACAGGCGATCAAAAGGTAACAACATGGATGCTCTCCCTATAAATGTTTTGTTTAGCAGAGAATACTCGCAGCTTGGTAGCGCCTTAAAAGTGTTGTCAGCTAAAAAGTTCAAGGTTATTGCTTGCCCAACGATCAAGATAGCGGCGGTTGAAAAAAATCAACAACTTAAAAATGACTTTACTCAAGCAGTAACTGCTGATTATTTAATTTTTACTTCTCAATACGCGGTTATTGAAACCATAGCATTCCTGAAGCTTTTAGGTATTAGTGCATCTGCACTTAACGCAATGAAAATTTGTGCTGTTGGCCCGATGGTTTCTCGCCAGTTGGCTGAATATGGCCTTATTGCCGATATGATGCCCAGCATATATACAGCTGAATCGTTAGGCGATTTATTTCCACGTATAGCGGCTGATAGCTTAAAAATATTTTTTCCAAAAGGAAATCGAGCAGCGTTAAAATTAGAACAGGTGCTTGCTGAAAAAGGTTATTCGATAATTTCACCTATTATTTACCAAACGACATTAAGAAAATCGCTTGAAAAACCTGCGCAAGCTTTATTTGATGCAAAGAATGTCGATTGTTTTGTATTTACATCTCCGTCATCTGTGCTTGCTTTGACGTCGATCTTAAATACCGCTAAAAATGAACAGGCTTTAAAAAATACGGTGCTTTGCGCCATAGGAACAACAACGTATCAGGCGTGTTTAGATGCTGGATTAACAGTCAGCATTATGCCAAAGGAGTTTACTATTGAAGGATTAGCTCGTGCGATAGATAGCTACTATCTCCACTTTACAGGTAAAGATATAGACAAAAATTAATATTTTATTAGGTCAGTTAATTTAAAAATAAGAGGTATATAATGAAAAAACCAAAATTAATTATAAGCCATGAAGACTATGATGGCTTACACTCTATGATAGAGAATGAAGAATTTGCACCTTCGCACGCGTTACTAATTGATGAATTAGAGCGAGCGAAAACTGTAGATAAAGTAAAGCTGCCAAGTAATGTTGTGCGGATGAATTCTACCGTAACATTCACGATGCTTTCGACACAAAAGACTTTTGCTCTTAAACTTGTCTACCCTAAAGATACTAAGGAAACTGGTACTTTATCGATCCTCACACCCGTTGGTAGTGCCTTAATCGGCTTATCTATTGGACAAGAAATCGAATGGCCTTTAGGTAATAGTAAAACTACCATTGTTCATATCGATTCTATTGAATATAGTGAGTAATTCGCGCTCTAACTGACTCATTTAATTAGGCAATAGCTCGCTAGTTACAAACGAATAACGTTAATTTAAAAATTAGAAGTTAACGTTATTCGTTATTTAATAACTGCTGTATATTTTATATCAACTTGATTATCATTATTGATATCATCTGGTAATACATACCATTCATTTTCATAAGCTAAACTGCCCCATAAAGCATGCGCCAATGCTATTTCTGATAGCGGTTGATTTAAATTTTTAGGTGTTAAGCTTTTTTCTTTGAAATCATAACTGAAATTCAACGGGGCTTTTTGGGGTTGTAAAATAGTAACTTCGTCATTTTCCATATAAGCAAAATTGTCAGCGTATTGCATCATAGCCCGTTCGGTAACATTCGGATTGTTCAGATCATGTCCGAGCATTGGAGAATAATTGTTAATGCCCATCAATGATAATAGTGTTGGTGCTAAGTCAATTTGACTGACTACTCTTTCATCAGAAAAATTCTGCTTAGATGAATTAAGAATAACACCTGGTATATGGAAATTTTTAATCGGCACAAGGTCACTGCCTAGTGCTCTAGCATCATGATCAGCAACAATGAGAAATATAGTATCTTGCCAATAGGGTTGCTGCTTTGCATTAGCGATAAATTTACCCAAAGCATAATCAGCATATTGAATTGCTTTATGGCGTGACAATTCTTTCTCGTCATATTGTGCTAACTGCTCATCGGTATAATCGATAGGCGTAACTATACCGTCTGGAATTTCAAAGGGATCATGATTACTAGATGAAAAAATAAAGCTGAAAAAAGGTTGGTCATTATTATTAAGTTTAGTTAGCTCTATATCTGCTTGCTTGAATAAATCTTCATCGCTGGCACCCCAAGAGCCGACAAAATTAGGGTTTTTAATATCTTTAAAGTCAACAATATCAGTAAAACCATTGCCTAAGAAAAAACTCTTCATGTTGTCGAAATGACTTTCGCCGCCGTAAATAAATTGCGTTGTGTAATCATGCTTTGCAAGTAAGCTCGCAATGGTGAAGAAACCCGTTTGTGACTTATCTAGCTTAACAACAGCTCTTGCAGGCGTTGGCGTAAATCCTGTAATTACCGCTTCAATCCCTCTTACAGAACGTGTACCAGTGGCATATAAATTTTTAAATGCCCAGCCTTGCTTATTAAGTTTATTAATTTCTGGGCTTAGAGGAAGTCCGCCTAAGGAGGATACAAATTGAGCCCCTAAACTTTCTTCTAAAATTATAACGAGATTTTTTGGTTTACCTTGATAAACCGCAGTTCTTGACGCCAAGGAAGGTTGCGTTTCAACATTAAAAGCTTGAGGTGTTAAACCTGTTTCTTGTTGTATAAGCGTAATAACTTTTTCAGTGCTCATTTTCCCGTAAAGCTTAGCGGCATCTTTTTCGTTGCCTAACTGTTTGTAAGCATGAGCAACGCTATAAATAGAATTTAGGGTCAATGAATTAATTAATGGGTCAGTGGAAAAGTAAACTAATGACGGATTAATAGGGCGATGACCAATAGTGCCTCGCGTGCAAAGCACAAGTACCATCAATAAAGCTAAACATGAAAAGCTTGAAGATATAATTGATTGCTTGTGGTTAATCCCTCTAGCATCAATAACTTTATTTAGAATCTGCCAAATGTATTTACTGGTGATGAGCAATAAACAAATAACAATGACTAAAGTCATTAAATGTCCATTGAAAAGCATTTTCATGACTTCATTTGGATAAGGTAAATATTCAATGAATAATCTGTTGGGCCTAAAGCCATATTCATTGATAAAAGCTGGCGTTGCTAGTTCAAAAAATAGTACGCAGATAAAAATAAAGAAAAATATGCCTTTTAAGGTTTTAAGCCATGCGTTTTGGTATTTAGAAAGCATAAACCAAGGGTGTAATAGGGCAGGTAATATTAACAAATAACCCAGCGCACTTAAGTCAATTCTAAAACCCTGTGAAAATAAGGTCATAAAACTGGCAAAACTTTCGAAGCGATCGATTTGCCATAACCCTAATCCTAATCTTGAAATGAATAAAGTCAGAATAAGTAATAGGGAAAATAAAGCAAATGGGCGTAATAAGTTGTATGTTGGTTTAAACATAGTAAGTAATACCGCTAGTAGAACACGGTGCTACTTTAAAATATGAAACTTAAGGGAAGCTTAATTTAAACTGAAAAGTAGCTAATCTCTTAGCTACTGACTAATTAAGGAAAAATTAAGGGAAAGAGCTTTACAGCAATATTACCAGCCAAATACTGCTGGCGATAATCAAACTAATAAAAACTGCTGCTGAGCCTAAATCTTTTGCTAAACCCGATAACGGGTGAATCTCTAAGCCGATTCGGTCAACAACTGCCTCAATGGCGGTATTGATAATTTCAGTAAAAATAATGAACAGTATTGCTAATATTAGCGAGACTTGTTCTAAGGCACTGATGTCAAATGCAAAAGAAATGGGTAGAGCAATTAATAGCAATAATAACTCTTGCCTAAATGCCGATTCATTCTGATACAACCATTTTAGGGCTCTAAATGAATTTAATGCCGCTAAAGCTACTCTTTTTACACCTTTAGGTTTATTTATATTGTCAAACACTAGTCTATTATCTCCATGTCTAATTTTTGTGAAGTGGTGGTACGGGCTATTGCGTGTTCCGATTTACAATCTATGAATGGATCGTTTTCAATATCATAGGCTGTTGACTTAACGGACATAATACTGAGTAAAGTATCAAAAACGTTATCATGGCTTATAGGGGCTTTTGATAAGTCACTCAAGCACTTAGTATTAAAATCATTTTGAATAGGATCAGCCCAAAAAATCATCGGTACATGCGTTTGTTCTTCTGGAGCAAAAGCATAAGGTAAACCATGCAAATAAACACCACTTTCACCTAATGATTCTCCATGATCTGAAATATAAAGTAGCGATGATTCGATATTATCTTTTTTATCAAGCTCGCTTAATTGATTAATGACTTTTGAGAGCACTAGGTCAGTATAGGCAATTGTATTGTCGTAAGTATTAATAAGTTGCTCTTGGCTACAGTTTTGAATATCACTACGTTGACAGTCTGGTGTAAAAACGCTTTTACTGCTTGGATAACGCTTGAAATAGGTTGGCCCGTGAGAGCCAATCATGTGCAAAACAATCAGGGTGTTTTCATTAGTTAGCGAATTAAGCTTCTTTTTTAATGGCGCTAATAATGCTTCATCGAAACAATATTCACCGTCACATAAAGGGTTAGATTTATCAGTATCGACCTGTAGTGTTTTTACACGGGTACACACGCCTTTACAGCTACCATTATTATTACTGATCCATAAAATATCAGCGCCGGCTAAATGTATTAAATCTACGGCGTTTTGCTGGGCGGTAGATTTGCGTTTGCTGTAGTTATCTTTGTTTAATCTAGAGAACATACAAGGCACAGAAACCGCTGTTGCTGTTCCACAAGAGCTCATATTTGAAAAAGATATCACGCCTTGAGTTTCAGTATACTGATTGGTCGGTTTTGTATAACCATTGAGTGAAAAGCTTTGTGCACGAGCGGTTTCACCTAACACCATTACCGTGACATGCTTACGACTACTATCGCGGACAATTGTCGGCGCAGTATCTAAAACCTGAAACTTCATAGGAGGATAAAAATAATGGTTTCTGACAAATTTATAGCTCGCATCAGCCATTTTATAAGGCGTAACATATCCCAAGAGATCTTTATTATTTCTACCTACGGCCGCATAATTTGAATAAAAAACGCTGGCGATTAAGAGAACGACAGCAAAACTGAAAGTAATAATTTTTAAGCGAGTTAATAATTCTCTGAAAAAAGGTTTATAAGTTAGTTTTACCTTATAGATTATAAATGATGGTAAAACACCAAAAATTAGGAAAAATAAGCTGGCGTGCAAATTAACGTAAGATAGTGCCTCAGCCGAGTCTGTTTCAAGGGTATTTTGCACCATACCGTAATCAAAAACGATACCATAAGTAATTGTGCCATAAAATATCAGTGATGAAATAATGACAGTGGTGATCAGTAAAGGCTTAGTTAGCCATCGAAAAGAAAATATCCCTTGGAATACTACGCTTAATGAGAGTAAGAATATTGGTAAAGAGATTAAAAATAGCACATTATAATTATCTAAAGCCGTTATTGCTGTGCTTGCTTTTGACAAAAAGGGTAGATTCAACACCAATGCAATATAACAGCAAGTAAAAAACAGCAACTGATTGGTTGTTATGGTTAAATTTTCAAAATAGGAGATAATTTTTTTCATTTTATCAGGCCTAGACTTGCACAAAAGTTAAACTCAGCGATTAGAATATTTGCCTTATTTTTACGGTGAAAAAAATTAAATCTGCTATCGATAAGAAGAGAAAATGGCTCAATCAATTCGAATGTATCAGTGCAAATAAAGTTATGATTGACACTTTGTTGCCAATGACTTTTTTTCGCAGCAATATTGAATTTTAAATTCGATGAAATGAGTAAGGTTATGATTGGAATATGTTTGAAAATATTTAGCATGTAAACACCTATTAATAAGTGTTTGTATGTTAAATATGTAAACTTAAGATAGGCTTAGGGCAAACTGATAATTAGCTTAGTTTAAACTTAAAACTCTATGAGAATAAAAAAGATAGTGAATATATTATTCCAGATAATTAAGCAGTTAAAGCCTTTCAAAATATAATCGTGAAGGTTATTTCTTTTTCGGCTGACATTGCGACATTTAAATCAGCCGAGATATTTTCACAATAAGATTTAACAATAGCTAAGCCCAAGCCGTATCTTTCGACTGAAGTTCTTGACGAATCTTTCTGCCATAAAGGTTCAAAGAATAAGGCGAGATCTGCCTCACTATAATCATGTTCACAGCGATTAGTCATTTTTAGCATGATTTGTTCATCATCAGAATAAGGCTCAACCGTTATCGTTATTGCTGTTGAATCTGGACTGTAAAACAAGGCATTGTTAATTAAATTCGATAATACAGTCGTTAAGGCGAATTCATTGGTATTGATGTTTCCACATGCCTTATTAAAGTAATAATCAATGACTCTATTGGCTTTATTTTCCAGTGTGATAACTGAGTTGATAAGTTTATCTACATCGACCTGTTGTTTTTCTAATGTAGCTTTGTTACTGCTTTTTTGTAGTAAAAGTATGCCATTGACAATATTACGCAAACGCTCGGTAATGCTAAGTACATCGGTTTGGAAGTTCTCAGAGAGTTGTTTTTCATGGGGAAATTTAATCGTCACTTCACTTAAGTTGAGTAATTCTGCTATCGGTGTTTTTAATTCATGCGCAATATCTGAGGTGATCCTTTGCTCTCTTGCATAAAGAATCTTATTTTCACTGATAAAGTGATTGATACCATTGGCAATTGTGATGAGTTCTTCGGGGAGCTTGCAAGTACTTATTTCGCTAACTTCAGAATTTAAGTTTATTTTTTTGAGTTCTTGACTCAGATTTTCTATGGGTTTTAATTCACGGATAACCACATTAAAAACAATGATTCTTACCGCAATAATAGCGATTAGCGATGTCACTATAAAAATGATATCAACAAACCAAAGTATATGATTCAAACCTTCAGTACTAATGGCGTATGCAAGTTCCATCGGTTTTTGATTTTTAGAAAATTGCGCTTTGGATATACCATTTTCTGCTCTAACATCACTGTCTATTTGCGGTATAAATTGTGTGAAAAGCATCTTTCCTGAACGACCATCGGGCAGGGTAATGTCAGTTATTATTGAGTGCTTGTCTCCAAGTTCAACTTTAGGTAATTCATTTATGTCAAAAAGCTCAAGCGTTTTAGAGCGTTCAAAAACTTTATTATCAAGCCATAATTGAAAGTATTCAGGATCATTGACGCCAGAAAACTCAGGCATAAATTCATCAGCAAAATCAAAATCAATTTCATGAGTATCTGCACTAACCAGTGTTGTGAGCAATCCAACTTTATTCACCATGGCTCGATCGAATTCACCACTGATCCAAGTATCAACAGCAATGTCAGTGAGCAAGAAAATGGCGACTAATAATATCGAAATTGAAATGGATATATAACGACTTAATTTTTTCTTAATAGAAATCATCTACAGGTCTCAACAAAAATAGCCGAAGCCACGCTTGGTTTTTATGGGTAAATCATGTCCGAGTAATTTTACTTTTTTTCTAGCCGTGGAAAGGTGTGCTTCGATAGAGTTTTTTGCAATGGCATCGTATTGGCCCGCTAAATATTCACTTAATTTTTCAGGGGATATTACTTTGCCTTGATTGGTAAATAAACATTCAACAAGCTTGTATTCATTTGGGGTTAAATTGGCATCATTGCCATCACAAAATAATTGCTTTAAGTGCAGGTCTAATGAAAACAAGCCGATATTAACTTTACTGTCACTAACATTTAAAGAACCTCTGCGCATGAGGCACAATAAGCGGACATGAAGTTCATCGAATGAAAAAGGTTTAGTGAGATAATCGTCAGCACCGTTAAGTAAACCTTCAATTTTGTCTTCTGTTAGATCTCGGGCTGATAAAATTAAAACCCGGAGGTCTTTATTGGCTTTTCTAATCGCTTTTAATATGGCTGTGCCATCCACAGAAGGGAGCATTAAATCAAGTATCAGCAAAGAATAGTCACCCGCGAGTGCCATGCTTAATCCTTCAGAGCCATCACCGGTGTCATCGACGGTATAGCCTAAGTTTGATAAGCCAATTTTTAAGCTTCTTCGCAGAGAAGTTGAATCCTCAATAATTAAAACTTTCAAAGGTTACCTGCAACATAGAATTGTTATTAATAACAAGATACCAGACTAACCTTAAGATTTACTGATTTTTTGCTGAAGTTATGCTTTGTTTTCGTATCTATTTACCAGCGCTGGTGACAAGTTATGCGCTGATTATAATTAATGTGCCAATAACTTAAGTTAGGTTGTTATCTTCAGGGCCCATTTTACTGAGAAACTGAGACAATTATATTAAGAGTATTTTGATTGCGATAAGTATTAAGACGATGCCACCTAGCAACTCAGCTTTACTTTCAAGCCAAGTACCACTTTTAGCACCAACATAAACACCAATAACACTGAAGAATAAGGTAGTTATGCCTATTATTGCACAGGCAATTAACGGGTTAACGTCCAGTATTGTTAATGAAAATCCTGCAGCCATAGCATCTATGCTGGTCGCGATAGCAAGTACCAACATAATTCTGTGAGTGACCTTAGCTATGTCTTCTTCTATGCCGTTTGATAAGGACTCGTATATCATTTTTCCGCCAATTAATAGCAAAAGAAAAAATGCTACCCATGGCGCATAGGCTTCTACCCAACCAAAAACACCTCTTCCTCCCATATAACCTATTAAAGGCATTAAGCCTTGAAAGAAACCAAAATATAATCCACAAGCTATCGCAAGTGACGGTGTTTTTACTGGGTGTTTAGCACCTAATCCTATTGAGACAGCAAATGCATCCATACTTAACGCTAAGGCAAGAATAATAATTTCGAACATTTTTATAACTTCCAATGAGTACAATTTATTGTGTTGTAGATATGCCGTGGTAAATTATTTGACAGCTAATTGATAACATTAGCGGTTTTTAATGCTGACTAGACACGCTATTTTTTCATCATGTTATGGATAAGTGGTGCTACCAAAATTTGGCAGGATATTATAGCTTTGTATATTTCATATCAAGTGGGAATATCTGAAATATAAAATTGTAGGTATAAATCTAAGCGGGGCTTGAGACTTTAATAAGTTGTAAAAGTATTACATTGAATATAAACAGGAGGTATGCGAACATATTCACTAAGTATATTATATTGTTGGTAACTCGTGGCTTTAAACTTCTCTAAAACATTAATGGTACTGCTAATATGTTTGTCCTTTGTGGGTCAAGCAATGGCGTCTACTATTATGTCTTACCATATGATGGGTATGGCTAGCATGAGTGGAATGAAGAGTATGAACAGCCATGCAGAAGTATTACCACAAAATATGCCAATGATGGATCATAGTAATCATAATATGGCTGCTGATACGGCTACGTTAACGGAGTCAACAGAAGATTGTTGCAATACAATATGTCACTGTTTCACCGGTGGTTGCTCAACTATTGCTGCCTTAATTAAGTATGTAAGTAATACTCCAATTGTTGATAGCTCACCTAAAATACTTTCCTTTTCTCGTTTGGCACTAAGCCAACAACCTAGATCTTTATATCGCCCTCCAATATTAAGTTAACTACAGAATAAGTGTGCCCAAAATTTGGCTCATTTATGTTTTATCATTCTGTATTAGGCTTTTTTGAGTTCGTATTCGTAGAAAATACTTATTTAATCTCATTAATAATAACCTAATTAATTAAAAATTTAACATCCAAATGGGTGGGTTATGTTTACAAAAATATTTACGTTAAAAGTTATTGCTACCTTTGTTGTAGTTTTCTCACTTGCCAGTTGTACTGACGAAAAAACTACTTCTAAGGCTATAGAATCCATAAAGGTTTTGCCACAAACAGTAGAGCTAGCGGTTTATAAAAGTCCTTCCTGTGGTTGCTGTAAAAAATGGATCAGTCATGTTAATGAACATGGCTTTGAATCGAAAGTTCACAGCTTTGATGACTTTCCAGGCATTAAAGATGAAAAATCTATAGCGCCAAGATATCGTTCTTGTCATACCGCAATTTCAAAAGATGGATATGCCTTTGAAGGGCATGTACCAGCGAAATTTATACATCAATTTATGCAAGAAACACACAAAGATGATGTTATCGGTTTGTCTGTCCCTGCTATGCCAGTTGGTAGCCCTGGAATGGAGGTTGGTGATAAATTTCAGCCTTACCGGGTCTTACTGTTGAAGTTGGATGGTAGTTATGAAATTTATGCCAATGTTCAATCCTATGAGGAACAGTTTTAATGATTAAGCCAAACGATAATAGCAAGCTTGCGCTTAAATTTGGTGCTGGTCTTCTCGCTATTTCTGTTTTTTATGTCAGTGCAGCACAATCGATAGCATTGAATAATAGCGAGGTTTTAACTTTTGAAAAAGCGATTAAAGCCGCGCAAAAAAATGATCCTTGGTTAACAGGAAACCTGCATAAGCAACGCGCAATTGAGTCGATGAGTCATGCAGTAAACACATTACCAGATCCTAAAGTGTCTATCAGTTTGGCAAACCTACCAGTAAATGGCTTTGACTTTGGTCAAGAAGGCATGACACAAGCTAAAGTGGGTATTTCACAAATGTTTCCTCGCGGCGATAGCTTAGGCATTAAAAGCCAGCAGCTAAAAATTCAAAGTGAAGCATTTCCCTATCAAAGAAAAGACCGTGAATCAAAAGTAGCTGTTACGGTAGGTAGCTTGTGGTTAGACGCTTACCGAGTTCAGCAAAGCATTGCCTTGATTGAAAAAAATAGATCGCTATTTTTGCAATTAGTCGACGTCGCCGAAGTGAGTTATTCATCTGCTTTAGGGAAAACTCGTCAACAAGATATTGTCCGAGCACAGCTTGAATTAACCCGTTTAGAAGACAGACTAAGTCTATTAGCACAACAGAAAAACCGTTATGAAGGCGTGCTATCTCAATGGCTGACTAGTTTGTCTAGTGAAAATAACTCTTCAGACGAAGCTATCTTAGCAGCTGACTTCTCTTTATATAACATAAAATTAAGTCAGAAACTTCCTGAAGTCGAGCTCTTAAATAATGATTTAGTGGCAAAAAACACCTGGCTCAAGCCGACGGCATTGGTTCAGTATTTTGCTAATCATCCTTCAGTTTTGGCCGTAGATAAACAAATTAACGCCACTAAAACAGGCATTAATTTAGCACAGCAAAAATACAAGCCAGAATGGGGCGTAAACGCAAGTTACGGTTATCGTAGTGATGATGCAATGGGAAGGAGTAGAGCAGACTTGTTTTCTGTCGGTGTAACCTTCGATGTGCCACTGTTTACTGAGAATAGGCAAGATAATGAGCTTAAATCAGCCATATCAGAAACAGAAGCGGCGAAAACAGACAAGGTTTTATTACTCAGGGAGTTACTCGGTGCTTATTCAAGTGCAAAGGGCAGGTTGCTGCGTTTAAAAGAGCGACAAAACCTTTATAGCACAAGGTTGCTACCGCAAATACATGACCAAGCAGAAGCTTCTTTATCCGCTTATACCAACGACGATGGCGATTTCTCTGAAGTCGTTCGCTCACGCATTGCCGTACTCAATACCGAAATAGACGAGCTAACACTCAATGTTGAAGAGCAAAAAATACGTTTAGAACTCAATTACCTTTTTATCGGCAGCCTCAATACTGCAAATACACCAAACAATATGAATATAAACAATAGCTCGAGAACGGCTGTTGTTTCAGGAAATAAATGATGAGCACAAACACGTCAAATAAATACATAAAACCATTAATTGTCGGTATGGCGATAGGCTCAATATTAACTTTTGGTACATATGCTTTCTTGGTGCCAGTTGGGTCTGAGCAAGCAACGACAGCTGAAGCAGAAGAAAAACCCCTCTATTGGGTTGCTCCCATGGACGCTAATTATAGACGAGATAAAGCGGGTAAATCACCTATGGGCATGGACTTAGTGCCCGTTTATGATGACGGTGGAATAGGTCCTGATGAAGGCGTAGGCACTATTCGTATTTCGTCTGACGTTGTGAATAACTTAGGTGTAAGAACCGCCGTAGCACGTTACAAGCCGCTGCATTTTGAAATAAACACGGTGGGTTATGTAACTTACGATGAAGAAAAGCTTGTACATATTCATCCACGAGTACAAGGCTGGGTTGAAAAACTTTATGTGAAGGCTGTCGGTCAAGCGGTTAAAAAAGATCAAGCACTGTACGACATTTACTCACCTGAGCTAGTTAATGCTCAAGAAGAATTATTATTAGCATTAAGCCGTAATAACAGCCAGTTAATCAATGCCGCTGAAAATAGATTAAAGGCTTTACAGCTCCCCGCTTCAGCTATCGTAAAATTGAAAAAAACTAAGCAAGTTCAGCAAAATATTACGTTTTATGCTCCGCAAAACGGGGTAGTTGAAACCCTAAATATACGTGAAGGTTTCTTTGTTCAGCCTGGTACAACTATGTTGTCTATTGGTGATCTTTCAGAGATCTGGTTAGAAACAGAAGTATTTGAAAGACAAGCCAACCAAGTAAACAAGGGCACACCGGTTACCATGACCTTAGATTATTTACCCGGTAAAACATGGCAAGGACAAGTAGATTTTATTTACCCAACACTTGATGCCAAAACACGCACGGTAAAAGTACGTTCACGTTTTAGTAATGAAGATGGTGAGCTCAAGCCTAATATGTTCGCACAAATAGCCATTCATACCTCGAATGATGAAAAAGCGCTATTGATCCCAACTGAAGCACTGATCAGAACAGGCAAACAAGACCGAGTTGTACTGGCATTAGGAGAAGGGAGCTTTAAGTCTATCGCCGTAACCGTTGGCCGATATGACAGCGAAAGTGTTGAAATACTTACCGGACTTAACGATGGCGATAAAATTGTGAGTTCTGCGCAATTCTTATTGGATTCAGAATCGAGTAAATCATCTGATTTTAAACGCATGCATAGCAATGAATCAAGTGATGAGCAATTAGCACCCATATCGGTTTGGGTGCAAGCTGAAATAGAGAGCTTAATGGCAGAACATAATATGTTAACACTTTCGCATGCTGCGATTCCTGAGTGGAGTTGGCCTGAAATGGTGATGGACTTTATTGCCATTGATACTATTGACTTCTCAAGCCTTAAAATCGGCCTAAGTTTACATGTTGAAGTCAGTAAAACAGCTGAAGGCGATTACATCATAACTAATATTCACATCCCTGAACAAAGCAGTTCAATGGAAATGGATATGCCTCAAGATGAAAAAGTAAGTTCTGCAACAGTAACAGGGACAATTAATTCACTAATGGTTGACCATGGCATGATTAATATCAGTCGTTCAGCGATAGAGAAGTGGAGTAGACCAGCTGCTACGGTAGATTTTATTACCGATGAAAACGTAAGCTTAGCTAATTTTAACAAAGGCATGGAGGTGACATTTACTTTCGAAATACGTGATGGAAATTTCATTATTACTGACATTTCTCCATTGTTAGAAGGTGATGCACCAAGTATTGAATCTTCTTTTGAAGAAGCATCTGTTGACCACTCAAACCACTAATTAGGAGTAAATAAATTATGATTACTGCTATTATTCGTTGGTCGATTGGTAACCGTTTTTTTGTCTTGCTAGCAACCATGCTACTTGTTGGTGCGGGTTTATATTCAGTTAGCAAAACACCGATTGATGCACTACCTGATCTTTCAGACGTACAAGTAATAATTAAAACAAGCTATCCAGGCCAAGCGCCACAAGTCGTTGAAGACCAAGTGACTTATCCGATGACCACCGCCATGTTATCAGTGCCAGGCGCTGTAACAGTGCGCGGTTATTCATTCTTTGGTGACTCCTATGTTTACGTTATTTTTGATGAAGACACCGACCTTTACTGGGCACGTTCTCGGGTACTTGAATATTTAAGCCAAGTTGCACCCAACTTACCCAGTGACGCACGGCCACAATTAGGGCCTGACGCTACGGGTGTTGGTTGGGTATATTTATATGCGCTTACTGATAAAACTGGCCAACATGATTTAAGCCAACTGCGTAGTATTCAAGATTGGTTTTTGAAGTTTGAATTACAAACTGTTCCTGGGGTTTCTGAAGTTGCTGCACTGGGCGGTATGGTTAAGCAATATCAAGTGAAGGTTGATCCAGAAAAAATTCGTGCTTATGGAATTCCACTTTCACTTATCCAAACCGCCATTAAACAAGGTAATCAGGAAATTGGAGCTTCAGTGGTTGAAATGGCTGAAGCAGAGTACATGGTCCGAGCCACAGGCTATATAACTGACGTTGACGATCTAGAAAACATTCCACTGGGTGTAAACCAAAATGGCACGCCGTTACTCTTAAAAGATGTGGCAGATATTGGTACTGGCCCGCAAATGCGCAGAGGCATTGCTGAGCTTAATGGTGAAGGAGAAACGGTTGGCGGCATTGTTGTCATGCGCTTTGGCGAAAACGCCCAACAAGTGATTAACGGCGTAAAAGCCAAACTTGAACAGCTTAAAAAAGGCTTACCTGATGGCGTAGAAATAGTGCCGGTTTATGACCGTTCTGCATTAATAGAGCGAGCTGTCGATAACTTGGCTTTTAAGCTATTGGAAGAATTTGGTGTCGTTGCCTTGGTTTGCATTATTTTCTTATTCCATGTCCGCTCTTCTTTAGTCGCTATAATCAGTTTACCTGTCGGAATTTTAACGGCATTTATTATCATGCATCTGCAAGGTCTTAACGCCAATATTATGTCTTTAGGCGGAATTGCCATTGCGATTGGCGCGATGATCGATGGTGCTATTGTCATGATAGAAAATATGCATAAGCATATGGAAAAAAACCCGCTAACGAAAGAAAATCGCTGGCAAATAGTGACCGAGTCAGCCAGTGAAGTAGGGCCGGCATTATTCTTTAGTTTATTAATAATTACTGTAAGCTTTGTGCCAGTATTTACCTTAGAAGCACAAGAAGGACGGATGTTTGCTCCGTTAGCCTTTACTAAAACTTATGCTATGGCGGCATCTGCGGCATTAGCTATAACGTTAGTACCGGTATTAATGGGCTATTTTATTCGCGGTAAAGTACTGCCTGAGCATAAAAATCCGGTCAATAGATTTCTGACCTTTATCTACATGCCTGCGCTTAAAACTGTGTTGAACTTCCCTAAAATAACACTACTAGCAGCATTAATCGTCCTGGGCATTGGTATATATCCAATTAATAAGATTGGTAGTGAGTTTATACCTCCGCTCGATGAAGGCGATCTGATGTACATGCCAACAACATATCCTGGTATATCGATTGGTCAGGCTCGTCAATTGCTACAACAAACTGACAAACTAATTAAAACAGTGCCAGAGGTGAAAACCGTTTTTGGCAAAGTAGGCCGTGCTGAAACCGCAACGGATCCAGCGCCCTTAACCATGATTGAAACCTTTATTCAGTTTAAACCCCATGACCAATGGCGTGAAGGTGTAACACCTGAAAGTTTGAAACAAGAACTCGACGCTTTAGTGAAATTACCAGGGGTGACTAATGCTTGGGTTATGCCAATAAAAACCCGTATTGATATGCTAGCAACCGGTATAAAAACCCCCGTAGGCATAAAAGTGGCGGGGCCTGATTTATCAGTTATTCAAGATATTGGTCAACAGTTGGAGGTGATTTTAAAAGACGTACCAGGCACTGCTTCCGTTTATTCAGAACGTGTTGCGGGTGGTCGCTATATAAAAGTGGACATTCAGCGGGCGAAAGCGGCACGTTATGGTTTGAATATCGCTGAAATTCAACAAGTAGTTGCTACAGCTGTTGGCGGTATGAATGTTACGCAAACTGTTGAACGTTTAGAGCGTTATCCGGTCAATGTGCGTTACCCACAGGATTATCGTGACTCTCCAGAGCAATTATCATTGCTACCGATAGTTACGCCTAATGGCCAACGTATTGCCTTAGGCGATGTTGCCAATATTTATATTGAAGATGGACCTCCGGGTATCAAGTCTGAAAATGCCCGGTTAAATGGTTGGGCTTTTGTTGATATTGAAGGCGTTGATGTCGGCACTTATGTTGAAGCCGCACAGAAAGTGGTCACTGATCAATTAGTGCTACCCGCGGGTTACTCAATTACTTGGGCCGGACAATACGAATATATGCAGCGAGCAAAAGCCAAGTTAGCTTATGTGGTGCCATTAACCTTATTTATTATCGTGATACTACTTTACCTTAACTTTAGAAATGTCATTGAAGTGGCAATGATTATGGGTACTCTGCCGTTAGCGATGGTTGGCAGTATTTGGTTGATGTATTTAGAAGGATTTAACTTCTCTGTGGCGGTTGGGGTCGGTTTTATTGCGCTGGCAGGTGTGGCGGTAGAAATTGGCGTTATTATGTTGGTGTATTTAAATCAAGCGTATCAAGCCATGTTAGATGAACATCGCTTAAAAGATGTTGCCACCACAAAAGAAGATTTATTTCAGGCCGTGTTGCATGGTGCGGGTATGCGTGTGCGCCCGGTAATGATGACAGCGGCTGCCATTATTGTTGGTTTGTTACCCATTTTATATGGCACAGGCACAGGTTCTGAAGTCATGAGCCGTATTGCAGCTCCTATGGTTGGCGGCATGATGAGCGCGGTGATATTAACCTTGCTAGTTTTACCGGCATTATTTTATTTATGGCGTTCGTCATCGATAAAATAACTGAAGTAATAGTTAAGTATTACTTCACTATTACTTAACTATGGCAATAATTTAGGCACTAACTTGAGCGCTAACTTTATTAGCGCTCAAGACTATGTGAAATATAATAATAGAGACATAAAGCGTAAAGCTGATTTTAGAAAACCAGCATAATCAGTAACTACGAATATTAACGATAAAAATAAAAAAGAGACGGATATGAAAATAATTAAAAGTATTTTAGTGATGACTTTACTGTTGAATATATCAATGAGCTTTAACTTGCACGCTCATAAGAACGACAAAAATGAAGCTAAAATTGAGACTAAAAATCCAGTAATAGAAACTGAAGCGGGTAAAGCCATTACTCAATTCCATCAAGCGCTAAAAGCAGGCGACAAAGTAACAGCCAGAGCTTTATTAGCTGATGATGTATTGATTTTTGAAGGTGGCGGTGTAGAAAAATCTGCTGATGAATATGCTCAGCATCATATGCTTTCAGATATGAAATATTTGGCAGAAATTAACACCGAAGTATTAGATTATCAAATCAAAGTTTTTGGTGATATTGCTTACGCAATGTCGAGCAGTAAATCGACTGGTAAATACCGTGGTAAAGATATTAATAGTGAAGGTATGGAAACCATGGTGCTACAAAAAATAGATGGGAAATGGAAAATTGTCCATATTCATTGGTCAAACTAAGTTTACATATTAATAGGATTAATAATGAATAAATATATTACGGCAATTTTAGTGCTAATGATGAGTTTTCTCTCAATGGCACATGGTGATAAAGACCATAGTAATAAAGATGAAAAAGCGATCATCGATATTATCAACAGTATTAAATATGGCTGGGAAAATGGTGATGGCAAACCTTTTAGAAAAAACTTTCTTGATTTTAAAGGTGCTCGATATGTTGAGAGTGGTGGTCAAAATTCGGGGTTAAACTCTTTAGTTGAGCACCATGTTGAACCAGAAAAAGATGCATTAGAGTACTTAAAGCTAGATTTTAGTGAAATTGAAATTCACTTTGAAGGTGAAGCCAAAAGTTTTGCATGGGCAATTGCCGCTACGCGTGTAAAAGGTAAAGTTAACAAAAGTGGTAAAGAGTTCGACAAAAGTGGTTATCAAACATTTCTTTTGAGAAAAATTGATGGTTTTTGGAAGGTAGTACACAGTCATTCGTCAAGTCGTGATTACAAACCCAAAAAAGTCCATAAACATTAATGGTTATAGACTTAATTATAAAAACATATAGCGGTTAATTATTAATTTTAGCCGCTGTACTTTTTTAAAATACGATATAAGTAGCTTATGAAAATTGTTTATTTAGGGAATAACTTATTTTCCTCATGCTTAAAATATTTGCTTGATGAAGGTCATCAAATATTAAGAGTATATAAAAATAGTTCATCATACGACTCATCTATTATAGATAAATTGTGCGAGAATAATTGTATTCCTTTACATAGTCACAAGCCTACTCTTAGTGAATTAAACCAATTGATTACACTAGGAGCGGAAATGTTTATTGTTGCTGAATATAGTTATTTATTACCTGTTACTGAGGTGAAATATGCAATAAATATACACCCAACATTATTGCCCGAAGGCAGGGGGCCTTCGTCTTTATCTTACCTCATAAAAATGCCTGAGTTTTCTGGGGTCACAATACACAAAATAACTGAAAATTTTGACTCTGGAGATATAATTTTACAGGCTAAAGTCCCACAATCTATCAATGAAAGTTTTACGACGTTAATGATAAAAATGCATCTTGAATCTGTAAAGTTATTGCAGATTTTCTTTAAAGATATTGATGGTTTTTATCAGTTAGCTCGTCCGCAAGTTAATTACTCCTATTGGCCCAGAATTGATGTGTCAGAGAGAGTTTTGGATTGGAACTCAACCATTAAAGATATAAATAAACAAATGAAATTCTTTGGTCATATCGGGTTGATTGTAAAATTAGAGCAAGATTTATGGGTTATCTCACATATAGAAACAATAGATTATCAGCATACTTCAAAACCTGGACACGTAGTTTTTGAAAATGACAGTTTACTGGCTGTTCATGCTTTAGATGGCATCGTTTGTATGCATAAATCATCACTGTCTGCGATGACTTCGGACTGAATTTACTTTATACACTTGACCTGTGTCCTAGACCTAGGTGTAAGGTGAACTCAGTTATTAATAAACATTTTTTGCATTACCGTTTGCATTATTTAAAAGAGGATTTATGTCATGAGGGTAACCGAATTAGCTAATGCGATGAATACAACGCCGGATACGGTGCGTTATTATACTAAGATTAAGTTTATTACACCCAGTAAAAACCCAGACAATGGCTATAAAAATTACGGTGAAAGTGCTCAGAACAGACTTAAATTTATATTAAGTGCAAGGCAATTAAATTTTTCAGTAACAGAGATTAAAAGTATTTTAATTGAATCTGACAAGGGACATACCGCTTGCCCAATGGTGCGAGATATTATTGTGCAGCACTTAAATGAGACAGAAAAACAGTTTCAAGCAGCACTGCTGCTGCGGGAAAAGTTAAAAAACGTTATTAACGAATGGCAAAATAAACCCGATAAAGCACCGACTGGACATATGATATGTCATCTCATTGAAGGTGAGTTTGAAGGTGAAACGCTCAACATTAGTTCGAGTGACGCGAACCAAGGGGATAATCATGAATAAATTAACAGGCGACCAGCTTAGGAATAACACTCAAGATTTAATTATTGAGGGAGCAGGTTGTGCTAGTTGTGTTGGCAAAATTGAAACAGCGCTAAAAAATATTAATGGTGTAGAAAGTGCTGAGATGAATTTTGCCTTACGCACGGTTTCAATCAGTGGAAATGTTGCCTCTGAAGTACTTATTAAAGCTGTTGAAAATATAGGTTACAACGCAAAAAGTGCAAGTGACAGAAGCGATGATGAGCTGATAGATGAAAAAGAAGTGGCTGATGAAAAATATTACGCTAGTTTAATGAAGCAAATGTGGGTCGCCTTAGCTTTAGGTATGCCTTTAATGATTTATAGCCTTTTTGGCGGGCCGATGACAGTTGAAACACCGTTAGAGAGAGGTGTTTGGTTATTTGTTGGCGTATTATGCGCAGCCATTATGTACTTTTCAGGTAAGCACTTTTACATCGGCGCTTGGAAGTCATTGCTAAATCACACAGCGAATATGGA
The DNA here is from genome assembly GCF_002076895.1 of Cognaticolwellia beringensis. Classification (NCBI taxonomy): domain Bacteria; kingdom Pseudomonadati; phylum Pseudomonadota; class Gammaproteobacteria; order Alteromonadales; family Colwelliaceae; genus Cognaticolwellia; species Cognaticolwellia beringensis. Next base: position 3,989,025 of record NZ_CP020465.1, read on the forward strand.
TACCTTAATTGCACTAGGAACTGGCACTGCTTGGATATATTCCATGATAGTTGTGCTCTTTCCTTTGGCTTTACCTGAGATGGCACGACATGTTTATTTTGAAGCAACAGCCATGATTATTGGGCTAATAAACTTAGGCTTGGCGCTTGAGGTTAAAGCTAGAGGAAAGACCAGTGAAGCGATAAAACGCTTAATTGGTTTACAAGCCAAAACTGCGCGAGTTGTGCGTGACAAGAAAGAAATTGATATAGCTATTGAACAAGTATTACTTAATGACATTGTGCGAGTTAGACCAGGCGAAAAGGTGCCTGTAGATGGTGTTGTAACGCAAGGAAATACCTCTATTGATGAGTCAATGTTAACTGGTGAGCCTATGCCAGTTGTAAAAGCTGAAGGTGATAAAATTGTCGCGGGTACTTTAAATAAATCAGGATCCATTTTATTTAAAGCCACTCGAGTAGGTAAAGACACTGCTATAGCCCAAATTATTAATATGGTTAAAAGAGCGCAAAATTCGAAGCCACCTATCGGCCGTTTAGCTGACATTATTTCAGCGTATTTTGTGCCTGTAGTGATGATTATTTCAATTGTAAGTGCGTTAGTATGGCTTAATTTTGGACCTGATCCTGTTCTAGCTTTTGCCGTTGTATCTGCAACTACGGTTTTGATAATAGCTTGTCCTTGTGCACTTGGCTTAGCAACACCTATGTCGGTAATGGTTGGTGTGGGCAAAGCGGCAGAAGCAGGCGTGTTAATACGAAATGGTGAAGCATTACAAACTGCTTCAAAAGTTACAGCAATGATTTTAGATAAAACCGGTACAATTACTGAAGGGGCTCCGAAGGTCACGGATATTATTGTTGCGGACGAAAGCTACTCAGAAGACTTTATTTTAACGGTTGCAGCGAGTATCGAGAGCGGATCAGAACATCCACTCGCGCAAGCGATTGTTGATTCAGCCATCGAGCAGAATATTGAACTTGAAAATACAACTGATTTCCAAGCCATTGCGGGCCATGGTGTAAAAGCAATGTTGAATGGTCAGCAATTATTATTTGGTAACCAAAAGTTAATGTTAAAGCATAGTATTGCGTTAAATGGTTATGTGAATAAAGCACAGGCGCTTGCATACAAAGCTAAAACACCTATGTATTTGGCTATTGATAATAAACTAGCGGCTATTATTGCGGTGTCCGACCCGATTAAAAGTGATTCAATAGCGGCAATTAAAAGGCTACAAGCCATTGGGATTCGTGTGGTTATGCTTACAGGGGATAATCGAGCAACGGCCAATGCAGTAGCAAAACAGGTCGGCATTACAGAAGTTTTTGCAGAAGTACTACCAGAAGATAAATCCAACAAAGTTGCCGACTTACAAGCGCAAGGTGAAATTGTCGGTATGACAGGTGACGGCATAAATGATGCACCAGCGTTAGCGTTAGCCAATGTTGGATTTGCCATTGGTACAGGCACTGACGTTGCCATAGAAAGTGCAGATATTACCTTGATGCGTGGTTCATTGCATGGCCTTAGCGATGCGATTGCAGTAAGTAAAGCGACATTACGTAATATTAAACAAAACTTGTTCGGTGCCTTTATTTACAACGTTGCAGGTATTCCTTTTGCAGCCGGTATTTTATATCCATTTTTTGGTCTCTTGCTTAATCCAGTTGTGGCGGGTGCCGCTATGGCATTCTCATCATTAACTGTGGTTAGTAATGCCAACCGTTTACGTTTATTTAAACCACAAGATCATTAATTTATGGAGAGTAAGATGTTAATAATTAATTTAATTGGGTTAGGTTTAATCGTTTTAATTATTTGGTGGTTTTGGGTATACAAACCGCAATCAACTCAAGTGAGTGATGAACAGGGTGATAATAGTGAAATAACCGTAGTAGTTAAAGATGGTGTTTATCAACCTGCACGCATTTCACTGCCTGAAAATAAAGCATTTAAGATTAAATTTATCCGAAAAGATGCTAGCCCTTGTGCAGCAAGCGTATTATTTCCTGATTTAGAGATAAGTGCTGACTTGCCGATAAACGCAGAGTTTACATTACAGCTTCCGGCTTTGAAAAAAGGCGAATATGCTTTTCATTGTCAAATGAAAATGTATTCTGGCACTGTTGTTGTTAAGTAAATAATATCCAGGGAAGGGCAATCTACTGAGACATAGCCTTGTAAAATAAGTCGCAAGAGTGGATATTAAGTTATTTCAATTAGATTGCCTTTAATTTTATAGTTAGAACTTTAAAGCTAGATTGATAGAAAGTGAAAATGTCGTAACAGCTATTATTTTCAGCTGAACTAGGTTTTAATTATTAACGCTAAGCAATATGTCATTCATTGTTATTAGTAAAATGATGCCGTATCAGATCTTAGTGAACTTGTTTTAATAACAATTAATTACTTACATTAGTGACTATATTGTTTAGAATTGATAATAGTTATCATTACGTGGCGTTGTTAAGGTTATTTAACATGAATAAAAGTTCTACCCACCTCTATACTCAATATTGCTCTTTCGCAAAAGCTCAACAAAAATTATTCAGCGCAGTTGCTATTATTATTATGCTGTCGTTCTGTTTTTTTTCTCAACAAGCTCTCGCTCAGTCATCGGAAACAGCTCAGTTACGACAGTTAGCACAATTGGCTGAATATATTGCGGTTGACTATGTTGCTGCAGTTGAAAATGGCGAGGTAGTTAATGAAGATGAATATCAGGAAATGCTTGAGTTCTCATCAATCATTGTTAGTAAGGTTTCTAGTCAATTTGGCGCTGAGCATGAAACAACAATACTTAGTCAGTCATTAGCCTTGGAACAGGCAATTATAGCCAAATCTAGTATCAGTCATATTCGTCAATTGAGCGGAAGTATTCGTGGCCAAATATTAGCGGTTTTACCAGAATCACTTTTACCTGCAAGACTATTATCAGAACAGAGTACGCAAGCATTATTTCAAGAAAACTGTTCAAGCTGTCATGGTGTTATGGGTAAAGGGGATGGTGTTTTAGCACAAGATTTGTCGCCAGAGCCAACAAATTTTACCGATAAAGAGCGAGCAATGAATCGGTCATTATTAGGATTGTTTGACGCAATTTCTAATGGTTTAGATGATACGGCAATGCCAGCTTTTACTCAACTGAAGGAACATCAACGCTGGTCATTAGCATTTTATGTCGGCAGCCTAGCTTTTAAAACAGAAACTAATACTAGCCAAAGACTAAAAAATATCGACTTACAAAAATGGATAAATCTAAACCCATCACAGCTTATTAATAATGTGGCAAATATAGATGTTGATTTTATTGATACATATAGAGCTACGCCTAAATTATTGTTCAATGAACAACAAAGCCCGATAACCATAGCTAAAAGCCAATTAAATGCAGCTTTGAATGCCTATTATAACAACGATTATCAAAAAGCTAATACCCTAGCTGTGAGTGCTTATCTTGATGGGTTTGAATTAATTGAGCATAGCCTTGATGCCAGAGACGAAGTGCTGCGTAAACGTATTGAAGTCAACTTTATCAATTTAAGACATGTGATTAGTGTGGTTGGCGAAGAAACAAGTCTGCTCAAAATATCAGCAGAGATATTTGAACAGCTAGATGAAGCAGAGCAATTATTAACAGGATCGGCATTATCAAGCAGTGCCTTGTTTACTGCCAGTTTAGTTATTTTATTGCGCGAAGGTTTAGAAGCTTTATTAGTGGTTATTGCACTGATGACTGTGTTGATTAGAACGAATAGAAGAGATGCGCTTAAATACGTACATCTAGGCTGGTTGTTAGCATTAATAGCTGGTGTAGGAACATGGGCAGTAGCACAAACGGTTATCGATATTAGCGGTGCTAGTCGTGAAGTGATGGAAGGAGTTGCGGCAATGCTTGCGGCCATTATGCTTTTATATGTTGGTATATGGATGCACAGTAAAACCAATGCAGATCAGTGGCAGGCATATATTCAAAAGCACATAAATACGCAACTTCGCTCTGGAACCCTCTGGGGGCTAACATTACTGGCATTTATTGCTGTATATCGTGAAGTATTTGAAACCGTTTTGTTTTATCAATCACTGCTTACGCAAGCAGAACCAAGTCAATTTTCAGTAGCGGTAACCGGTTTTATGGCTGGAGTTGTTATTTTGACTGTTATTGCCTGGGTTATTTTAAAATATTCCATTAAATTGCCTATTGCACGTTTCTTTGCCGCGACGACTTATTTGTTGCTCGCATTAGCATTTATTCTAATGGGTAAGGCAATATCGGCGTTACAAGAAGCTGCGCTGATTAGTATTTCACCGCTACCAATTCATTTAGATATACCATGGATTGGTGTAGGTTCTAGCTGGCAGGGGGCATTTGCCCAGATTGCGGTTATTTTGGCGTTTGTTTTATACAGAATAGCGACCAAACAAAAAACGATGATATCGAAGTAAACGGTAGAGCTTCGTTGTCGTTATTTAGCTCTAATTGCTGAAGGTTACATTACTGAAAAATTATAATTATCGGTAATGTAACCATATAATTTGTATTCGTTAAATATATTACCCTTTCGGTTATTCTTATTGAATATCTGACCAAGGTAGATAGTTGCATCAGATCTGCCAATCAATAACATCACCCATACTATTTATTATCATGAATTAATCAACTTGTTATAATGCCAGTAAATAATATCTACTTTGACCAGAGAACAGCTGATAGCTTTGTCACGTCTTAATTTAGAAACATAACTTTTGATTTAGGGGTAGAGGTCGATGATGCTCTTGAGATTTCAGAGAGTATCGATTCATTGGTGTTGGTAATGTGCCAGAACCATAACTGGTATTTGCCTCTCATGCCGCCAGTCACTTAATTATATTATCATGACTTCAAAGTGATCTTACCCTAATTTCGTGGTCACACTACTGCTGTATCCACGGTTACGTACTCATAGCTGAAAGCACGAATTTTCTTTCCGGAATCCAAAGTAAACTCAACAGTTGTTGAGCGAGGTGACAATAACACTGCATCGTGCTCTTCACCTGATGAGCAAGTTTCTTGGCTACAGGCTAAGTCTTTAGTCAATTTTATCCGCATTACTACTCTTCACTATGTTAAATAATTAAACGGATTGTACCAACAATGCCATCATTTAGATGTAAAAAAATGACCTGAGTGACCCGCATCAATAAAAGAATATAAAGAGTTTACATGATTCACAGCATCACCAGCCCCGATTGAACTTCACTGTGACTGGCTTCTGCGCCACCACAGCGGTCATTCGTCATCAAACTGTTAATGCTAACTTTGTGGCTAAATTGACTATGTCACTATAAACGGACTAAGCTTCGATGAACCTTTATTTCCAAAGGGGTGTTTTAAGTCAAAGTGAGTTGACCAATGAAAAAACTTTTAATTGTAGCGCACGCTCCTTCAGAAAATACGCAATTAATGGTTGAAGCGATCTTGAAAGGTGCACAGCATTCTGATATTGAACAGGTTAAAACAAGCTGGATACCGCCTTTAGAAACTACACCTGAGGATGTATTAGCATGTGATGCGATAATTTTGGGGACGACTGAAAATCTCGGTTATATGAGTGGAGCTTTGAAAGATTTTTTTGATCGCTGCTATTACCCTTGTCTGGAAGTAAAGCAGGGATTGCCTTGTGCTTTATATGTTCGTGCTGGGAATGATGGAACTGGTACTTGTCGGGCAGTCGAATCGATCTGTACAGGTTTGCGTTGGAATTGGATTCGACCACCATTAGTGTGCCGTGGTGGCTGGCAGTCAACGTTTCTTGACCAATGTGAAGAACTAGGTATGACAATGGCTGCCGGACTTGATGTTGGAATTTATTAATTCGCCTTTTACACTTCAGGAGTCATAGCTGTCATAGCACTATGTTGCTCTATAGGGTTTGATGTTTTTCTGAATAGTTAATCACGTCACGATAAATCAGCCATTGGCCATTAGATTGTTTTTGCCAAACGACTAAGTAATTACCTAATATTTTTTCATTAGATTTTTCACCTTTTATGGTGACTTCCCAAACCCCGACCTCTGTTGCAGTTCTATTATCACTCTTTAGTTCAACAGTTTTTAAAGTTATGGTTGCTAGCCCTGCCGACATTTCCATTTTGAGCTGTTTGGCTATTTCTTTACGCCCCTGAATTATTGAAAAACCATCATTTAAATATAATGCATCTTCTGTAAACATTTGGGACAATTGCTCAGCCTTTCCTTCATTGAACAACTCTATGTATTTATCATTTTTTGCTTTGATTGCTGAACTTAAATCACTGGTCCAAGCAAATGATGAAACACTCATCAGTGCAACTAGGCAGTAATAAGGAAACTTTTTCATAATAAGGCCTTTTATAGTCAATTTATTAAAACATTAAAACATTAGTACAAGGCTACAAGTAATGCAATGTGACATAGCTTAATGTTTTGAACTAAAATACCAATGCCTCCTTTGAGCTTAGAGCAGTCCTTAGGTGGGAGATTACTGAGATTGTATAGCGCATAAAATGAACACCTCAGGAAGTATTGCCAACGACTGCTTTATGGAATTATTGTCATTTTTTAGCGGCTAAACTGTAAGTCATTTAGTGGTATTAAAAAATATAATTGGGTGACTCAACGAAATGACGTGGTCAAAAGGCTATTTTCCATAAGGCCAAGGCAACGCCTGTGGCATTCATGTGCTCGGCTAAATAGTTTAACTTGTACATACTTCCTATAACGTAAATCGCTTAAAAGCTTACCTTTTATCAACGACCCTAAAGCAGATTATGCCTTAACTTAGTTATATTAGTGAATGAAATAATTGTAGGTTATTAAGGGTAACTTACTGAATTTATGGATTAAATGTAGGACGTTGAATTTATTGTAAATTAAAGTTGTTGATTATTAATTCTTTTACTAGAATTAATTTTAGGTTTATTGATTAAATACATGAATTACTGAAGGAAATTAGTTATTACTTAGCGTTTAATAGGTAATTTAATAAAGAATTTACTCATTCGAGTTTAGCGCAAAGAAATGAATAAGTTTGTTGAGTGCTACATTGTTACTGCTTAGCAATAAGATATGACATTAAATGTGTCGATATTAGTCGTTTATTCATCATTGGAGGGTTGTTATTAATGGTAGTACTCAGCAGTAAACGCCAGTTTATGGCGTTAGTTTTATTAGTGGCGATGAGTTTCTCTAGTCAAGCTGAAAAGGATTGTAAGGTACTAGAAGGTGACTATTGTTGGTATGTGTCTGGTGCTTTAGGTTTGACTTTGCTTGAACCTTACGAAAATAATTCTGGTTGGCAAACGTTTGATGACAAAGATAAGGGTTATAAGCTTTACGGCGGCTTTGTTTTTAACGAACACTGGTTTGCAGAGCTAAGTTATTCCAATTTAGGTGAAGCTTTATTTAGACATAAAAACCCGGGGATTAATGATACTTTGAAAGTAGAGTATTCAGGAGTGGCAGCGCAGGCAGGTTATTGGCTTATGCCAGTTAATAATGACTGGAATGCATTTGTTAGAGCAGGTCTTGCAAAGATGGATTCTAGCAGCAACTTGGAACGGGAACATGAGCAACTAAATAACTTTCAAGTTGTCTTTAGTGCGGGTATTCAGTGGCGCTTTATCGATCAGTGGATGACACGACTTGAAATAGACAGTTATGACAAAGACTCTTTATTCATAGGATTATCTATTAGCCGTTTCTTTGGCGAAAGCGAAGCAAAAAGAACAGTAACACGCACTCAACCTAAAACTAACCCTAATCTTTCACCTACACCTAAAGCTTTGCTGACTAATCCAGCCACAGTAGTCACTCGAACAGAAAACCCTGATAAAGATGGTGACGGTATTTTAAATACCGCTGATCAATGTCCTGATTCGGTTAAAGGCCTAGTCGTTAATGAGAGAGGTTGTCCAGTTCCGTTTAATATTACTATCCAGTTTGCTTCTAACTCTTCCGGTGTCGATGCAAAAATTCAGCAAGAAATTGACTCATTGGCTGCTCAATTGCGTTTATACAGAAATGCAAAAGTTACGCTTGAAGGTCACACTGATTGGCGAGGAAAACAAGCCCAAAATCAACCGTTGTCGCTAGCACGAGCACAAACTTTAGCTTATGCGCTAATGCAAGCAACCGGTCTCCCTGAGTCTGCCTTTACGGTAGTAGGTCATGGTGAACTTAAACCTGTTGATACCAATAACACTGAAGCAGGAAGATTTAACAATCGTCGGGTAGAAATTAATATTGAAGGGAATTAATTTCTAGCTAGGTGAAGGCTAAGCATAAAAAAGCAGCGAATAATCGCTGCTTTTTTTTGTTCAATTAGTTGCTATATATTCTGTTTTATTTGCAAACAAAGTACGACAAAAAACAGGTTTTTTGATATGACTAATCAACTTGTTATTACCTCAGCTCAGGTTAATGAATGCTTATAAATCTAAAATAGCTTGCTGAGTAGCTTTGCTTATTCCGCACTGAGCTTGACTAATCAATTGTAATTTCAATGTTAGAAGTAGGGTACGCACAACAAGTAAGAATTTCATTCTCACCAATATAAGCTAAAGGGTACTGGCTATAGTCAACAGTCCCCTTTTTTAAAGAGCAGCGACAAGCGCCACAAAATCCATCACGACAATGAAAATGTGACTCAATATTCTCTCTTTCTAGGGTGTTTAGAATGTTTTTGTCTTTATCGAGGAACGTTATTTCCCGTCCCTCGACCGTAATACTAAAAGGCATAAATACTATAAGTCGAAATCGTCGAAGTCGTCACTTGATACTGACGAGTCTACCTGGCCAACTAAGTAACTAGATATCTCGGTTTCTTGTGGGGCCACTTGGACGTTATCACTAACCAAATAAGAGTTCATCCACGGTAGTGGATTACTTTTGATGTCATAGGGTGCATCAAAGCCGATAGCACTTAAACGTTGGTTACTGATGTACTCAATGTATTGTTTTAAAATAGCAGCGTTAAGACCAATCATAGAGCCATCTTTAAATAGATAGTCAGCCCATTCTTTTTCTTGATCGACAACGTCTAAGAATATTTGTTTACCTTGCTCACGTAACGTTGTGGCAATTTCTTGCATTTCAGGGTCGTCTTTACCTGACATCCAGTTGTTTAGAATATGCTGTGTACCGGTTAAATGGAGTGCTTCGTCACGAGCAATAAGTTTGATGATTTTTGCATTACCTTCAAGTAACTCACGCTCAGCAAAGGCGAATGAGCAAGCAAAACTAACATAAAAGCGAATAGCTTCTAAAGCATTTACCGAACATATAGCTAAAAATAGGCGTTCTTTCAATTTACGTTCGCTGACTTCAATCGTCTTACCGTCAACTTCATAGCTACCAGCACCTTGCGATTGTAATAATTGTGTAGTGATAATAACGGCGTCAAAATATTGTGCGATACTTGAGGCGCGCTTTAAAATGGCAGGATTCACCATGATATCGTCAAACACTTCACTAGGGTCGGTAAATAAATTACGTAAAATGTGGGTGTATGAACGTGAGTGAATCGTTTCACTGAACGCCCATGTCTCTACCCATGTTTCAACTTCTGGTAATGAAACCAGTGGCAATAATACGGCGTTTACTGAACGAGCAGCCATTGAATCAAGTAACGTTTGATATTTTAAGTTAGAAATAAAAATATGTTTTTCAGAGTCAGTTAAACTCTGCCAATCGGCACGGTCTTTTGATACATCAATTTCTTCTGGACGCCAAAAAAACGATAATTGTTTTTCAATCAGTTTTTCAAACGCCATATAACGTTGTTGATCGTATCGTGCAATATTAACACTGTTTCCCAAAAACATTGGCTCTAACAAGGCATTGTTAGCTGTTTGGTTAAACGTAGTGTACGACATTTATATCTCCTTGAAATAACGCCATTTGAGGGCAGTATTTCATTACTTAATGGTAATTTATCTAGTTTTTATTAGTTTTTTTGCCATACAAATATGTTGGCAAAAAAAGAGGAAAACCTTATGTTTTCCTCTGATGATACGCTAAATCTTACAAGCGCCACCGGCACAATCGTCATCAACATCTATTTGATTGTCATCAGCGCCATCACGAGTGTTGTGATAATACATGGTTTTAATACCAAGCTTGTAGGCGGTTAAAATGTCTTTTAACACTTGTTTGATTGGCACTTTACCACCTTCAAAGCGTGAAGGGTCGTAGTTGGTGTTAGCTGAAATAGTTTGGTCAATAAACTTTTGCATAATCCCAACTAACTGTAAGTAACCTTCGTTACTTGGAATATTCCACAGTAATTCGTAGTTATCTTTTAATCGTTGATACTCAGGTACGACTTGCTTTAAAACACCATCTTTACTTGCTTTAATGCTGATTAAACCACGAGGTGGCTCAATACCATTGGTTGCATTAGATATTTGAGATGAGGTTTCTGACGGCATTAGTGCCGATACCGTTGAGTTTCTAACTCCGTGCTTTTTGATACTAGCGCGCAGTGATTCCCAATCTAAATGAAGTGCTTCACCGGTAATGTTATCGATTTCTTTTTTGTAAGTATCGATAGGTAATATACCCTGTGATAAACGCGTTTCATTAAACTTAGGACATGCACCTTGTTCAATCGCTAATTCGTTTGACGCTTTTAATAAATAGTATTGAATAGCTTCAAAAGTTCGATGAGTTAAGTTATTCGCACTACCGTTTGAGTAGAAAACGCCATTTTTTGCTAAGTAATAAGCGTAGTTAATAACACCTATACCTAATGTACGACGGCCCATAGTTGCGGTATGTGCAGCCGGAACTGGATAGTCTTGATAATCTAATAAACTGTCTAATGCACGTACGGCTAAATCAGCTAAGCCTGCTAATTCGTCAAGGCTGTCAATAGCGCCTAAGTTAAAGGCTGATAATGTACATAGCGCAATCTCACCATCAGGATCGTTAACATCCTTCATTGGTTTCGTTGGTAAGGCAATTTCTAAACATAAATTGCTTTGACGAATAGGGGCAACACTTGGATCAAATGGTGAATGTGTATTACAGTGATCAACATTTTGTAAATAGATACGACCCGTACTCGCACGCTCTTGGGCAAATAAAGTAAACAGTTCAATCGCTTTAATACACTTTTTACGAATTGAAGCATCCGCTTCGTATTTAACGTATAGCTCTTCAAATTTATCTTGATCTTCAAAGAAGGCATCGTATAAGCCAGGAACATCACTTGGACTAAATAAGGTAATTGATTGACCTTTAATCAAACGTTGATACATCAATTTATTAAACTGCACGCCGTAATCTAAATGGCGAACGCGGTTCTCTTCAACACCACGGTTATTTTTAAGGACCAGTAGACTTTCAACTTCTAAATGCCAAAGTGGATAGAATAGGGTAGCTGCGCCACCACGAACTCCACCTTGCGAACAGCTTTTAACCGCTGTTTGAAAAAGTTTATAAAATGGAATACAACCAGTATGGAATGCTTCACCATTACGTATTGTACTGCCTAGTGCGCGAATACGACCGGCATTAATACCAATGCCTGCACGCTGAGAAACATATTTTACAATTGAACTTGTTGTCGCGTTAATTGAATCTAAGCTATCGCCACATTCAATTAATACACAAGACGAAAATTGGCGAGTTGGCGTTCGAACACCTGCCATAATAGGTGTTGGTAGTGAAAGCTTAAAGGTAGAGATAGCGTTATAAAAACCTTTAACATAATCTAGACGGGTTTCTTTCGGGTATTTAGCGAATAAACAAGCCGCTACTAAAATATAAAGAAATTGCGCACTTTCATAAATTTCACCGGTTACACGGTTTTGAACAAGGTATTTACCTTCTAACTGTTTTACCGCTGCATAACTGAAATCTAGATCACGACCGTGATCCATAAAAGCTTCTAACTGTTCGAATTCTTCAGCGCTGTAATCAGTTAATAAATGCTGATCGTATTTACCTGCTTCAACTAGTTTTACTACATGTGGGTAAAGCTTAGGTGGCTCAAACTGTCCGTAAGCTTTTTTACGCAAATGGAATATAGCTAAGCGTGCTGATAGGTATTGATAATCAGGCGTTTCTTCCGAGATTAAATCAGCGGCTGATTTAATAATGGTTTCATGAATGTCAGCGGTTTTAATACCGTCATAAAACTGAATATGAGATTTCAATTCAACTTGAGACACCGAAACATTGTCTAGGCCATTAGCTGCCCAAGCAATAACTTTGTGGATTTTTTCTAAGTCGATGAGTTCTTTTGAACCATTGCGTTTTGTAACAAAGAGTTTGTTATTCATGAAAGACCTGTAAATCTATTTGTTGTTATAACCACCCAAAATAGGTGCTCATAATGTTAATTGCCTCAAAATGTCATTTATACGAGGTAAATCGTATTTCATTCAAAATGTCTTTGAATGAAAAATGCACTATATATTGGGGTTTTTAAAAAACTAATCACAAGATAGTGAGGTTTGCACTACAATGCAAGCGATATAAATTATCTAATATTACTTGATTTTTTTAGAGTAAAAGTTCTGTTAGTAACAACTAACTTAGTAGTGCTTTTTAATTTTGGTTTTTATAAAACGCAATGCTTATTTTAACTTTTTTTTCAGCCCTAAATTATTTTATTTTAATTTTTAAGGTTTATATGTCAAAAGAGAATATAAAATATATAATCTATATTATTCAATGGGTTAATTATTTGGCTTAATTCTTGTTCACATATATTGACGAGTGATTGTTTTATCAACGCTTGCAGATTGATTTATGTTCTTAACCTGAATGAGTATGCAGTATTGGCGCAATTATTCACTAATAAACGGTTAGTCATGGCTATTCATATAAATTTGCTGAAATAGGTGCTTTTTAGGGAATAAACAAGGGAATACTCTAAGGAACATAGATTGGGTTATGGTGAGGTGCTTTATAGAAAACTAAATGCTCTGATCAGTAAACGACAAAAGGTAGGTTAGTCTTTGTCGATTGTGAATGTAGCAGAACATATTCATATCAATATAATATAGAGCAATGCCACTCTCTATAACGATTCAAGTTGAAACTTAAAAGGGGGCATTCAGCAAAAGAGTTTCCCCTATATTCGTGTTTACTTAATAAAAGCGAGTAAATCGGTTGGTGTATCAATTATGTGATCAGCCTGCCAAGTTAAGCAATCTTCATCAGCTAAAATATAGCCCCAATTAGCGACAAAAGTTTTCATTAAAGCACTATTCCCTGCCTGTATATCACGCAGGGCATCACCCACATAGTAACAGTGTTGATTATTAACATTAATTAGCTCACAGGCATGCAATATCGGCTCTGGGTCTGGCTTTCGTTTAGTGAGCGTGTCACCACCCACCATTACTGCACAGTTAATAAATTCAGGGTAATGGGGTAACAGTATTTTTGTTAAGCCTTCTGGCTTATTTGTAATAATTCCCCAGGGTATTCCATTGGCCTCTAAGTGTTGTAGAAGCTCAGTTACGCCTGAATATAGGCGAGTATGCACGGCAATATTTTCTTGGTAGTAATCGAGAAATTGTTGACGTAAAACTTCATAGTCATAATTTTTAATATCATGACCAAAGCCAAGGTTAAGCAATCCTAATGCGCCGTCTGAAGCAACAGGACGGTAATCTTTAGCCGCTACAACAGGTTTATTATATCGTTGCAACACATGATTTAATGCCGCACCTAAATCATCAGCGGTATCTAATAATGTGCCGTCTAAATCAAAAAGTACGCTGGCAATTGGCTTTGTTGTTTGATTTTCGGTTGACATAATGTTGCTCTTTTTCGTTAGGTAATTTAAAGGAGGGGCCGCGTCGATATTGAATACTTTATATCAACGCGTTATTCGTTATAGTTGTAAATGTTAAACGCGTTGGCAACACAGGATATAGTTCACATCAAGCGATGAGGTCAACTTATGATTTTCAGTCAACGGGTTATAATGAATACCGGCGGCATCGATACATTTTAAATCGAACGACTCAGCCCACGCTATTAATGTAGATGGACGAATGAAGCTGTTGTGATCATGTGTGCCATTGGGTACGAGTTTGAATATTTTTTCGGCCGCTACAATGGCTAATAAGTAAGCTTTTAATGATTTATTTAGTGTTGAGAAAAAAACGAAACCACCAGGCTTAACCATTTGTGCACAGGCACTGACGATTGACTCAGGATCAGGCACATGTTCTAACATTTCCATACAAGTGACTACATCATAATGTTGTGCTTGCTGCTGCGCTTTCTCTTCGGCGGTAATTTTTTGATAATCAACGCTAACACCTGTTTCTAAAGCATGCAGTTTGGCAACATTTAAGGGCTCTTGCCCCATATCAATCCCGGTAACTTCTGCGCCAAGTTGTGCTAGGCTTTCGGCTAAAATACCGCCACCGCAACCCACATCGATTACTTTTTTAGCAAAGATATCGCCAACATGCTGACAAATAAACTGTCGGCGTAAAGGGTTAATTTGATGTAAGGGCTTAAAATCACCGTCAAGTTCCCACCATTGGCTGGCTACTTGTTCAAATTTAGCAATTTCGTCGGGATTAACATTTAAAGGGTTAGACATGGCTATTATCATTATTTGTCTTCTAATAACGGCGATTCTAAACCAATAATTACTGTACGCCTAGTGTCAAAATTGATTCATTTAAATTTAAGTTAAAATGCTAGTCGGTTTATTTATAGCGCGAAATTATTGTATTAATAGTTTATCGAGATAGCTGCTAAACCGAGTTAAATAAGTTATGACGATGAGAAAACAAACGCTTTAGCATGACATGTGCTCAAAATGCGAACAGCGCGCATTAATTAAGCATTTTTTTAGCAAACATTGTCTAATAAATACCATAAAAATCAGATCTGTATTGTGAATAAAGTTAATATCTCGCATTTACTTGAAACTTTACGTTTTTAACGGCAGAATTAAGCAAAACAAAGCGGTAGGGCATGACAAATATTTATGCTAGTATGCTGTGTTAATTAAAAATAATAATTTCGAAATTTTCTGAATTAGATTTACGTTAAGGGATACCATCAATTTATGACCGATTTGGCGAATAATATTGCTCCTGTCAATATTGAGGATGAGCTAAAAAGCTCCTATTTAGATTACGCAATGAGTGTAATCGTAGGTCGTGCATTACCAGATGTGCGTGATGGCTTAAAGCCAGTGCATCGTCGCGTACTTTTTGCGATGAACGTGTTAGGCAACGATTTCAACAAGCCGTACAAAAAGTCTGCACGTGTTGTTGGTGATGTTATCGGTAAGTATCACCCACATGGTGATACCGCTGTTTATGACACAATTGTTCGTATGGCGCAGGATTTTTCATTACGCTATATGCTTGTAGATGGCCAAGGTAACTTCGGTTCTGTTGATGGTGATTCAGCGGCTGCAATGCGTTATACCGAAATTAGAATGTCGAAAATTGCACATTCTATTTTGGCTGATTTAGATAAAGAAACGGTTGATTACGTTGCCAACTACGACGGCACGGAAATGATACCAGCCGTTATGCCAACGCGCATTCCTAACTTACTGGTTAATGGTACTTCAGGTATCGCGGTAGGTATGGCAACAAATATTCCGCCTCATAACCTCACTGAAGTTATCAATGGTTGTTTAGCTGTTATTGAAAATAGCGATATCACTTTTGAAGAATTATTAGAGTTTATACCAGGACCTGATTTCCCAACTGCGGGTATTATCAGTGGTCGAGCGGGTATTCAAGAAGCTTACCTTACCGGTCGTGGTAAAATTAAGATTCGTGCTAGAGCTAGAATCGAAGTCGATGAAAAATCGGGTAAAGAAACGATTGTTGTGTTCGAATTACCTTATCAAGTTAACAAGGCTCGTTTGATTGAGAAAATGGCTGACTTGGTAAAAGAAAAACGCTTAGAAGGTATTTCTGCCTTACGTGATGAGTCTGATAAAGACGGTATGCGTATGGTAATCGAAGTGAAACGTGGTGAAGTAGGCGAAGTTATTTTAAATAACTTATATAAGCTTACTCAAATGCAAGTTTCATTTGGTTTGAATATGGTGGCATTGACCAACGGTCAGCCTAAATTATTCAACTTACGAGAAATGCTCGATGCCTTTATTTTACATCGTCGTGAAGTTGTAACACGTAGAACCATCTTTGAATTGCGCAAAGCACGTGAACGCGCACATTTACTTGAAGGTTTGTCGATTGCACTTTCTAACATTGACCCAATAATTGCTCTCATTAAGAACTCACCGACACCTAGTGAAGCAAAAGAGCAATTATTAGCACAGGGCTGGGACTTAGGTCTTGTTTCTGACATGTTAGCTGCTGCGGGTGACGACGCTGCACGCCCTGAATGGGTTGAAGAAGAATTTGGTATTCGTGATGGTCTGTATTTCTTAACGCCACCACAAGCACAAGCCATTCTAGACTTACGCTTACATAAGTTAACGGGTCTAGAACACGAAAAAATTATCAGTGAATATAAAGCCTTATTAGATGTGATTGCAGAATTACTTTATATTTTGGCAACGCCTTCTCGATTAATGGAAGTTATTCGTGAAGAGCTTGAAGCGATTCGTGATGAGTTTGGTGATGAGCGTCGTACTGAAATTACTAATGCTTCACATGACTTATCGATGGAAGACTTGATCACTGAAGAAGACGTGGTGGTTACGCTTTCACATGAAGGTTATGTTAAGTATCAAATATTAAGCGATTACCAAGCGCAACGTCGCGGTGGTAAAGGTAAAGCAGCAACTAAGATGAAAGAAGAAGATTTCATTGAACGTTTATTGATTGCTAATACCCATGATACTATTTTATGTTTCTCAGATCGCGGTAAGCTTTACTGGTTGAAGGTATTCCAATTACCATTAGCAAGTCGTACAGCACGTGGTCGTCCAATTGTGAATATTCTGCCGCTTGAAGAAGGCGAGCGTATTACAGCAATTCTGCCAGTACGTGAATATGCAGAAGATAAATTTATTATCATGGCTACTGCCTCTGGTACCGTGAAGAAAACTGCGTTGACAGCATATAAAAACCAACGTGCCAACGGTATTATTGCTTTGAACTTACGTGATGACGATACCTTAATTGGTGTTGATATTACCGATGGTGAGAATGATATTATGTTGTTCTCTGACGCGGGTAAAGTTGTACGCTTTAACGAGAAAAAACGTGACAGCGAAACCGGTGAGATAAAGGTTGATCCTGAAACTGGCGAACAACTATGGGCATTAAAACCTATTGGTCGTACTGGTACAGGTGTTCGTGGTATTAAGTTAGAGGGCGATCAAAAAGTTGTGTCTTTAATTGTACCGAAAAACGATGGCCCGATATTGACCATTACTGAAAATGGCTATGGTAAGCGTACTGCTTTGGAAGAATACCCTGCGAAAAGTCGAGCGACTAAAGGTGTTGTTTCAATTAAAGTCAGTGAGCGTAACGGCCCAGTAGTTGGCGCAGTACAAGTTGAAGAACAAGACGAAATAATGTTGATCACAGACAACGGTACATTAGTGCGTACCCGTGTTGGTGAAGTCAGTGTTATTGGTCGTAATACTCAAGGTGTTCGTATTATTCGTACGATTGAAGGCGAACATGTTGTTGCCTTACAACGTATCGATGAAATAGAAGAAGTTGAAGTATTTGAAGAAGATGAGAATGGCGAGCCAGTGCCAACACTTGCAGCAGTTGAGGGTGAACAAGTAGATACACCTGAAACTGATGAGAGTGAAGGCGATGACACTCCACTCGATAATGACGATACTCAAGAGTAACCGTCGTTAACTTAAAAAAAGGCGGTTATAACCGCCTTTTTTTATGCGTAAAATTTATCAATTCATTTTATATAAGTTAAAAATGGTTATATCAAAGTTGATTTATGAATTGATGCTGTGTACCAAATAGGTATGCTAGTAGCCGTGAAATTTAAGTGAATTTTTACAGAGGGTATTACAGCCGTAATTCCCAGAGATAATAGAATGACTTGTTAATAATGTGACCTATGAAACTATTTTCAATTTAACAAGTTAAATAAAGAAGGGTGTAGTGTTAGATGTCTAGTGTTTACAATTTTTGCGCAGGTCCAGCCATGTTACCTGTTGATGTAATGAAAAAAGCACAAAGTGAATTTTTAAATTTTGCCGGAACTGGTAGCTCTGTGATGGAACTGAGTCATAGAAGTAAAGAATTTATTGCTGTGGCTGAAAACGCTGAAGCAAATCTGCGTAAGCTGATGACTATTCCTGAAAATTATAAAGTGTTATTTTGTCATGGTGGGGGGCGCGGTCAGTTTTCTGCTGTAGCTTTAAACTTGCTGGGTGAAACAAAATACGCGGATTATATCGTCACAGGAGCTTGGTCTAAATCTGCTGCCGAAGAAGCTAGTCATTACGGCAATATAAATATTATCAATGTAATGGACAATATCGACGGCACCCAACGAGTTAAACCAAGTATCGAGTGGCCAATTAGCCAAAACGCAGCTTATGTGCACTATTGTCCTAATGAAACCGTAGATGGTATCGAGATATTCGACGTGCCAAATACTGGTGATATCCCATTAATTGCTGACATGTCATCAACTATTCTATCTCGTGAATTTGATGTCAGAAAATTTGGTTTGATTTACGCAGGAGCCCAAAAAAATATTGGTCCGTCAGGTTTAACTTTAGTTATCGTGCGCGAAGACCTGCTGGGCAATGCTCATATAGATACACCATCAATTATGAATTATCAGGTGCTGGCAGAAAATGGCTCAATGTATAATACCCCACCTACCTATGCGTGGTATTTAGCAGGGCTAGTGTTCGACTGGTTACTCGCTAAAGGTGGTGTTAGTGCTATAGCGGATATTAATCAGCAAAAAGCTCAGTTGCTTTATCAATATATTGATCAAAGTACTTTTTATAAGAACACTATAGCACCAGAAAATAGAAGCTTGATGAATATACCTTTTTGGTTAATCGATGACAGTTTGTCTGCTGATTTTGTTAAGCAGGCTGAAGCTCAAGGCTTAACAGCGCTTAAAGGTCATCGTATGGTGGGCGGAATGCGCGCGAGTATCTATAACGCGATGCCGATAGAGGGCGTACAAGCGTTGATAGATTTTATGAAAAAATTTGCAGCAGAGGCTAAATAACATGGAGCAACTAACCTTAAATCCAATCGCTAAAATAAATGGTGAAGTATTTCTACCGGGTTCAAAGAGCTTGTCTAATCGTGCATTGCTAATAGCAGCGCTTGCAAATGGTGAAACTAAAATCACTAATCTGCTCGTCAGTGATGACATCAACTATATGTTAGGTGCATTAAAAACCTTGGGTATTCAATATACTTTAAGTGATTGTGGCACAGAGTGTACCGTTACTGGCAACAACGGCTTTTTTAATGCCAATGAATCGTTAGAGTTATACCTAGGCAATGCCGGTACCGCGATGCGTCCGTTATGTGCTGCACTTGCTGCGAGTAAAGGCGACTTTGTTTTAACCGGTGAGCCAAGAATGAAAGAAAGACCCATTGGTCACTTGGTAGATGCATTAGCTCAGCTCAATGCCGATATTGAATATTTGGAAAACAAAGACTTTCCACCCGTCAAAATTAAGGGCAAAGAGCTAACCGGCAGTACAGTCAGTATTGATGGTTCAATTTCAAGTCAGTTTTTAACCGCGATTTTGATGGTGTCACCATTACTAAAAACTGATACTAACATCAATATTGAAGGTGAATTAGTCTCAAAGCCTTACATTGATATAACGCTAGATATTATGGCTAGGTTTGGCGTAACAGTACAAAACAACGATTATCAGTCGTTTACCGTAAAAGGTAATCAGTCTTATCAAGCGGTTGAAAAATATATGGTAGAAGGTGATGCATCATCAGCATCATATTTCTTAGCGGCTGGTGCAATTAAAGGCGGTGAGATTACGGTACACGGCGTAGGTAAATTAAGTGTTCAAGGCGATAAACATTTTGCTGATGTGCTTGAAAAAATGGGTGCAGAAGTTATTTGGAACGATGAGTCAATAACCGTTATTGGTAAACCGCTTACTGCGGTGGATATGGATATGAACCATATACCTGATGCGGCGATGACCATTGCGACAACGGCACTCTTCGCCAAAGGCACCACCACGATTCGAAATATCTACAATTGGCGTGTAAAAGAAACCGACCGCTTAACCGCAATGGCAACGGAGTTAAGAAAAGTAGGCGCTGAAGTAGTAGAAGGTGAAGACTATATTTCGATAACACCACCTGCAGTTTTGAAACATGCAAACATTGATACTTATAATGATCACCGAGTTGCCATGTGTTTTTCACTTGTCGCATTAAGTGATACACCAGTAACGATTAATGATCCAAAGTGTACGGCTAAAACATTTCCTGACTATTTTGAAAAGTTATCGACGGTCTCACTTTTTAAATAGTGACAGAATAAATTATTACGCGATTTTGAACGATAAATCCCGTATAATGCCGCCGATTTTCGACTTTAGGAGAAAAATGTATGCAGGAAAGCATTCCAGTCATCACTATTGATGGACCAAGTGGTGCGGGTAAAGGAACTGTTGCACGTATTGTCGCTGAACAACTCGGTTGGCATTTATTAGACAGTGGCGCTATTTATCGCGTTTTAGCGGTAGCAGCTCAACACCATAATATTAGTGTTGAAGATGAAGAGTCCTTATTGCCGATAGCGGCTCATCTCGATGTACAATTTCAAATATGCAGCGTAGGTGAGGGTAAAGTCATTTTAGAAGGCGAAGATGTTTCAAATGCAATACGTACAGAAGAAATTGGCGCTTTAGCGTCAAAAGTGGCGGCATTTCCTCGTGTTCGTGAAGCATTACTTAGACGCCAACGCGCTTTTAAGGTTACACCCGGCTTAGTTGCTGATGGTCGTGACATGGGCACTATCGTATTTGCTGATGCGCCAGTTAAAGTATTTTTAACGGCCAGTGCCGAGGAAAGAGCACAAAGAAGATTTAATCAGTTGAAAGGGAAGGGCTTTGATGTTAAAATCGGGCGCCTTTTGGATGACATACGTCTAAGAGATGAGCGAGATCAAAACCGCAAGGTGGCGCCGCTTATCCCTGCAGAGGGTGCATTAATTATTGATTCTACTGAACTTTCTATTGATGAAGTGGTTAGTAAAATCCTTTCATTTTGTAATGAAAAATTAATGTAAGCTGAAAATTAACCTATGCCTACTGTAAGGATGCACTGGGCAATTATTTAATTACCCCATGAAACAATGATGTTGACTGGATTAATAACTGAGTTTATATACAAGTTATGACTGAAAATTTTGCACAACTTTTTGAAGAAAGTTTAAAAACAATCGAAACTCGTCCTGGTTCAATCATTAAAGGGACTGTAGTTGCCATCACAAAAGACAACGTTTTAGTAGACGCTGGCTTAAAATCTGAATCTGTTATTTCAATTGACCAATTCAAAAGCTTAACAGGTGAAGTTGAAGTATCTGTTGGTGATGAAGTTGACGTGTCACTTAAAGCTACAGATGATGGTTTCGGTGAAACTATTCTTTCTCGTGATGACGCAAAACGTCATGAAGCATGGCAAGTGCTTGAGAAAGCATATGAAGAAAAAGAAACTATTATCGGTGTTATCAACGGTAAAGTTAAAGGTGGTTTCACAGTTGAAGTTAGCAACATTCGTGCTTTCTTACCTGGTTCACTAGTAGATGTGCGTCCAATTCGTGACACTACTCACCTTGAAGGTAAAGATTTAGAATTTAAAGTTATTAAGCTTGATCAAAAGCGTAATAACGTTGTTGTATCTCGTCGTGCTGTTATCGAATCAGAAAGCAGTGTTGAACGTGATGAACTTCTTGCTTCTCTTGCTGAAGGCATTGAAGTTAAAGGTATCGTTAAGAACCTTACTGACTACGGTGCATTCGTAGACTTAGGCGGCATTGACGGCCTACTTCACATCACAGATATGGCTTGGAAACGTGTTAAGCACCCAAGTGAAATCGTAAATGTTGGTGATGAAATTCAAGTTAAAGTATTGAAATTCGATCGTGAGCGTACTCGTGTATCTCTAGGTATGAAGCAGTTAGGCGAAGATCCATGGGTTGCTATCGCTAAACGTTACCCTGAAGGCGCTAAGCTTACAGGTCGCGTAACTAACTTAACTGACTACGGTTGTTTCGTTGAAATCCAAGAAGGCGTTGAAGGTCTTGTTCACGTTTCTGAAATGGATTGGACTAACAAAAACATCCACCCATCTAAAGTTGTTAACCTAGGTGACACAGTTGAAGTTATGGTACTTGAAATTGACGAAGAACGTCGTCGTATTTCACTTGGCCTTAAACAATGTATCCCGAACCCTTGGGAAGAGTTTGCTAAGAACTTCAACAAAGGTGATAAAGTATCAGGTAAGATCAAGTCAATCACTGACTTTGGTATCTTCATTGGTCTTGACGGCGGTATTGACGGTTTAGTTCACTTATCTGACATTTCATGGGCTGGCGGTGAAGAAGCTGTTCGTGAGTACAAGAAAGGTGATGAAATCTCAGCTGTAGTACTACAAGTTGACCCAGAGCGCGAGCGTATTTCTTTAGGTGTTAAGCAAACTGAAGATGATCCGTTTAATCAATACCTTGCAGATAACAAAAAAGGTGCTATTGTTACAGGTAAGGTAATTGAAGTAGACGCTAAGGGTGCTAAAATTGAATTAGCCGAAGGCGTTGAAGGTTACCTTCGTGTTGCTGATATTTCACGTGAGCGTATCGAAGATGCGACTACTGAATTATCTGTTGATGACAGCGTTGAAACTAAGTTTGTTGGTGTTGATCGTAAGAACCGCACTATCAGCTTATCAATCAAAGCTAAAGATCAAGCAGACGAGCGTGAAGCTATGGATACATTGAACCAAGCTCCAGAAGAAGATTCTGGTCTAAGTGCAATGGCTGAAGCGTTTAAAAACGCTAAAATTTAATTCCTAGCAATACCAAGTGAAGAAGAACTGCTTTAAGCAGTTCTTCTTAATGTTTAAACCCGATGGCGCGAAGCTATAGTGAACACTGGAGGTCAAATGACCAAATCAGAACTCATTGAAAGATTAGCAGATAAATTAAATCATTTAGCTGCTAAAGATGTAGAACAAGCTATTAAAGAAATTCTTGAAATGATGGCGCAAACTTTGTCGAAAGGCGAGCGTATTGAAATTAGAGGTTTTGGCAGCTTTTCGTTGCATTATCGTGCTCCTCGCGTGGGACGGAACCCAAAAACTGGCGAGTCTGTAGAGCTTGACGGTAAATATGTTCCGCATTTTAAACCTGGTAAAGAATTACGTGAAAGAGTAAATCTTTCAATAGCGTAATTGCAGAATTAATGAATAAACGGCATGCTATGAGCATGCCTTTTTTTTGTGTTGTTTTGGATGAACTATTATGCGACTTTATATTACCGTTATTCTTTTTCTTATCTTACTTGCCATTGCATTTATTTTTGGTAGTCAAAACGATCAAATGCTTAGCTTAAATTATTTGATTGCCAAAACTAATATCTCTGTTGCGACTGCAGTAGGTTTATTTACTGCTATTGGTTTTGTCTTAGGATTATTATTTGTTCTGTTTTGGAAGCTAGTTAGCATGGTAAAACCCAATAAAAAAGATCAAGCTTTAGCAGGAAAGAAGTCTTAGTATGCTAGGTTTATTATTCTTATTGTTACCTGTTGCTATGGGCTATGGTTGGTTTATGGGGCGCAATAGCGTTAAACAAAACGATCATTCTGCCAAACAAGAACTTTCAATTAAATACTCTACAGGTTTAAATTACTTATTTTCAAATCAACAAGATAAAGCGATTGATTATCTGCTCGAAGCCTTAAAAGTTGAAGATGATACCGTAGAAGCTCACTTTGCGATGGCAAATTTATTCAGACGCCGTGGTGAGCTTGATAGAGCGTTGAAAGTACATGAGCATCTAGTACGTCAAAAACACTTACCCAATAGTGCCAAGCAACAAGCGGTATTTGAACTTGCAAAAGATTTTCTCAGTGCAGGCCTTTACGATCGTGCTGAAGATATGTTCCATAAGTTATTAAAGTCAAAAATTTACGGTTTAAAGTCGTTAACTTCTTTAATGCAAATTTATCAATCCACTAAAGACTGGAAGCAAGGTATTGCGCTTAAAAAAGCTATTGCCAAAACCCGTGATATAAAACTCTTACATACGTTAGCTAATTTTTACTGTGAACTTGCCACTTTAGCTTTAGAGAAAGATGAATTTATTGACGTTATTGAGCTTTTAGATAATGCATTAAGTCATGACCCTAACTCATCTCGTGCTAATTGGTTAATGGCACAAATATACGAAAACCATCAACAGTACAATGAAGCTTGCCAATGCTATAAAGCCATTTATGAGCAAGATAAAGAATTTTTCCCTGATGTCATCGAAAAAATGTTTATTTGTTATCAGGCGCTTGATGCAGAAAAAGAATTTTTTCAGTTCATCAGGAAAGTTTATGACGAAACAGGCAGTACCAGTGCGCTGATCAAATATTTAACACATATTGAGCAAGTTAAAGGCGTTAATCAGGCTAAAACTTTTATTCTAACGGCTCTAAAACGTCGACCAACAATTCGTGGATTTAAGCACTTCGTAAAAATGCAAATGGGCGACAGCCAATCTGAAAGTACTTCGGATAATCTTGAAGTTATCACAGAGCTAGTGACGGCCTATTTAAATGTTAAACACCGCTACAGTTGTAGAACTTGTGGATTCAACTCGAGCACGCATTATTGGTCATGCCCATCATGCCATGGTTGGGAACAATTGAAGCCTATACGTGGATTAGATGGTGAATAAAGCCATGCTTCATTCACCGTTTAGGTGTTGTTAGTTATAAAAAGCCTGTTATTTACACAGGCTTTTTGGCGCAAAGTAGCGCAGAATTTTTATTACAATATTACCTATTGAGGAAAACAGCATGAGAGATGCAAAAGTTGTCGTCGCCTTAGATTTTGATAACAAAGTTGAGGCTTTATCTTTTGTAGATAAAATTCAACCCAGCGACTGTCGATTAAAAGTAGGCAAAGAAATGTTTACTCACTTCGGACCTGAATTTGTAAAAGAGCTTGTTAATCGTGGTTTTGATGTTTTTCTTGATTTAAAATTTCATGATATCCCTAACACCGTTGCCAAAGCCGTTGCAGCATCTGCTGATTTAGGCGTTTGGATGGTAAATGTACACGCTTCTGGCGGTCTTAAAATGATGCAACAAGCCAAAGCCGCGTTATTACCGTACGGTGAAAAAGCGCCATTATTGATTGCGGTTACGGTGTTAACCAGTATGGGTGAAGAAGATCTTGCTGATATAGGTATAACTAAGTCACCTGCTGAACATGTTTTGCAGCTAGCCACATTAACTAAAAAGGCCGGTTTAGACGGTGTGGTTTGCTCTGCAATGGAAGCGGAATCATTAAAACAACATTTAGGTAAAGAATTTAAGCTTGTTACGCCAGGTATTCGCCCAGCAGGGAGTAATGCTGATGATCAAAAACGTATTATGACCCCTCGTGAAGCCTTAGATGTTGGTGTTGACTATTTAGTCATTGGTCGCCCGATCACCAAAGCAGACAATCCACATGCTGTTTTACAAGAAATTAACCAATCAATTAGCTAATGCCAATAATTAAAAAATTATTTTTTCCCTGATTGTTTGACAAATAACAACAAGACTTCTAAACCTAATGAAGTGAATTATTATCTATGATGATTCACTTATATGGATATTAATTTTATTAGAAGGAAGGTTATATGAAAAAGCACATCTATTATTCTCTCATTATCTTATTTACAGTAATGTCATTGCCACTTCGAGCTGCAGGTTTCAATCAAGCGCCCGAAGTGATTTCTAACGCAGAAATACAAGTTGTTGATATTAATAAAGCTGATATTGAAACCTTAGTTTTATTGAAAGGTGTTGGGGAAAAAAGAGCAAAAGCAATCGTCGCTTATCGTGAATCAAATGGTCAATTCAACTCGGTTGATGATTTATTGAACGTTAAAGGCGTAGGTGCGCAAACATTACAACTAAATAAAGGAAGGATTAAGTTGTAATTCTTGATAGTTTTGAATACTAGAATAAATTATCAAGCTGTAAAAAAGCCAGTCATATGACTGGCTTTTTTGTTAGCTATTTTTGCCGCTATAATAAGCTATCGAGGGTTAATTCCATCATACCTTTAAAGGTTGTTTCGCGTTCATCAGCCGTGGTTTGTTCACCGGTTTTAATATGATCGCTGACGGTTAATACCGTTAAAGCTTTTTTACCGTACTCAGCAGCGACACCATATAAACCTGCAGCTTCCATTTCAACGGCTAAAATACCGTATTTTTCCATTAGGGCGAACATTTCAGGTTGTGGAGTGTAAAATAAGTCAGAAGTGAAAATATTACCAACACGAATTTTCTTGCCGGTTTTTTCTGCAGTTTTTACTACACTACTCAGTAAATCAAAATCAGCAGTTACGGCGAAATCACAGCCATTTAAACGTGAGCGATTTACATTGGAGTCGGTACTTGCGGACATGCCTACAATGATGTCGAGTAGTTTTATATCATCGCGTACAGCCCCACAAGAGCCAATACGAATAATGTTTTCAACGCCATAGTCTCTATATAATTCTGTTGCGTAGATTGAAATTGATGGAATACCCATACCTGAGCCCATTACGGAAACGGGTTTACCTTTATAAGTTCCCGTGTAGCCAAACATGTTTCGTACGCGAGTGACACATTTTGCGTCATCAAGAAAATTTTCTGCGATATATTTTGCGCGAAGTGGGTCGCCCGGCATAAGAACCGTTTTTGCGAAGTCGCCGTTTTTTGCTTCTATATGTGCTGTTGCCATGAGTGTTAACCTTTTTTAGTGGTGTTCAATCACAGTAAGTTTCTAGCCTTTGCTGATATTATATCTATTCAGCCGCTATCAAGGGTGTTTTACTGATATGTCTGTAATTTAAAATGAGATTCTAACTGAAAAAGTATGCAATGATCCAGTCAATACTTTTCTTCGCCTAGTTGTTAACTAACACTTTTTGCTTTAATGCTGCCTTTTCGCTGTCTGATAAAAAGCTCGCTTTAAGAGAGTTCTCTTGTAGTTGCTTTATATCTTTATCATTAAAACCTAATGTATTACGTGCAATATTATATTCATTTTTTAGCTCAATACCTTGTACACCCGGGTCATCAGTATTTAAACAAACCAATAATCCACGCGCTAGAAAGCCTTTGATAGGATGTTGGCTTAAATCTTTGATTGTACCTGTTTGAAAGTTAGAGGTAAGGCAAGATTCTATAGCGATATTATGTTCGAGCATATAATCCATAATCTTTTCATCGCGATGACATGCAACACCATGACCAATTCGTTTAGCGTGTAATTGGTTTATTGCTTGCCATATACTTTCTGGCCCAGCAGCTTCACCTGCATGAATAGTGGCGTTCAGTTGTGCTTTTTGTACTTGCTTGAAGTGCTCAACAAACAATTCACCTGGGTAATTGTATTCGTCACCGGCTAAATCAACTGCAACTAAATGTTGTTTATGTGCCAACAGGGCGTCTAATTCAGCTTGGCATTTTTCTACACCAAAGGTACGACTTAAAATACCAATAAGGTTAATTTTTACGTCGTATACTTTACAGGCGGCATTAACACCATCTATAACGGCAGCAACCACATCCGCAATGACTAGGTTGTTGTTCATTGCCATATAGTAGGGTGAAAAACGTAATTCAGCGTAATGGATACCCGCGTTAAAAGCATCTTCAACGTTTTCATAGGCTATGCGTTTACAATCATCTAACGTTTTAAGCACAGCAACGCCCCAGTCAAGTTTACTGAGGAAAGCTAATAAATCACTTTCACTCCCTTGTACTTGTACATGAGGTATAAAAGCTTCGAAGTTAGTTTCAGGCAGAACAATGTTATGTTGTTGTGCTAATGCCCAGATAGTTTTAGGGCGAATATTACCGTCTAAATGTCGGTGTAAATCAATGAGTGGAAGTTGAGAGTTATTCATAGTTATTGGGAACCTATTTATATTTGTTAGATAAAAGTCGACTAGAGTTTTCTAAAATAAGCGTATTTTTAATGCTCTTAAGCCGAATTTTTTTATTATAGCGTTTTTTTCGTATTTTATGTTGCTATTAGTGTCGTAACACTGATAAGTTAATTTTGAGACCAATCATCTAGGTGTCTAGACGTAAACATTCAATAGATTCATAGTATAAAGAGAAACAATATGTTTGAGCAAACCGACGACGTTCGTATTAATAACATTAAAGAACTTTTACCTCCTATCGCCTTACTTGAGCGATATCCATCATCTGAGCAAGCAACAAAGTCGGTTTTTTCTGGCAGACAAGCCATTAGCAACATTTTTAATAACCAAGATGATCGTTTACTGGTGGTTATTGGTCCTTGTTCTATCCATGATCCTAAAGCGGCATTAGAATATGGTGAGCGACTTGTTAAATTACGTGAAAAATATCAAGACACACTAGAAATTGTTATGCGAGTTTACTTCGAAAAGCCAAGAACAACGGTCGGCTGGAAAGGGCTTATCAATGACCCTTATATGGATAATAGTTTCCAACTTAACGACGGTTTACGCATTGGCCGTAAGTTATTGCTCGATTTAAATAACTTAGGCTTACCTACAGCAGGTGAGTTTTTAGATATGATCACCCCACAATATATGGCTGATTTTATGTGTTGGGGCGCCATTGGTGCAAGAACGACAGAAAGCCAAGTGCATCGTGAACTAGCATCAGGGTTATCCTGTCCAGTAGGCTTTAAAAATGGCACAGATGGCACGATTAAAGTCGCTATTGATGCAATTGGTGCTGCTAGTGCCTCACATCATTTCCTTTCGGTTACTAAATATGGCCATTCAGCGATAGTTGAAACTACAGGTAATGAAGATTGCCATATTATTTTACGTGGTGGTAGAAAAACAAACTTTGATGCTGAAAGTGTTAAAACAGTGACAGAACAGCTAGATAAATCAGGTTTAAATACCAATATCATGATCGATTTTAGTCATGCTAACAGTAGTAAAAAGTTTGAAAATCAAATGTTAGTGTGTCGTGATGTTTGTGAACAAATGAGTAGCGGTAATAAAAATATTTTTGGTGTTATGGTAGAAAGTCACTTAGTTGAAGGCCGTCAAGACCTAGCTATAGGTGAGAAAGGCACTTACGGACAAAGCATTACTGATGCTTGTATCGGTTGGCAAGATACTGAAACGCTACTGGCTGAATTAGACCAAGCCGTAACCAATCGTAGGGCTTAAACACAGCTTTACAATAGAGTTTCAAAACTAGGTAATACATACGCCAAGCAATTAATCATTGCTTGGCGTTTTTCGTTAGGCCAAGTCAATGTTTATTGTCCTGTTATTAACGTTCTATAAAGTCGGTAAATTCCAATAATGATAAGGCTGTGAATTGACCCTTGTTGCGTTGTCTAGGTTTTGGTTGTGTTATACAGCGCAATTTAACCGAATAAATATACCATTCACCGTACTTAACAAAAACTTATGTAAAGCAGTGTAAAGAACGTTGTTTGTCACATTTTGCAGTCATACTATACTTGTTAATTAATATAACAAAATTGAAATTGTTACTATGGGGAAGGGTTTTGAAAGTTCGTTTTAACAAAGTTTTCAAGATAAGTGAGCTAGATAATAAGCGTAAATCTAGTTTGTTTTTTTGGAAGTTACCTAAGTTAACTACAAGGTTAAAGACACGTAATATACTGGTAGTGAGTATAGCTTTGCTTGTGGGTGCTTGTAGTACTCCCACAGGATTAACTTATCAAAAAGCTAGTCGTTTAACAGCGCATAATGTCCCAAATAAATGGCAAGAAAATATCGCAGCAACTGAAAATAACACAATAGCAACTGATTGGGTTAAAAGCTTTAAAGACAATGGTTTAGCTGAGTTGATTGGTTACGCGTTACAAAGTAGTTATGCACTTGATGCCGATAGAATCGGTGTTTCGCTTGCTAAAGAACGTTTAAATATAAGTGCAGCTACTGACTTTCCAGAGCTATCTTTATCTCTAGCTAATTCAAGAAATAAACAAGTTTCAAACAGTGTCACAACGTATCAAAATAGCGCCGACCTTAGTCTCGATTTAAGTTATGAAATTGATCTGTGGGGAAAACTGTCAGACCAACAAAATCAAGACAGATTAAATTATGCAGCAGCCCAAGCAAGTTATCAGCATAGTAAACTGACGTTAGTCGCTGATATCAGTAAAGCGTGGTTTAATCTAACTCAAGCACAACAGTTGCTAAATTTATATCAAGAACGTGCTGAAAACCTTCAACGTAATTTATTAATGATTCAATCTTCATATCAACTGGGTTTGAATGATGCATTAGATGTTTATCTCACCAAAAATACCGTTAACCAAGAATTGGCTCGTGTAGCTCAACAGCAGCAAGCATTAAAGGTTAGCAGTAGAGCACTTGAGCTGCTGGTAGGAGATTATCCGTTAGCTAAAAAAGTAAGTGAACAGAACTTACCGTTTATTGCTGATGAAATTAAGCTAGGTTTACCTGCACAATTACTCACCCGAAGAGCCGATATTCAAGCAAGTTGGTTATCGCTATTAGCGTTAGATGCTGGCTTAGCGATAGCACATAAGCAACGTTTCCCAAGTTTTAATTTAAATGCCAGTGTAGGAGATAATGCCAGTGAATTGACTAATTTGCTCAATGGTGGAGCATTAGCTTGGTCTTTAATGGGCAATATAACCAGCCCGTTATTTAATGCTGGCCGACTTGAGTCACTGGAAACCCAAGCAAAATTAACCGTAGTTCAAAACGAAAAGCTATATTTACAACAAGTTTATCAAGCCTTTGCTGACGTGGAAAATAGCGTAAGCGAGCGAGAGTCGCTTAATCAGCAATATAATTTTTATCTTAAAGCACAAGAGAACGCTTTAGCCGCTGAAAAACTTTCATTTGATCAATACTTACGTGGCTTAGTCACCTATACCACGGTATTAGAATCTCAAAGACGTTCATTTGATGCTCAAACTACCGTTATTCAACTAACCAATGAATTATTACAAAATAGAATCGAAATTTACCTTGCTTTAGGTGGTGACTATCTTGATGGCACAACCCAAACGCAGCAAACAAACAGTACTAAAGGTAACTCATTACCAGCATCGTTAACTCACCGTATAAGCATGGAAAAGTAATGTCGTTAAAATTAAAAAAACTCCTACCGATCATCGTATTATTGTCGCTCTTATTTGCAGCCTATATTGTCACTAGTAATCCTCCTTCAGCAAAGCGGGGTCGCCCAAGTGCATTGCCGCAAATTAGTGTTGAGGTAAAGAAATTAGTGCGTAATGATCTTGCTATTACAATTGATAGCTATGGCACCATAAAGCCTCGTACACAGAGTGTGTTATTGCCACAAGTATCAGGCCAAATTATCCGTATTAACCCAAAATTTAGAGCCGGTGGATTTTTTGAACAAGGCGACGTATTGCTTGAATTAGATCAAAGAGACTTACTTGCCGAAGTTAAAATTGCACAAGCGAGTCTGTTTAGCGCAGAACAAAGCTTTAGTGAAGAACAAGCGCGTGTAGAACAAGCAGAGCAAGACTGGCAACGTTTAGGTAATGACAAAAAAGCACCTGATTTAGTACTGCGTAAACCACAATTAATGGCGGCACAGGCTTCAGTTTATTCAGCCCAAGCCAGTTTATCTAAAGCTGAATTAGCCGTAGAGCGAAGTCACATTGTTGCGCCATATACTGGACGTATATTAAGTAAATCAGTTGATGTTGGACAAGTCGTCAGTATTGGGACCGAACTTGCAGAAATTTATGCCGTAGATTATGTCGAAATTCGTTTGCCACTTAAAAATAAAGACCTGCCTTACATGATGTTGCCAGAGATCAATCGCTTTGAAAATGCTACCGCTCAAGAACAGCCTGTTGTTACTATCTATTCAGATTTAGCCACTCGTCAAAGCTGG
The DNA here is from genome assembly GCF_002076895.1 of Cognaticolwellia beringensis. Taxonomy (NCBI): domain Bacteria; kingdom Pseudomonadati; phylum Pseudomonadota; class Gammaproteobacteria; order Alteromonadales; family Colwelliaceae; genus Cognaticolwellia; species Cognaticolwellia beringensis. The sequence goes on from NZ_CP020465.1 coordinate 4,021,097, forward strand.
CAAGGTAAAGTAGTGCGCACCGAGGGAGCATTTGATGAAGAGTCACAGCAATTATTTGTAGTAGCACAAATTGACGATCCTTATGGCGAGAATGAAGGTAATGGCTTACCTTTAAAAATTGGACAATATGTTAGTGCAAAAATTAAAGGTAAAACGATTGAAAAGGCCTTAACTATTCCAAATAAAGCGATTTATCAAGGCAGCTATGTGTATATTGTTGATGATAATATTCTTAAGCGTAAAAATATTACTATTGCTTGGCAAAGTGATGATGTAGCGGTAATTAAAGCCGGTCTAGAAGCTAACGAATTATTGGTATTAACACCTTTAGGTCAAGTAACCTCTGGCACCATAGTTAGCATAAATAGTATTGACGGTAAGCCTGTTAAAGCATCAAAACAAACTAGAGTAAAACCTAGCGCTGATAATAAGCCTGACAAAAGCTCAAAATCTAGACCAAATGCAAAGCAATCGCGTGAAGATAAAGGGGCTAAGTCATGATTGCTTGGTTTGCAAAAAATCATGTTGCTGCTAATTTATTGATGATCACCATTTTATTGACCGGTATTTTCTCAATAAAAAGTAGTATTCCATTAGAGGTATTTCCATCTTTTGAATCTGAGATTGTTAATGTTTCTGTGTCCTTACGGGGTTCAACACCTGAAGATGCAGAACAAGGTGTCGCAATTCGAATAGAAGAAGCTGTTCAAGATCTTGAAGGCATAGAAAAAATCACCAGTACGTCTGTTGAAGGCGGGGCATCGGTGCGAATTGAAGCTGACTCCAATACAGATGTACGAGATTTACTCGCTGATATTAAAAGCCGTGTCGATGCAATTAATACCTTTCCTGCTGATGCAGAAAAGCCAGTTACCGCAATCGCACAGCGTATACGTAATGTTATTTCAGTTACTATTGCTTCTGATTACGGTGAAAAAGAAATACGTGAGTTTGCTGAACAAGTACGTGACGATTTGCTGCGACTACCTCAAGTAACCCAAGTAGCGTTAGATGCAGTTCGCGACTATGAAATTAGTATTGATATTAACCAAAGTAAATTGGAGCAATATCAATTAACCCTATCTGAAATTTCTACAGCAATCAGTAGTAGCTCTGTCGATATTTCTGCAGGTAATGTTCGCACTGATGGCGGTGATGTTCTTATACGTAATAAGGGACAAGCCTATCGTCGAGACGAGTTTGAAAAAATTGTTATAAAAACCAATACTGATGGCACGTTTTTATATTTGGAAGATATTGCACAAGTTAATGATGGTTTTGAAGAGACGCCCTTACGTGCTCGTTTTAATGGCCAGCAAGGTGCGTTAATTGATGTGTATAGAATTGGCAATCAAAGCGCAATTGACGTTGCTGATGCCGTAAAGAACTATATTGATGAACGACAAGATAGCCTGCCACAAGGTTTTGTATTAAGTTACTGGGATGATGATTCTGAAATTGTAAAAAGTCGCTTAAACACCCTGATCACTAATGCTTTACAAGGTGGCTTTCTCGTACTGATCTTGTTGACTTTATTTTTACGTCCCTCGATAGCATTTTGGGTGTCTATAGGTATTCCCATCAGTTTTATGGGAGCGTTTATTGTGATGCCGTTTTTCGACATTTCAATTAATATTATGAGCTTATTTGGTTTTATTCTAGTGCTGGGGATTGTCGTTGATGATGCCATAGTGACCGGAGAAAATATTTATCGTCATACGCAAACAGCATCTAGTGGTTTAGAAGCGGCGATAAAGGGCACTCAAGAAGTGGCAACACCGGTGACCTTTGGTATTTTAACTACCGTGGCAGCATTTTTACCCTTAGCGTTTATTGAAGGACAACGAGGTGCTTTATTTGCGCAAATTCCTATTATTGTTATTCCGGTACTGCTATTTAGTTTAATAGAGTCTAAATTTGTTCTGCCTTCGCATTTAAAGTCACTACGATTGCGTAGTGAAAGTACAAAACAATCAAAATTCAGTGTGTGGCAACAAGGCTTTGCTGATGGCTTTGAAAACGCAATTCTCAAGTATTACAAGCCATTATTGTCAATAGCAATTCGTAACCGTTTAACTACCGTGGCTTTGTTTTTTGGCGTGTTTATTTTGATTCTAGCATTTATTACTAGTGGCTGGACTCGCTTCGTATTTTTCCCACGTATTGCGAGTGAAACTGCTCGTGGTAGCGTTACTATGCCAGTAGGTACTAGCTTTGATGTCGTTGACTCTTATGTAGAGAAAATGTCGAATGCAGCCAAAATATTACAAGATAAATACCGTGATGACGACGGTAATAGCTTGATTTTAAATACCTTGGCTATCACCAAAGACGCCAGCGGTCGAGTACGCTTTGAAATTCAGCCGGCAGATAAAAATGACAGCGGTATAGGTACAGCACAATTAGTCAATGAGTGGCGGGAATTAATTGGTCCATTACCGGGGGCAGAAAGTGTTACCTTTAGGGCCGAAATAGGCAGGGGCAGCGATCCTATTGATGTACAACTTTCAGCAACTGACTTAAAAACCTTAAATCAAGTCGCAGATGAAGTTAAAACCCGCATTCGAACGTATCCTAGCGCTTTTGAAATAGCTGACAGTTTATCTAACGGTAAAGAAGAACTGCAAATAGAATTAACGGCGCAAGGATACGCCATGGGTATGAGTAACGCTTGGGTCACCAGACAAGTTAGAGATGCTTACTTTGGTTCAGAAATCCAGCGTATTCAGCGAGGGCGTGATGATGTTCGTGTTATGTTACGCTTTCCATTATCAGAGCGGCAATCTATATCAAGCCTGAACGATATGCTGATAAATACCCCTACGGGTGGCAAAGTACCGTTATCGCATGTAGCGTTATTACAACCTGGGAAAAGTGCGTCGGCGATTAAACGTATTGACCGATATCGTACGGTGAATGTTACTGCGGATATTGATAAAAACACCACTAACATGACCACGCTAAATGCCGACCTTAATCAGTTTTTAACCGAGCTAATGGGCAAGTATCCTGGTGTATCTTACAGCTTGGAAGGGGAGGCTCGCGAGCAAGCAGACTCGTTTAGTAGCCTTGCTTGGGGCTTAGTCTTTGTATTTTTTATTATTTATTGTTTATTAGCGATACCGTTTAAATCATATGTGCAACCCATCATTGTAATGTCGGTGATCCCGTTTGGCGCCATAGGTGCCATTATAGGCCATTGGATCATGGGGATGGATCTAACCATCATGAGTTTATTAGGCTTAATGGCGCTGATCGGCGTTGTGGTGAATGACAGTTTAGTGCTAGTTGATTTTATTAACACTAAAGTACGCGCTGGGGAGAAGGCTTACAATGCAGTATTAATCGCGGCACAATCGCGATTTAGGCCGGTCATGCTAACGTCTTTAACCACCTTCATTGGCTTAATGCCATTACTGTTTGAGAAGGCAACACAAGCGCAGTTTTTGATCCCGATGGCTGTGTCTCTTGGTTTTGGTATTATATTTGCGACTTTTATAACGCTAATTTTAGTTCCGGTAAATTACTTACTTGTAGAGGATATGAAAAAATTGACTTCACATAGTAAGAAAAAGCTGATTACCCAGTTAAATTAATTTAACGGAGTAATCTGAGCTATCAAAAAAATATCGAGCGTTAAGTGAATGATAATTCTTTGTTATTCGCTTAACTTATCGTTAAACTGAGCGACATATATTTTAATTTTATAAAGGCTAAATTATGGCTGATAAACACGCTGCTGAAGAAACCATATTTTCTAAAATTATTCGTCAAGAAATTCCAACACCTTTACTTTTTCAAGACGAATTAGTGACGGCTTTTCGTGATATTTCACCACAAGCGAACAGTCATATTTTAATTATACCTAATAAGTTGATCCCAACGGCCAATGATATTGAACAGGACGATGAACTGACTATTGGTCGCATGTTTACCGTGGCGAAAAAACTCGCGAAAGCCGAAGGTATAGCCGAAAATGGATACCGCTTGATCATGAATTGTAATCAACACGGCGGCCAAGAGGTTTACCATATACATCTACACTTAGTCGGTGGTGAACCGTTAGGTAGAATGCTAGACCTTAAATAATGAGCGATACGATTGACGATAACTAAATATAATAGTGATCGAGTTTGGAAAATAGATAATTTGGTAAATACCGTTATCTTTAGCTTAAGTGATAGTAATAACAGCATAATTTTTAGTGCATGAAGGTTTTTCCCCTGTACTTTTAAAAAAATATTGTTAGTATGCATAACGAGCCAAGGGGTGCCTGAAAATCGTATACGATTTTAAAGGCTGAGATGCGAAGCGAACCCTTAGAACCTGAACCGGATAGTACCGGCGTAGGAATGGTTAAGCTAATCGCATTACCGCTCTGTAGCATTATATTTTCAGTATTTTTACTTGTGCTTTAATGCTATAGATTGTTACCGAACAGCTATCTAACTTCCCCCATGCCGGATCCCATAACATATTCTTAATCGAATTTATGAGATCATAATGAAATTTAAAACATCACCTGTAGCTTTGGCTATTTTTACTAGCATTGTTACACCAACAATTTTTGCCGCTGACACGTCATCGAATACCTTATCTAAAAACCTAGAGCAAGCTACAGAAGTTATCACTGTTAATGGCGACTTTCGCACGAGTTCGCTTCAAAAAACGGCAAGTTCTTTATCTGTTATCGCTAGTGATGAAATTAGCGCTCGTAACGCACAGAACTTAGAAGAGATCATTGCTCGAGCACCCAATATAAATTTTTCTAGTGGTACTCAACGCGCTAGATATTATCAAATTCGCGGTATTGGTGAGCGTAGCCAATTTAAAGAGCCAATTAATCCATCTGTTGGTTTAGTGATTGATGGAATAGATTTTTCTAGCATAGGTAGCATAGCGTCAACGTTTGATGTTGAACAAGTCGAAGTTTATCGTGGTCCACAAGGCACACGCTTTGGTGCTAATGCCATGGCTGGAATGATAAATATTACTTCCAGTGCACCTACCGACAGTTTTGAGGGTAAAGTCAAATTATCTGCAGGAAATTACGACAGCTATAGCGCTGGCTTGGTATTGTCTGGTCCCGCAACTGAAAAGGTAAATTATCGCATAGCTATTGAACAGTTCAGTAGTGATGGTTTTATTGAAAATGATTTTCTAAATCGTGACGACACTAATAATCGTGATGAATTAACCCTGCGTGGCAAGTTAGCGATTAAAGCAAGTAATGACTTAACTATTGACTTAACCGCGTTTGTTGCTGATTTTGATAATGGCTACGATGCGTTCTCACTTGCTAATACTCGCCAAACTTTATCAGACCAACCGGGATTTGATCGCCAAGACACCAAAGCGTTAGCGGCTAAATTTACGTATAGCGGTTTTAATGACTTTACAGTTGAAAGTATTATTAGCTATGCTGATTCAGCACTGGACTACGGCTATGATGAAGATTGGGCCTATGAGGGGATTCGTCCAGGATGGGAATATAGTTCAGAAGATCACTATTTTCGTGATAAAACATCAACGACTTTTGAATTAAGGGCAGTATCAGAGCCAGGTGGTGAAATTTTTAATAACACAACGGCTTGGATAACAGGATTATACTTTAAGCAAGAAAAAGAGGACTTATTACGTCAATACACTTATTTGTCTAGCGATTTTAGCTCATCTTTTGATACCGAGAATATTGCTGCATTTGTTCAGTTTGACACTCAACTTAATCATAAACTAAGCCTGACAACGGGCTTAAGGGTAGAGCGCAGAAATTCAGATTACATCGATGCAGAGCAACTTAGTTTTGATCCTAGCGATACTATGGTTGGCGGTAAAGTGGTGTTGTCATTCCAAATGGACGACAATAATTTATTTTATGGCTCAGTAAATCGCGGTTATAAAGCCGGCGGTGCTAATACTGATGGTAGTTTACCCGCTAATCTTCGTGAGTTTACGCCTGAATACTTATGGAATTATGAATTAGGCTATAAAGTCAGTCTATTGGACAATCAAGCTTATGTTCGAAGCGCGATATTTTATATGGATAGAGACGATATGCAGGTACGTACGTCTTATTTAGAAGAACGACAAGATGGCAGCACAGACTTTGTTTCATATTTAGGTAATGCGGCAACGGGTAGTAATCTAGGTCTTGAATTTGAGGCAGGCTGGCAAATTACCTCTAAACTTGAAATATACGGTGCGTTAGGGCTTTTAGATACTGAATATAAAGGTTTTATTGCCGCAGATGGAATCGACAAGTCAGGTGACGAACAAGCACATGCACCTAGCTATCAATTTAATCTCGGTTTGAATTATCAATTATCTGATCATTTATTAGTTAATATTTCGGTTGATGGTAAGGATGAGTTCTTGTTTTCTGATACTCATCAAGAAAAGTCAGAGTCAATTGAAGTCGTTAATATGTCCATTAGTTATGCCAGAGATGATTGGCAAGTGAAGCTATGGGCGCGTAACTTATTGGATGAAACTTACGCGACCCGTGGCTTTTATTTCGGCAATGACCCCAGAGACGAATACACCGCCAAAGCCTATTATCAATTAGCTGAACCCGCTGTTTTTGGTGCAACTTTCGACTATGAATTTTAGTTGGGAGTTTTAATAAGTTATTGTTATTAGATTTTTTTGCGATAAAAAATAATTGTAGCGGATAAGTATAAATATAGTGCAACACATTGAGTAATCAACTTGGTATAAAGACTAATGTGTTGTTTATTTAATAATATTATTAAGAGAATTAAATATGAAAATATCAATTGAAATTAGTTTATACCCGCTAGCGGAAGACAAATTTAAAACTGAAATATGGGCGTTTATTAAACGTTTACGTTTAGTTTCAGGTTTAACGGTAGTAACCAATGGCATGAGTACGCAAGTATTTGGTGATTATGATTTAGCTACACAACATGTCATGGCTGAAATAAAACATGTGCATCAAACGCTAAATGCTGCGGTATTTATTTGCAAATTTATAGGCGGAGATCGATCTGTTGTAGAAGCTGAATCATAATGTCGAATTCAATCAGTGCAACAAGCGAAATTATTAATTATTTCACAACATTGCCAGTATTAGAGCTAGTCGCTGTTGCCGCATCATTACTCTATGTCGTTTTAGCGGCAAAAGGTAATATTTGGTGCTGGCCGGCTGCTATTTTGAGTACCGTATTATATACCGTCATTTTTTATGACGTTTATCTATGGATGGATAGCCTACTGCAGTTGTATTATTTACTCATGGCTGTGTATGGTTGGGCTTGCTGGCACAAAAATAGTCGATTGAGCTTCAATAGTCATTCTAAAGAGCTTTTGTACAGTCAATGGACGCTACATCGTCATAGCAGTATAATTTTGGCTTTAACAGCAGTCTCTTTCGTTTTAGGCTGGATAATGGCGACTTATACGCCAGCACATTTTCCATACCTTGATAGCAGCACTACCGTATTTGCGGTGTTTGCTACCTATTTAGTGACCCAAAAAGTACTGGAAAATTGGTTATACTTTATTGTTATCGATATTGTTTCTATATTTCTTTATGTTGAAAAGGGCTTGTTACCAACCGCTGCGCTATTTGGAGGTTTTGTCATTATTGCCGCTTATGGCTATTGGGAATGGCGTAAGCAATATAAGCTGCAATTTCGTCAACAGCACCAAGACATGTGTATTGATAACTCTGTTGCGGGATAACGCTAACTCATTGCTCAATAGTATGTTAACTAGTTTCTGGCATAGCTTATTGGCAAGTGTTAAATAAGTTATGTTACTTTTTGGGAAACCTTTTGAAATTGGATCAATCAATAATAGACCATCAGCAACATTCGTTAACGCTTGAATTATGCCATCTACCTTGTTTTAATCAACTCAAGGTAGAACACATTCGTCATATTGATGCAGGCTTAAGCAATCCTTGTTTTCATGTTAGCTATGAAAATAAATCCCTATTCGCCAAGTATTTAACGGCTAACAGTATTGAACCATTCGTAAGCCAACTTGCTGCAAGCGAAGGAATTGCGCCAAAATTAGTCTATGTTGGGCATAACTGGTTAGTTACAGAGTTTATAACAGGTCAGGGGCTTGAGAAAAGCGATCAAAGTGAAGATGAAAAAATAGCAATAGTACTAGCGCTATTGGCACGCTGTCATAGTATTCTAGATCTTAGTGTCAGTTATAATAGTCAACGTAACCATCAAGCATTAGCTCAGAAAACATTCATTACCGATGTGAATGTACCAACACAGTCCAACATACCTAACCTCGATATATCAGCTACGATCAACCAATTATTACAAAAAATAAAACTTAGTGATACTCAAGATAAAGCCCTACAATTTTTATTAAATATTTTACAGAAAAACTTGGTGAACACATCCAAGTTTTTGTCAAACATTCAGCAAGTTCTTTGCCATGGAGACACTAACTTTAGTAATGTTATACAGCTTAAAAATGACGATACAAGTGCTGAACCTTTATATAAATTAATTGATTTTGAGTGCGCATGCATCGCACCAATAGAGTATGAATTAGCGATGCTAATGGCGGTTAATAATATAGATGCGGGTAAAGTTGAACTGATTGAATCGCTTTATCAGCAAGCAATAATATCCAAAAAATTACCGAATAAACCTTTAGATATTGTCGACAATATAGCAAGTAAAACACAAAACACACTTAAAACATCAACAGTATTGGTTACGTGTTACCTAGATTTTTCATTCTTAATCAATGCCTTGTGGTACATGGTTGAATATCAGAGTAGAAAGCAATTAAAATACAAAAAATTAGCTATAAAACAACTCAGCATACTGGCGATTAGGTACCCACAGGCAGATATTGTTTTGAACGAAATGAGATAAGGCGCACTAATCTTAGGATTAGTGGTAGTGCGAGAATAACTTGCTTAGCGCATAATTACATTAACCTCACTTGTTGGTGTATTGTGTGAATTGGAAAGAGTTTGTAGAAAATAGAAATCGCTTATTTTGGTTGGTTCATACCGCTGGTTGGTGTGGTTTTGCCTTAGTACATTACTTAGGCTCATTACTGCACGACTTACGCGATATTTTTCTTGTTATTATCTTATTGAATGCCTATGCCGGTTGGTTATTTACCGCACCGCTTAGGTATATCTATCGTCGTATCTGGAATTTTACCCCGTTAAAAATTGCCATCGTGGTGATATTAGCTTCTTATTGCACGGGTGTATTATGGCAAGTAGTCAAAAACATCAATTATTGGGAAATATATAAACACGGTTACCGACCTGACTTTTGGCTGTATTACACCAAAAATAGCCTGTTATCTTTCTTTATTATTTTAAGTTGGAGCGGCTTATATTTTGGTACTAAATACTACCAAATGCTACAAATAGAAAAACAAAATGTATTACGCGCCAATACTGTTGCTCATCAAGCGCAGCTTAAAATGTTACGTTATCAACTCAATCCCCACTTTTTATTTAATACCCTTAATGCAATATCAACCTTAATTTTGGTGGAAGAAAACAAAGCGGCCAATGGCATGGTCACTAAATTAAGTGAATTTTTACGTTATTCACTTGAAAAAGATCCCATGAAGCGAGTTACGCTCGATAGCGAATTACAAGCACTCAGGCTTTATTTAGATATTGAAAAAGTGCGATTCGAAGAGCGATTACAAGTAACCTTTGATGTTGCTAATGACTGTAAATTTGCCTTGGTGCCTAGCATGATATTGCAGCCCTTAGCTGAAAATGCGATTAAGCATGCTGTTGCCGTGCAAGAGCAAGGCGGCGGAATTCATGTGAAGGTGCACCGATTTGGTAACGATTTATTGATAGAGTTAGCTGATGATGGGCCCGGTGCAGACATTATAAATGGCAACTTATTTCGTGAGAATGGTGTTGGTTTAGTCAATACTCGTGAACGATTACAGGCTTTATATCAGAAGGATTTTTCTTTAGTTGTTGCCAACAACACACCAACTGGTGTTAAAATCAGTATACGCATTCCCTATGAAGTTGGCCATCGAGTATGAGCAAGCAGCTCACCACTATAATTGTTGATGACGAACCCCTTGCCAGAAAAGGTCTTGCGGTTCGTTTACAAGTGCACAAAGACATTAACATTATTGCCCAATGCACTAATGGCAGAGAAGCATTAGAAGCTGTTAGGGCTTATCAACCAGATCTCATTTTTCTCGATATTCAAATGCCAGGTTTAAACGGCTTTGAAGTCGTTGAAGCGATTATTGAGCAGGACTTATTATTGCCTATGGTGGTTTTTGTGACCGCTTATGATCAATACGCCATGCAAGCCTTTGAAGTACACGCACAAGATTACTTACTTAAACCTGCTGACGAACAACGCTTAGCGCAAACTTTAGATAAAATCCGCCAAAGCATCAGTAGTGAAGTAAATGCACTTCATAAATCAAAATTAGTGCGTTTAGTGAGTGATGTAACCGGTAACGACTGTGAAAAAATTCTACAAGAATTAGAAAATAACGAACCCGTCAGTATGTCTAGTTATTCCGACGTTTTAGCGATAAAAGACGCCGGAGAAGTCAGCCGGGTGCCCGTAAAAGATATTTTATGGATTGACGCTGCTGGCGACTATATGTGCGTGCATACTCATGATAATACCCATATCTTACGTAAAACCATGAAGCAGCTCGAAGAAGTGCTAGACCCAAGACGCTTTCTACGCAGCCACCGCTCTACCATAGTGAACAAAAGTTACATTGATAAGTTTTGCAGCCAACTTAATGGTGAGTATTATTTAGTGATGTCAAACGGCAAAGAATTAAAAGTCAGTCGTAGCTATAAAGAGAAAGTTAAAAAAGCGGTGACGACTTAACGTATAGATCTTATCATTAATGTTTCATGAATAGATATTCTGTCCGCTATTTGGAGAGAAACCTCTCACTAGTTGCATAATTATCTATGCATAAGGTTATACGCATAATGTTGCCTTTATTCTATTGATAACCCGATTTTATCTAAAAGACAGTGCAGTTGCGTTACTTTTCAATGAAAGTTAAATTGAGACTATCCCTGAAACATGAATTAACGAAATAAGGTGAACTTTATCAGGAATTTAGAGCTTAAAAAAACATAATTTGACTGATTAAACTTAATTACCAGTAAACTACAAGGATGAAATAAAATGCGGATATTAATGGTTGGATTAATGTTGTTAACTTTAACAACGGGCTGTGCATCAAGTTCGGATTTAGATAAAAGTGCTGAAAGGCACATTAAATCTGGTGATTATTACCAATCAATCGGACAACATCAAGCCGCGAGAGAAGAGTATAGTGAGGCTGATAAAGATTTTGACCAAGCAGGAGAAGTGTTTTCCATTTTGATTGATTTATTTAATCACTTTTCAAAAGACGACTAATTTTAAAAAAGAGCATGTTAATGAACCCTCTCAAAAAGTTCTTATATTTGGAGTACCTCTAAGTGCAAAGTATTGATCGTTATATGGATAACAACTGCAGTGAACAAGCTATGACACCTATATCTAACGTTGATATTGCAGAGCTTGAAGCGCGACTTTCTGTAATATTACCTGACTCATACAAATACCTATTGTCGAATTACGGTTTACTTCACACGCCTAATGTTATGACTAAAACATGTGATTTATCGGTCGAGCTTTCCCAAGTACAGGATTTTTTAAGCCTTGAAGATGTATATTCACTTTCTAAATTATATGAAATGAGTGGTATGCCAAAAGGTCATATCTTGTTTGCGTCAGACTGTAAGGGCAACATGTTTTGTTTTAAACTTAGCGATTGTGAAATCAAGCACACCGATGTACCCGTATGGTTTTACGAACATGAATTTCATATTGTAAAAAAAGTATCGGACAGCTTCAGTGCATGGATCGGAGATTTCAATAAAGAATAGATAAACTGACTTTTCTATTATTTTCACTACCCTAGATATTATTTATGCTAAATGTTCCATGCTTATTTATTATGTAATTAACCTTAATAGAACTATGCTTCTAGTTGTAATTCAATGCTATTTATCGTCTACCTAAATCTCGGGTAAATAGGCTATAGATAGCACTGAAAAAGCTATTATACCTTGGACACTGCCTGTCTGGCACGGAGATGCAAATGAGACTAAATATCAATGGACACATGGCTATACTCAAGAAGCTAATTGTCTTTTGTCTAGCATTGATCATCCGTTTGAATATAAAGCACCTGAATCATTAAAAGGTCATACGTTAGGTGGATTAGTAGGGTATCGATATTTAGGATCAGATGAGTTGATCGCCAATGGTGATATTAAACGCGTGAATGTCAGTCATGCTATGGAAAATATTAAAAACTCATGGAAGAACGTGTAGATGTAACACGAATAACGCAATCAACGGCACGTTATTTTATCACAAAAATGAAACAAAAAAATCAAATTCATTTTTCAAATCGTAATTATCAAGACTTTACCTACAGAATGATAATGAATTCTTTATCAGACGAGTTACAAAATAGGCTAATGAAAATATCAAAAGAAATGTTAACCGATCAGGAATGGTTGTCGCGCCTGAGTTAGTATCGCTAGGCATTGATAAAATTTTATCGATTAAATTATTGATATAAAAAAAGAGTAAACAACGCTTGTGTTTACTCTTTTTAAATTTTTACTAATCTGGCGACAAACAGCTTATTTAGCTAATTCGATCGGTCCTACTTCTATAACACGTTTACCGAAATTCTCACCTTTTAATAGGCCGATAAAAGCACTTGCTGCTTGTTCTAAACCGATAACTTTATCTTCACGATATTGAATTTTACCTTCAGCAAGCCATTGGCCCATCGCTTGACTAAATTCGTTGTAACGATGACCGTAATCATCAAATACGATAAAGCCCTGCATTTTAATGCGCTTAACTAATATTAGTCCCATCAGTTGCGACATTCTGTCAGGCCCAGAAGGCAGCTCAGTAGCATTGTATTGCGAAATCAAACCACAAACAGGTACTCGCGCGCTAGAATTCAATAGTGGCATTACAGCGTCGAATACTGAGCCACCGACATTTTCAAAATAAACATCAATACCAGCAGGACATTGCTCAGCCAGTAACTTTGCTAAATTTTCATCTTTATGGTTTAAACAGGCATCAAAACCAAGCGTGTTAGTAACGTAATTACACTTTTCTTCACTACCGGCGATACCAATAACACGACAACCTTGTAATTTCGCAATTTGGCCGACTAAGCTACCTACAGCGCCACTTGCTGCTGCCACAACTACGGTTTCACCTGCTTTTGGTTGGCCAATATCGAGTAAGCCCATATAGGCGGTTAACCCCGGCATACCTAACACGCCAAGTGCATATGATGGTGTGGTTAACGCTTTAGGTAACTTTAACAGGTCATCACCATTGGAAAGCGCATAATCTTGCCAACCGGTATAAGCCACAACTAAATCGCCAACTTGGAAATTGTCATTGAGAGATTTCTCAACACGACAAACCGCGCCACCAACCATAACTTCGTCAATCGCAACCGGTTCAGCGTAAGACTTTGCATCGCTCATACGACCACGCATGTAAGGGTCTAGGGATAAATATACCGTTCTTAATAATACTTCACCTTGGCTCGGTGTCGGTATTTCGGTATTAATAAGGTTAAAGTTCTCGGCTGTTGGCGCGCCTACAGGACGAGAAGCTAAAGTAAATTGACGGTTTTGCTGCCAATTTTGTTTTAATGTAGAAGTGCTATCGGCATTATTAACTATGTTAGCGGTCATTATATTGTCCTAACTAAATATCATGAGTATTAGAGATAACATAGCCAAATATCTATCCAGATAATTGGCTATGTGGATTTTGTTGTAATGACTTTAGGTATTAGCTTAATTTTTTAATTAAACGTGCAGCCGCTTCGCTTGAACTCGCTGGGTTTTGGCCACTGATAATACCGCTATCTTCAACAACGAATGATGACCAGTCGTCACCTTTTTGGTAGTTTGCGCCTTGCTTAATTAGCTCATCTTCAAGTAAAAATGGCACGATATCCGTTAACTGTACAGCTGCTTCTTCACTGTTAGTAAAGCCAGCCATTTTTTTACCTTTAACGATTGGGTTGCCATTTTTGTCTTTAACATTAAGCAATACTGACGTTGAATGACAAACTACAGCTACTGGCTTATTTTGTTCGATGAAAGCTGAGATCAAAGCAATAGAGTCTTGATCATGAGTTAAATCCCACATTGGGCCGTGTCCACCAGGATAAAATACAGCGGCATAATCATTCGCATCAACAAGATTTAACTTGGTTGTGGTCGCCAATACTTGTTGATTTTCTTTATCTTGCTCAAAACGGCGAGTAGCATCTGTTTGAAAGTCAACTTCTGCGCTTTTTGGATCTAGCGGTGGTTGTCCGCCTAAAGGTGAGGCTAATGTTACAGAGTAACCCGCGTCAATTAGTTGATAATAAGGGGCAGCAAACTCTTCTAACCAGAAACCAGTTTTTTCACCTGTGTCACCTAATTTATCATGCGAAGTTAATACCATTAATACTTTATTTGTATTTGTTGCAGTCATTTTAATTATCCTTTGCTGTTAATCAGCGACTTGTTTTTAAAAGTAAAAGTTGATGAAAATACTTTCTTGAAAATAAATATAATGAAGTAACAGAATTAAGTTCTTCAATCTATGGACAAAGTATATGCTCAATTATTTTTAATACAATGCAGAGTAATTTGATATCTTTGTTTTAATTATTGATACAATAGCTAAGTGTTTATTCTTTATTATCAAATTTGTTATTACTGAGGATTAAATGGATATTTCTTTTGAACAGTTGAAGAGCATGGTGGTTTTTTCACATGTGGTTGAACAAGGGAATTTTAGTGCGGCAGCAAAGCATATAGGGCTTTCAAGAGCCGTAGTAAGCTACCATATAAAAAAACTAGAACAACAACTTGGCGTTACACTATTAAACCGTTCAACGCGCTCAATTGCCCTTACACAAGCGGGTAGTGATTATTATCAAAGGTGTCGTATCATTGCACAACAAGCGAGTGCCGCGAATCAACAAATTGAAAACGTTAAAAATGAACCCGAAGGACTGCTTAAAATTACCTGTCCAGTAAGCGTAGGCTTGCATACTATTGTGCCTGCTTTGGACAAATTTCGAAATATTTATCCAAAGATCGAGCTTGATATTATGTTAACCGATGAAGTAGTCAATATTGTAAAAGAAGGTATTGATTTAGCGATTAGAGGCGCACCATTATCTGACTCAGGTTTACAAGCAAGAAAGCTTGCTGTTTTATCTACTTGTATTTGCGGATCTCCAGAGTACTTTAAACAACATGGGCGTCCGAATAAACCAAGTGAATTAAATCAACATAATTGGGTAGTCTACAAACTTACCAGTAATAAATTAGCACTTGAAAAGTCAGGACGAACATATACAGTTGATATTAAAGGTACAATAAAAACTAATAATGCCACGGCAAGAACCGCTTTTGTTGAAGGGGGTCATGGCTTAGGTCGAGTGCCAACCTATGATGCTTGGCCAAAAATTAAAGCAGGACGATTACAAACTGTTTTAGACGATTACCAGCTTAAAGCCATCGATGTTTATGGCGTTTTTCCGCCAGGGGCTGCAACATCAAAAAAATTACGATTGTTAATTGATTTTCTTAAACAATTTTTTGATCAACAACAGGCAAAATTAGTCACTCAATACCCTTAAGGTTAGTTTATTTATATGCCAACGCAGCACAAGTTCGGTTATCAAAGTCGCTGCGCGGTTAACGCTAAAATATTTTCTTGAGCCTGTACTAAATTATTACTCACGCCTTGTTGATGCATAATGGCTGTTTGTAATGCTACATGGGCGACAGCATTGTTTTGCTCGGCAATCATAATATTAGACTTTCCTGCGATCATGGCCTGTACTGCACCCACGCCAAGTTTTGTTGCTAAAATTCTATCTTTGGCAACTGGTGAGCCGCCACGCTGGATATGACCGAGTATACAGGCAGTACAATCAATATTAGCGAGTGTTTGCAACTGTTGTGCTAGTGCAGTAGCTCCGCCTTGCCATAAATTTTCTGCCAGCACGATAATATAGCTAGCATGCCTATTGGCTTGAGCGAGCTTTATTTCTTTTGCTAAGGCGAGTAACTTTTCTTGTTCACTGGCGGTTTGATTTTTTGTGGCAAAGTTTTCAAATGAAATGATTTGTTCTGCCGCGCAAGCAATTCCGACATTATAAGTAATATGGCCGCTATTTCGTCCCATTAATTCAACAATGAAAATTCGTTCAAACGCTTCTGCGGTATCGCGTATTTTATCTATCGCCTCTATAGCGGTATTGATCGCTGTTGAAAAACCTATGCTAAAGTCACTACCATCAATATCATTGTCAATGGTACCTGGGATACCGATCACTTGACCAGACCACTGCTTTTGTAAAGCAAGTAAACCTGTAAATGAGCCATCACCACCAATCACAATTAAACCATCTATTTTCTCCTTCATTAAGGTACTCGTTGCTTGTGCTATACCTAATGATGTTTTCATGGTTGGGCAACGAGCACTTTTTAAAATAGTACCGCCTTTATGGATAATGTGCGCGACAGCTTTATCGCTCAATAATACGGATTCGTCATCAATCAAACCATTAAAGCCCGCGTAAAAGCCAAATACGGCTATTTTGTAATGGTGTGCTGCAATAACTATCGCTCTTATGGCTGCGTTCATCCCCGGTGCATCACCGCCACTGGTTAAAATACCTATGTGTTTAATTGTCATAATTTTAGTCATCCGAGTAGTTAGTCACAGTTATTTATCTTGAACGTTTGCTAAAGCGAAGTGCCATTAAGCTAAGGTGAAAGAGTTTTGTATTAATCTAAGCTTAGTTTATTCTAAGCCAGTCATTGTTAGTTATATACTTGGGCTTGGGCTATTTGAAGATCTGGGTTTCAACCTACTGAACAAGAATGGGTACACCGTTTATAACTCTAGATTGAACTGCAGTATCTAAGCTGTGCCTTATCTATAAATCTTTTAATACCGCTAAAGGGTACAGACAATAATTTAATTGGTAAAACAGGAGGGTAAATGATAAAAATAAAACAGATACTGCTTTGTATGGTACTCTCTGCGCTGCTTTCTGGTTGTAGCTTCCGATTTGTCTACAACCATTTAGATTGGTGGACTAATTGGTATCTTGATGATTATGTCACGCTGAATGAGCAGCAACAGCAAAACTTTGATCATGAGTTTGAGCAATTGCATTTATGGCATAGAACAACGCAGTTACCTGTTTATGTGCAGCAGCTTAAAAGCCTTAAAATTGCGATTAATGAAGAAATAAACGAGCAACAAGTCACCGATAACTTAGCGAAGTTTATTCAACATTGGCAAAACTTCTTAATGGCCGCAGAGCCTAGATTACAACTGCTAGCTTTTAATTTATCTACCGAGCAAAAACAGCAGTTATTACTAGCATTACAAGAAGCTAATCAAGAAAATATTGATGATATCGAAGATCTTTCTCAGCAAGAGTGGCGAGAAGAGCGAAGCGATGACCAAAAAGATCAACTTAAATCCTGGTTTGGTAAGCTAACAGCTGATCAAAAATCGCAAGTTACATTGATGAGTAAAAACTTTCAGCGCTCACTTTTATCTCGTATGGTTTATCGTCAACGTTGGACACATCAATTCGGAGAGCTTTTAAATGGCGAATTACCTGATCATCAATTTAAGTTTGAATTTTATCGTTTATTTGTAAATGGCCGTGCTTTAAGAGACGAAAAATTAAATGCAATTTCAGCTAATAATAATCAAGTGTTTGCGAAAATTTTCGTTTATATGGTAAATACTGCCAATGACAAACAACGTAAGCGGATTAATAAAAAAATTGATAAAGTGATCGGTGATTTAGAGTACTTAATTAATAATGATTAATCAACTTGGTATAATACAACTTTGACTTATTAAAGGCCGTAATTTCTAATTTTAACTATTGATAATTATAAGGTAGTTAGTAAGGTGGTTTTAAGGTAATTAGCCAGCGCCGTTTAAATGTTCAATTGAGATCAGAGCTTAAACTTTTTTATAATGGATTTTAGAAATATTAAAACAAAAAAATAGGCAGCTATATAGCTACCTATTTATATTTAACTTTCGTTTGTTATGAAGTTATAGCAAACGGGCTACTATTTAACGAATTTAAGCAAAATGCTTTTTAGTCAAAGTTAGTACTTTTAATGTGTTGGTTGCGCCAACAGTTTCCATTAAATCACCGTGCGTTAAAATAACTTTATCTCCAGCAACTAATTCTGAACCTTTAACAACAGCAGATAAAACGTCTTGAGCCATTTTTTCAGCATTTACAGCATCTGTAGAGTCAAATGCAACCGGGTAAACACCACGATAAATAGCAGTTTTAGTTAACGTTTTAGGATGACGAGATAATGAATAAATCGGTAAGCCTGAAGAAATACGCGACATAATCTGTGTAGTATGGCCAGATTCAGTCAAGGCAATAATGGCTTTAACACCGTCTAAATGATTTGCTGCATACATAGCTGACATAGCAATAGTTTCTGATACTTCAGTAAACGTTGTTTCAACGCGATGCTTTGAAGTAGTCACTGAACTTTCTTTCTCAGCACCAATACAAACGCTAGCCATCGCTTTAACTGTTTCAATCGGATATTTACCGGCAGCTGTTTCAGCTGAAAGCATCACGGCATCTGTACCATCTAGTACGGCATTTGCAACATCCATAACTTCAGCACGCGTTGGCATTGGCTGCTCAATCATGGTTTCCATCATTTGTGTTGCAGTAATAACTACGCGGTTTAACTGGCGACTACGGGCAATAATATGTTTTTGTTTACCGACTAATGCTGCATCTCCAATTTCAACACCTAAATCGCCACGGGCAACCATGACAACGTCAGACGCGAGAATAATACCATCCAATACATCGTTGTCGTTTACTGCTTCAGCACGTTCTATTTTAGACACTAAGCGAGCGTCACAGCCGGCTTCTTGCGCCAATAAGCGCGCTTCACGCATGTCAGCAGCGTCACGTGGGAAGGAAACGGCTAAGAAATCAACATTAATTTTTGCTGCCAGTTTAATATCTTCTTTATCTTTAGCAGTAAGAGCAGGGGCAGTAAGACCACCACCTTGGCGGTTAATGCCTTTGTTGTTTGATAATGGACCACCAACCGTAACTTCAGTAAAAACTGATTGTCCCTTGGTTTCAAGCACACGTAATTGCACACGACCATCATCAAGTAACAAAATATCACCAGGGATAACATCTTGTGGTAGTTTTTTGTAATCAATGCCCACTTTTTCCTGACAACCTTCACCTTTTTCTAATGCAGCGTCTAATTCAAACTTATCGCCGATGGCTAATTTAATTGGGCCATTTTTAAACGTAGATACACGAATTTTAGGTCCTTGTAAGTCACCTAATATACCGACGTAAATACCAAGTTCTTTCGATAACTCACGTACTGTGTTTGCGCGGTCAATATGATCTTGTGGAATACCGTGAGAGAAATTCAGTCTAACAACGTTTACACCTGCAGCTAATACTTGTTTTAATACTGATCTATCGTCAGTTGCCGGACCTAACGTCGCGACAATTTTGGTTCTTCTAGGCATCGTAATCCTTAAATTTATCTATTTTCTATGTGTTTACAGCGGTTGGTTATTCACCAGTCGCAACTAATTAGTCTTTACGTTCAAAGCGTGAGCTACGTAAACTATCTTTAACTTTCTTCAAATTGTCTCTGAATTTTGTGCCACGGCGTAACGTAAACCCTGTTGCTAAACAATCAATTAAGGTCAACTGCGCAATGCGCGATGCCATCGGCATATATAAATCTGTATCTTCTGCAACATCTACTGATAAGACAAAGTTACATTCTTTCGCCAGTGGAGTGCCGGCGGTTGTTATACCTATTACAGTCGCGTCGTTTTCACGCGCTAAACTTGCTACATCAACCAAAGATTTTGTTCTACCCGTGTGTGAAATAACAACAACAACATCACCTTGTCGACTATTTATAGCACTCATACGTTGCATTAAGATGTCATCGAAATAAACCACGGGGACGTTAAAACGAAAAAATTTATTTTGTGCGTCGTGTGCAACAACAGCAGAAGCACCTAAGCCGAAAAAAGAAATTTTATTGGCTTGAGTTAAAAGGTCTACTGAGCGATTGATGGTTGCCGTGTCTAAACTCTTACGGGCTAATTCGAGATTAGCCATGGTTGATTCGAAAATTTTTGAAGTATATTCTTCAGCCGAATCATTTTCGTCTACATGGCGATTAACATAAGGTGTACCATTGGCAAGACTTTGCGCTAAATGGAGTTTAAAGTCAGGATAACCTTTAGTGTCAAGTCGACGACAAAAACGGTTAACTGTTGGTTCACTTATATTAGCTTGTTTTGCCAAGGCGGCAATACTGGCATGTATAACAGTACCCGGTGATGATAATATAACTTCTGCCACTTTACGTTCAGATTTACTGAAAGTATCTAACTCGTTGGCGATTTTTTCTAATATATTCATTACGTTTTAGCCTTAGCGCGTTACTTGGTTGGTACATATTTGGTTTTTTATTGACCAAATCAAGAGTAGCTGTAATTTAATTTCTGCCTTTAGAACAGAAAATATGAAAATTTATTTCATATTTTAGGCTAATATAAAGCAAAAGTAGTGAATTTTGCAAACCTTTAATCTTTTTTGTTGAAAAGTAGCCTTGAAGTCGCTATTTTTAAATGAAATGCAAATAATGTAATAATATTACAGAAAGTGCTTTACTGCTGACGCTATAGCAGATAAATTAGCTTTAAATGTAGTTTAGTTACAGTAAAATATATAATTGAGAATACATGCTATGAAAAACATAGATTACCCTTTAGCAAGTGAAATTGTTATTTTTGGTGCGCTGGGAGACTTGTCTCGTCGCAAACTTTTACCTTCTTTATATCAATTAGAACTTGCGGGATTGTTGAGTGATGACACTCGTATTATTGCTGTTGCTCGAAACGAACTTACACTTGATGAATTTACTAAACAAATAGATGAAAGCTTAAAGGAATTCATTTCTGAAGATTTAGATGCTGCAACGGTAACGAAATTTTTATCGAGACTGGTTTATCAACAACTCGATTTTAAAGATATTAAAGCCTATAGCGAACTTGCTAAAACCCTATCGTCAGTAGAGGGCGCGCGCGTCTACTATTACTCAACACCACCTGCTATTTTTGGTGATATTAGTGAAGGCTTAAAATCAGCCAAGTTAATTGAGGCTGCTGACCGAGTGGTGATGGAAAAGCCTATCGGACATTGCTTAGAATCATCAAAAGTCATTAACGATCAAGTATCTCGCTACTTTAAAGAAAAACAAATTTATCGAATTGATCATTACTTAGGTAAAGAAACTGTTTTAAACCTGTTAGTGTTACGTTTTGCTAATAGTTTATTCACCAACAACTGGGATCGTAACTGTATCGATCATGTGCAAATAACTGTTGCAGAGTGTGTTGGTATTGAAGGGCGTTGGGGCTTTTACGATGAAGCAGGCCAAATGCGCGATATGGTACAAAACCATTTGTTACAAGTGCTTTCACTACTCGCTATGGAACCTCCAGCAGACCTAAGTGCTGATAGTATTCGAGATGAAAAATTAAAAGTTATAAAAGCGCTTAAGCCTATTACCCTTCAGAACGTTAAAGAAAAAACGGTACGTGGCCAATATGCCGATGGTTATTTAAATGGTGTTGCCGTGCCTGGTTATTTGAATGAAGAGGGCGCTAAAGCCAATAGTACAACGGAAACTTTTGTCGCAATTAAGGCTGAAATAGACAACTGGCGTTGGGCAGGTGTTCCATTTTACTTGCGTACAGGTAAACGTATGCCACAAAAGCATAGTGAAATAGTCGTACATTTTAAGCAGCAAGCTCATAATATATTTAAAGAAAGTTATGCGGAATTACCATCAAATAAATTAACTATTCGTTTGCAACCAGACGAAGGTGTTGAGCTTGAAATGATGAATAAAATTCCTGGCATTGCGTCACAAATGCAGATCCATGAAAACAAGTTAGATTTAAGTTTTTCAAAAACTTATGACAACCAGCGTGTTGTAGGTGCTTATGAACGCTTATTACTTGAAGTGATTAAAGGCGATCAATCATTATTCGTTCGTCGTGATGAAGTAGAAGCAGCATGGAAGTGGGCTGACAGTATTATTGAAGCATGGCAATCAACTAATAGTGCACCTAAACCTTATGCCGCAGGTTCATGGGGACCTGTTTCATCAATTTCTTTAATTGCGCGTGATGACCGCCAGTGGGTAGAGTAATGTTTAAAATTAATGAATTCGAACAACGTCAATTATTAGACGAATCATTGGCAGATAAAGTCGCTGAACTATTAACTGCTGCTGTTGAAAGCAAAGGTAAAGCGAGCATTGCTGTTTCGGGTGGTTCAACACCCAAAGGTTTTTTTGAAGCTTTGTCGAAAAAGAAATTAGCATGGCAGGCGATTACCATTACTTTAGCGGATGAACGCTGGGTTGATATTAAATCTAGCGATAGTAATACCAAGCTAGTACATGAAAACCTATTACAAAATGAAGCGGTAAATGCTAATTTTTTTCATCTAAAGCAGGGGGATATTTTTAGTGAAGATACTTTAGCTGATTTAAACCTAGCAGCAAATCAGCAGTTACTACCTTTAGATGTACTAATTTTAGGTATGGGTGAAGATGGCCATACCGCTTCGTTATTCCCATGCAGTGATGAAATAACCCAGTGTCTTGCTCAAGATAGTGATGCACTGATAAAAGTTACACCAAAAACGGCGCCATACCAGCGAATCAGTTTTAGCTTTGCAGCTTTAGCGCAAAGCAAGCATACTTTTTTACACATAAGCGGTGCGAGTAAAAAGCAAGTGTTAGCAACCGCTATTGCCGGACAAGATTGTCGAGAAATGCCGATCAGAGCATTTTTACAAGCGCCAGACGTTAATACACAAATTTATTGGGCACTATAATTATGACTAAAATTTCTATGAATAAAAATATTTTACGCATCACACAACGCATTATTGACAGAAGTAAAGCAAGCCGTGCAGCTTACCTTGATAAAATAGCGGGTGAAAAATCAACGACAGTGCATCGCGCTAGCTTATCTTGCGGTAACTTAGCTCATGGTTTTGCCGCTTGTGGTTCAGATGACAAAAATACATTACGTGGTGTTAATCACTCTGATGTCGCCATTGTCTCCGCTTACAATGATATGCTTTCAGCGCATCAACCATACCAAACGTATCCTGAAATTATTAAAGCAGCAGTTAAAGAGACCGGTGGTGTAGCGCAATTTGCTGGTGGTGTGCCGGCAATGTGTGACGGTGTTACCCAAGGACAACCAGGCATGGATTTAAGTCTGATGAGCCGTGATGTTATTGCGATGTCGACGGCTGTTGCTCTGTCGCATAACATGTTTGACGGTGCATTAATGCTAGGCATTTGCGATAAAATAGTCCCTGGCTTGATGATCGCCAGTATGACCTTCGGCCATTTACCAACAGTTTTTGTACCTGCAGGCCCAATGCCATCAGGCTTGCCGAATAAAGATAAAGCACGTGTTCGTCAACAGTACGCTAAAGGTGAAGTTGGCAAGGAAGAATTATTAGAAGCAGAATCTGCGTCTTATCACAGCGCGGGTACTTGTACTTTCTTCGGTACGGCAAACTCAAATCAATTAGTAGTTGAAGTGATGGGGTTACATCTACCAGGTGCTTCTTTTATCGCACCCAATACACAATTACGCGAAGAATTGACCAAAGCCGCAGCCCGCCAAGTTACTCGTTTGACTCAGCAATCGGGCAATTATATGCCGATAGGTAAAATGGTTGATGAACGTTCAATTGTTAATGCCATTGTTGCTTTGCTAGCAACCGGTGGTTCAACAAATTTAACCATGCATATCATCGCCTTTGCTAAAGCAGCAGGTATTATTATTAACTTCCAAGATTTTAATGATTTATCTGACGCTGTGCCATTACTTACGCGCATTTACCCGAATGGTCATGCTGACATTAACCAATTTCAAGAAGCGGGTGGCATGGCATTGCTATTCAAAGAACTTATTGATGCTGGTTTGGTACATGAAGATGTTGAAACTATTTGTGGCCGCGGCTTAACGCGCTATACCCAACGTCCTGTATTGGAAGATGGTAAATTAGTCTGGATTGACGGTGCAACTAGCTCAGGCGACGACGAAATAATTGCCACTGTTGAAAAACCGTTCAGTAGCCATGGCGGCTTACAAGTCATGAAAGGCAACTTAGGTATTTCAGTGTTGAAAACCTCATCACTTCGCGAAGGTAGTTTTGTTATTAAAGCACCTGCTGTTGTTTTTGAAGATCAACATGAACTTGATATTGCTTTTAACGCGGGTGAGTTAGAAAAAGACTTTATCGCGGTTGTGCGTTTCCAAGGCCCGAAAGCCCGTGGCATGCCTGAACTACATAAGTTAACGCCACCGTTAGGCGTTTTACAGGACAAAGGCTTTAAAGTCGCGTTAGTTACCGACGGAAGAATGTCTGGCGCTTCTGGTAAAGTTCCAGCGGCTATTCATTTGTGCCCTGAAGCATTAGATGGCGGCTTAATTTCAAAAATTAAAACCGGCGATATGATCTTACTTGATGGTGAGACAGGCGAGCTAACGTTGTTAGTAGAAGAAAGTGAACTAGCAAAACGTGAAAATGCCACTTTTGAAGTTAATGGTCATCATCAAGGTATGGGTCGTGAACTGTTTGGTTTTATGCGTCGTAATTTAAGCTCTGCTGAAACGGGTGCATGTTCACTATTTGATGAGAATTTTCAAGGCGGGCTATAATTATGCCGCAAAGTGAAATAAACATTATTGCTGATATTGGCGGTACCAATATGCGCGTTGCTCAAATCGACGCGCAAGGAAACATTGCTAATATAACCATTTATGCATGTGCAGAACACGATAGCTTGGCTGTGGTATTAACAGACTTTATTACTCGCCAACACTTGGTGGGTAAAAAAATAAATGCCTGTTTAGCTATTGCTTGCCCGGTAGATAAAGATCTTATTGTGATGACGAATCTACCTTGGCAGTTTTCGCAGACACAATTAAAGTCACAATTACAACTTAATGAACTGGTGTTAATTAACGACTTTACTGCTATTGCTCATGCCATTCCACATTTAGGTGCTGATCAAAAAGTTCAAATAGGCGTTGGCGATGTTATAGCAAACAAACCTATTTCTATTTGTGGTGCTGGCACTGGTTTAGGTGTAGCAAACTTAATACCTTTAGGTTCTATCTGGCATAGTTTAAGTGGTGAGGGTGGTCATGTAGATTTTGCACCGGTTGATAAACAAGAGATTGCCATTTTACAATTCCTGTCAAAAAAATATGACCGTGTTTCTTGTGAGCAATTATTGTCAGGTTTAGGCATTGAACAAATATATCAAGCCTTAAGTTATGCAAAACACGGCGAAGCAACCGTGCTGCCAGCCAAAGAAATAGCTGAAAAAGCCTTATCAGGCGGTTGCCCCTTGTGTGTGGAAACCTTAGCACAATTCTGCCGTATTCTAGGGAGTTTCGCTGGTAACCTAGCTTTAACCCTTGGCAGCTATGGCGGGGTTTATATCGCTGGCGGCATTGTTCCTCGTTTTATCGAATTCTTTGCAAGCAGTGAGTTTAGAAAAAGATTTGAAGCTAAGGGACGGTTATCTAGTTTTAATCAACCTATCCCAACATTTGTCGTTACTGAAGAACAACCTGGCTTACTTGGCGCATCAGCCTATCTTGATCAATATATGTCAGAAAAAAGTAAAGCTAATCACATAAACCAAACAACTAACACTACGAGGTATTAAGAGGAATTATGACTTTATCAAATAAATGGCAAATTCAGCCATCAGATCTATTTGCAATGGGCCCTATAGTTCCCGTTTTAGTGATAAAAGATGTTAAAGATGCGATACCAATAGCAGAAGCCTTGCTAGCTGCTGACATAAAAGTATTAGAAGTGACATTACGCACACCTGCTGCTTTAGAAGTGATCAGTATCATTGCAAAACATTTGCCAGAAGCTGTTATTGGCGCGGGTACGGTAACCAATCGCGATTTGTTGCAACAGTCTTATGATGCAGGGGCAAAATTTGCAATCAGCCCAGGTTTAACAAAAGATTTATTACAAGCAGGTAAAGAAGGTAACTTAGCGTTAATTCCTGGTATTTCATCTATTTCAGAATTAATGGATGGTATAGACTTAGGTTACGATCACCTTAAGTTCTTCCCTGCAGAAGCATCAGGCGGAGTTAAAGCACTTCAGTCAATTGGTGGACCATTTCCAGATATTAAATTTTGCCCAACCGGTGGTATCAATTTAAATAACGTAAGAGACTATTTAGCATTACCTAATGTGGTATGTTGTGGTGGCTCTTGGTTAGTGTCTGATGAAATTATTAAACAAGGTAATTGGCAAGAAATTACCCGCTTAGCAAAACAAGCTCTAGCGCATGTAAAATAAGTTCGTTAACGTCTAACTTAAATCTGTTTAATTGATTTTTACGCATGAAAAACCAGGCTTTTGCCTGGTTTTTTTGTGAATAATAAACGGTAATATATGCTGACAATTACTTAGATATGTGTGGGAAGTGTCAGTTATAGCTTAATAAAAACTTATGTTTAGTTAGATTTTTGTCTCTGTCAATAATGGCAGCTCTAATCTCATTCTTTGACTATTACGGATGAAATTGCTCCCTGTTTCTACTAACTCTCTACCTTCCTTTATCATAGCTTGGGCTTCAGTCTGTAATTTTTTTGACTTGGTAATCATGGAATTACCTTTTTTTACATCGTCAATGGCATCTTCCCATTTTTCACCAATTGCCGTTAAACGGTCAGCTTCATATTGAATTTCTTTTGGGCTTGTAGAGGTTCCAATTTTTTGAGACTCTAGCTGGTAACTTTGTCGAGAACGAATAATCGTATCGCTAGCTAATTGAATTAAAGCTTCACCTTCTCGTAGCTCTGTACGTGATTTTTCAAGTGTTTTTTCACCTTTAATAATCAGTTTCTCACCTTTCTCAGATGTTTTTTTGCCTTGCTCCCACATACCGTTAGGGTTATTAGCATAATCACCAAGCTTAGGTGTTGTAGCACAGGCAGTTAAAAAAACAGTCGTTAACACTATGAGTAAAATTTGTTTCATTTTATTTTCCTTTCCTTTCATTCTTATTGTGAGTTGAAATATCACAAATAAGTTTTGGCTTTATTTACCCATATTATACGGACTATGTTTCAAAGTAGTTAAAATATATTGATGGTTACCAAAATATAGTTAACTTTAAGGCGCTTTATTTAGGTAAGGTTTAATAGGCATTTAGACCGGTGAGATGTAAGTCTTAGTAAGTTACTATTGAGTAGGTTTATAAAATCGTATTTGTTGTTTTATTTCATGAGTATACTATACCAAGTTGACTAATTAACTGCTCATTTTTAATGGTTAAAATTAATAATGACGGCGTTATAAAATTTATTAGTAGAATAACTACTGACTAAATTTTATGCCTTGTAATTGTCCATTTTCCCGCATGAAAAAGTAAAACACTTAATTAATCTAATTGGTATTATTTGCCGTGTTCGCAGGTTTCTATAGCAATACATTTCATAAACATATGTGAGTACTTTAAATTTAGGGTGTAAAAAAGCCAGATTGAATCTGGCTTTTTATGCTAACTTGTTAAGCTAAAATAAATGAAATACTTATTGCTTAGAAATATAAGTAGCTAAGTCTAAAATTTTATTCGAATAACCAATTTCATTGTCATACCAAGAAACTACTTTCACGAAGGTGTCTGTCAACGCTATACCTGCTTCAGCATCAAATACTGAAGTACATCTTTCGCCGATAAAGTCATTAGAAACTACGGCATCTTCAGTGTAGCCTAGGATACCTTTTAATTGGCCTTCTGACGCGGCTTTCATTGCATCACAAATTTCTTTATAACTGGCAGGTTTTTCTAAGTTTACAGTTAAATCAACCACTGAAACATTAGGTGTTGGGACACGAAATGCCATGCCAGTTAACTTACCATTAAGTGCAGGTATAACTTTACCAACAGCCTTTGCAGCACCTGTTGATGAAGGGATGATGTTTTGGCCAGCACCACGACCACCGCGCCAATCTTTAGCTGATGGGCTATCGACGGTTTTTTGTGTTGCTGTAGTCGCATGAACTGTGGTCATTAAACCATCTTTAATGCCCCAGTTATCATTTAACACTTTAGCAATTGGTGCTAAACAGTTTGTAGTACAAGACGCGTTTGAAACAATGTCTTGTCCTGCATATTCAGTATGGTTAACACCCATAACAAACATTGGGGTATCGTCTTTAGAAGGAGCTGAAAGTACAACCTTTTTAGCGCCAGCAGCAAGATGTTTACGTGCGCTTTCATCAGTTAAAAATAGTCCTGTTGATTCAACAACAACGTCAACCTCAGCTTCATTCCACTTTAGATCAAGTGGATTACGCTCAGCGGTAACTCGAACATTTTTACCATTGACAACTAAATGACCATTAACAACCTCAACAGTGCCGTTAAATCGACCATGAGTAGAGTCATACTTAAGCATGTAGGCGATATAATCTACGTCAATTAAGTCGTTAATAGCGACTACTTCAACATCTGCTCTGGCAAATGCTTCTCTAAATACGAATCGACCAATGCGGCCAAACCCGTTGATCCCTACTCTAATTGTCATAATGAAACCTTAAAACTAAGCTTTAAATAATTAATGTAGTAAAATTACACCATTTCAGAGAAATTACAAGATAAAAATCGATATTACACGATATAATTCTATTTAATACTTGTTTAATTGCGTATTGTTACTAAAATGCTGGGTATTAAACGTAGTTATTTACTTACGACTTATTTACGAGTGTTTTCCTCAGATTACTATTTCTATTTGTCGATGATGCTATAATGCATTTTATTTAAAATTTTTGGACTTTTTATGATACAGAACAACAGCGTATGCGATATTGGCTTTATAGGCTTAGGCGTAATGGGCAAGAATTTAGTGCTTAACTTAGCTGACAATGGCTTTAGTATCGCCGCTTTTGATCTTGATATTAGTAAAGTTGAAGGTGTTATTGAGCAAGATAAAGCTGAAAGTGGCTTATCTACTGCTCGTGTAATAGGTTGTACTTCTTATACAGAATTACTTTCTCGCTTAAAACCTCCGCACCTTATTGTGTTGTCAGTTCCTGCAGGTGCTCCAGTCGATCAAGTATGTGAAAACTTGATCGGTGCTGGGATTCAACCTGATGATATTGTAATTGATACTGGCAATAGCTTGTGGGTTGATACTGTTGCGCGTGAGAAAAAATATAAAAATAACTTTATTCTATTCTCATCAGCCGTTTCAGGTGGTGAAGTAGGGGCAAGATTTGGCCCCGCATTAATGCCGAGTGGCTCTCCGTATGCGTGGACAAGAATAAAGCCTATCTGGGAAGCAATTGCCGCCAAGGTAGATGATGCAACCGGTAAACCGATAGAACGTACGAAGCCAGGTGATATTGTGACAGAAGGGGAACCCTGTGCGGCATACATTGGTCCTGCAGGTGCTGGACATTATGTGAAAATGGTACACAACGGTATCGAATATGCGGATATGCAAATTATTTGTGAAGCATATCAAATGCTGCGAGATGGTCTAGCTTTAAGCAGTGATGAAATTGCTGATATTTTCGCCTTGTGGAATAAAGGACCATTAGAAAGTTATTTAATGGAAATATCAGTTGAAGTTTTACGCCATCGCGTTGGCGAAGATCAAACACCATTAGTTGATTTGATCTTAGACAAAGCGGGTCAAAAAGGTACAGGGCTTTGGACTGC
The DNA here is from genome assembly GCF_002076895.1 of Cognaticolwellia beringensis. Taxonomy (NCBI): domain Bacteria; kingdom Pseudomonadati; phylum Pseudomonadota; class Gammaproteobacteria; order Alteromonadales; family Colwelliaceae; genus Cognaticolwellia; species Cognaticolwellia beringensis. The sequence goes on from NZ_CP020465.1 coordinate 4,051,065, forward strand.
GGTCAGTAGCTTAGAGTTAGGTACACCCGCACCAACTATCGCGCAAGCTGTTTATGCTCGTTCTATTTCATCATTTAAAGACTTACGTGTTAAAGCTTCTACTATATTGTCGGGTCCAGAATTAATCACGCTTGATAAAAATGAAAAACAGGCGTTTATAGCGCAACTTCATGATGCTATTTATAGCGCCAAAATATGTGCCTATGCCCAAGGCTTTCAATTAATGAAGCTCGCTGAAAAAGAACACGATTGGCAGCTTAACTTTGCCAGCATTGCAAAAATTTGGCGTGCTGGTTGCATTATTCGTGCAGCGTTTCTTCAGTCTATAACTGAAGCATTTGAGCGTAACCCTGAGTTAGATAACTTATTATTAGACGATTTCTTTGCTAAGCAATTAAGTAAGCACCAAATGAACTGGCGAAAGTCAGTGTCAAACTCTGCCTTAATGGGGATACCAACGGGGGCTATTTCTTCTGCATTATCATATTATGACTCTATTCGATGTGCCGTGCTGCCAGCAAATTTATTGCAAGCTCAGCGAGATTTTTTTGGTGCGCATACCTTTGAGCGTATCGATAAAAGCACGGGTAAAAAGTATCATGTTAATTGGTCAACACCAACGCGTGATATGGTCGAAATTGGCTAGATTGTCTTTTGTACTCTACCCAGCGTAAAATTTGCTTGGGTAGAGGCTCCTACTTTATTACCTCTCACCCATAGCTTGAACCTTAAAAATAAACACCTCCATAAAAGTAATAAAGAAGATAAAATACAGACTTATTTTATCTTCAACAACGTGCCAATAAAATCACACCAAAGCGCTGGTAATTAGAATGATGTACCTCGACTCTTAAGTAAAAATAGCCACTATTTAAATGAAATCTATTATTTTGATTATTTATGCCTGAAAAACGATTGTAACTGGTAGCGAAATAATTCATGTTGGATTACAATATGTGCCGAATTTAGTAATTATTTATTACGAATTACAGCTTTACATTAAAAACAACCCATCTTCAATTGACTGAAATAAAAGGTTTACGCAATGACTTCTCATCTTGAGGAACAATATCAAACTAGTTGGCAAGAGCGCCAAACGTTCGCTGAAAACATGCAGCCGATCACCGGGCAATTATTTAGAAATAAAGGAATCGAAATTTCTATTTATGGCCGTCCACTAGTTAATGCTTCTGCTATCGACATTATTAAAGCCCATAGATCTGTGGCTTTACACGAAGAAAATAAATTGCGTTTACGCGAAAGTTTCCCATTTTTACAAGCGTTGGCAGAAATGGATTTAGCGCCTGCCCGTATTGACGTTGGTAAATTAGCTTATCGTTATTTATTCAAAGGTGAAGCTAATGGTTTGTCAATTGAACAATTTTTAGAAAAAGAATTAGCGTCAATTATCTCTAAAGGCAGCGACATCCAAGAAACTAAAGACGTTGTACTTTACGGCTTTGGTCGCATAGGTCGTTTATTAGCACGTTTATTGATTGAACGTGCTGGCCCCAATGCTAAATTAAACTTACGTGCGATTGTTATCCGTCCAGGTAAAGAAGATGATTTAGAAAAACGTGCCAGTTTACTGCGTCGTGATTCAGTCCATGGTGCTTTTAATGGCAGTATTACTATTGATAAAGAAAACAATGTTATTAAAGCAAATGGCGCTTTTATAAAAATTATTTATGCTAAATCACCATCAGAAATTGATTACACCGCTTACGGTATTAACAATGCGCTGGTTGTAGATAACACAGGTATTTGGAGTGATGAAGAAGGTTTAGGTCAGCATCTACAATCTAAAGGTGTTGCTAAAGTATTACTAACAGCTCCGGCTAAAGGCGATATTAAAAACATCGTATTCGGCGTAAACGACGATATGATCTTAGCCGATGACAAAATAATTTCTGCTGCAAGTTGTACTACGAACGCTATTACACCGGTGCTTAAAGCATTAAATGATGAGTTTGGTATTCGTAACGGTCATGTTGAAACTGTTCATTCATATACTAACGACCAAAACTTAATTGATAACTACCATCCTGCGCCACGTCGCGGCCGCAGTGCGCCACTAAATATGGTAATCAGTACTACGGGTGCTGCTAAAGCTGTAGCCAAAGCGCTGCCTGAATTGAAAGGGTTGTTAACTGGTAATGCTATTCGCGTCCCTACGCCAAATGTTTCAATGGCTATCATGAACTTGAATTTGAAAAAAGAGACTGACAAAGCAGCATTAAATGACTACTTGCGTAAAATTTCTTTAAACTCCAAGTTACAAAACCAAGTAGATTACACAGCATCTACTGAAATTGTATCGACTGACTTAGTGGGTTCACGTTACGCAGGTGTTGTTGACTCACAAGCAACAATTGTTGACGGTGATCGCGCGGTACTTTACGTATGGTACGACAATGAGTTTGGCTACAGTTGTCAGGTTGTTCGTGTGATGCTAGCAATGGCCGATATTAATGTGCCAACATTGCCCTTAATATAAGCATAATTAACTCGAACGGTATTATGGTAAACATATTGTAGATCTAGTTTATTTAAATAAGCGTTTACTGTTTAGGTAAGCGCTTTTTTTATAGCTAATTTTTAATAAAGTCTTAAGTTATGTGGTGTGATGTCGATATAACATTTATAGTTATACCAAGTTAGTTAATTACAATAATCAACGTAGAAGTAGGGTAGATAATGTCAGTTGAACTGAATGCAAATAATTCTGTATCTATGGATGTCGAAACTATACTCGCGGTTAAAAGTGCAAATTTAGCAAAGTCACAAACTGAGTTAGAAGGTCAGCAGGCGTTGGCACTTATTGCTTCAACCTCTGTAGACAATGTCAGTTTACCTGCGGTCGGTAATACCGGACAAAATATTAATATCAAAGTATAAAATCTTCAGAATATAGCCTATTCAAAATATTTAAGGGTTTAAAAATATATGCTGTATTCTATTCTAATCTACTTGAATCTAAATACACCTTGCCGGTTTCGGTAAGCCAGCATATTTAGTGGCTTGTTTAGCTGGGCCTTCTTTAAACAATCGATATAAATATCGACTGCTCGCTTTTTCTTCACCAAATTCTGCTTTCATAGCTTTAGTTAAGGCGCGAATAGCAGGTGAAGTATTGTAAGTTAAGTAAAACTCTCGAACAAAGCGAATAACTTCCCAATGGGCTTCTAAAAGCTCAATTTTGTCAGTGCTTGCCAATAAAACAGCTACGTCTTCATTCCATTGTGTAAAATCGAGCAAATAGCCTTGTTTATCCGTGGCTAAGCTTTGATTGTTATATATTATTGTCATGACCAAGTAATTGAATTGTCGTGTTTAAAAAGTAGTGCGACTACTTCGGTTAATGTGATTGCTATAAATATATTATTCGTACTAAATTGTGCACGTGCATCAGCGTGTAGGCTAATAAAATACACGCTTAATTCAGGTTTTTTTTCTAACGTATCGAGTAACAACTTTTGACTAAGATTATAACAACCGTCATCCATCAATAATATACTGTCTTGTGGCAAAACCATATCAAGGCATTGTGCTAATGCATTGCTGCTATAACCTGAACTTCTAATAATATGTAGCATTGCCATGTTAAAACCTGTAAATCACGTTGTGCTGATGTAAGCGTTGACTGAAAGCCTCGTTCGATAATACTTGTGCATTACTAATATGAAAATTTTCAGGTAAGTTTCTCTCAACTAAAGACTGTTGGCAAACATATATATTTTCAATGTCATAAAATTCTAATGCTGAAAATGTTTTTAAGTAATCTTTAATATCTATGGCTGAAGCTTTTTGATCCCCGATCACCTGAAATACTCCATCACCTAAAAAAAACAGTGACGTAGCTTGTTCGTATGAGCCAAATATTAATGCGGCGTCTAGGGCTTCTTTACCGGCAGCACTTGAAAAGGGTGCTTGCGTGTTGAGAATAGCGATAGTTTTGTCACGTTGTTTATTATCAGACATTATAATTGCACCACACGTTCGGCTTTACTGGTGAGTTCAACTAACTCACCTAAACCTGAAACTGTAAAAGCTGGGTCAATGTTTGAAAGCTCAATATGATTAACTTCGTCAGTTAACCCCCGTTTTTCCGCTGCGGTAATACATAAATATAAAGGCACACTATAATCTTTGTTAATCTGTTGCCATTGCTTTAATGTCTGGTATTCATCACTCGGGATGGACAAATGCTTAGCCGCATTTAACACGCCGTCTTGATAAAAGAAAACACCTATAATGCTGACACCACTTTTAACCGCCGCATGCACAAGATCAATGGCGGTTGTTGTTAAGTTGCTGTTGGGCTGGGTGGTTATCACTAAAGCCAATGTGTTTTGCATCTAATGCCTTCTTGTCTTAACGAACGTTGCTTAAAAATAGGTAATAAAAAAGCCTCAATACTGAGGCTTTATATTTTATACGGTAAGTATAAACAATTACTAATCACATTTAAGGATTTTTAACTGCTAATTAGTCATCGCCGCCTAAAACACCTAAAAGGCTTAATAGATGTACGAAAATGTTATAAATATTCAAGTATAGAGAAACAGTTGCACGAATGTAGTTTGTTTCACCACCATGAATAATGCGGCTTGTATCGTATAAAATCAAACCTGACATAATCATAATAATTGCAGCACTAATCGCTAACGACAGCGCTGGAATTTGGAAGAATATGTTTGCTACCATTGCAATTACAGCAACGATTAAACCAACCATTAAAAAACCACCCATGAATGAGAAGTCTTTTTTGCTAGTTAATGCGTAACCAGAAAGAGCAAAGAAAATTAATGCTGTTCCACCTAATGCCTGCATAATCATTGATGCGCCGTTCGGCATTGCAGCATAATAATTAAGCATAGGGCCTAAAGATGCACCCATTAAGCCAGTGAAGGCAAAAATCCAAAAAATACCACTCGCTTTATCGGCATTCTTATTTACAACAAATAATAAACCGAATGAAACTAAGGTCATTACTAAGGCAGCCATATGAGACAAGCCCATCGCCATAGAAACACCAGCAGTTACGGCACTAAACGCCAAAGTCATTGAAAGTAACATGTAGGTGTTTTTCAAAACCTTGTTAATTTCAATCGCTGAACTTCTACTAGCATTTACACTAATATTTGATTGCATAAAATTTCCTCTAAGTATGCTAAATATATTTTTTAGATGTGGGCAAATGTTAAAAGTTCAAGGGTAAATCAAATATTTAACCTTTATTTCATCTGTATAGGTGATAATTAACGATTAACCACATTGACATATTATGGCACGCTATATTTTTAATTACTATCTTTAAACTTGTTGAAACTCATCAATAATTTGTGAGCGTTTGTAACAGTCGCTGCTGTGATCGTTTACCATGCCACATGCCTGCATATGCGCATAACAAATGGTAGAACCAACAAATTTAAAACCACGTTTTTTTAAGTCTTTACTCCAAGCATCAGACTCAATAGACGTGGCAGGGTAGTCGTCCTTATCAGTTAAATGATTAACAATAGTTTTATGGCCAACAAAGCCCCACATATAATCACTGAAGCTGCCAAACTCTTGTTGAATATCAATAAATAGCTTAGCATTGTTAATAGCAGCAGTAATTTTACCTCGATGACGAATTATATCGCTATTAATTACTAGCTCTTCAACTTTCGCATCACTAAAAAGGGCAACTTTTTTAACGTCGAAATTATCAAATGCTGCTCGGTAACCATCACGTCGCTTTAAAATAGTGTACCAACTTAAACCTGCTTGCGCGGATTCAAGGGTTAAATATTCAAATAGCTTTCGATCATCGTAAACAGGCACTCCCCATTCGTCATCATGATAAGCAACATAATCGGCTTTTGTGGTATCTAACCATGGGCAGCGACAAAGATTTTTTTCACTCACAAGCTTTCCTCAAATATGAAAACCAGTAAAACTTGCTCAAATAAATGGCAAATTGTTGATTTTTTTAGCAAACAAACTTTTTTATAGAATAAATCCTTTACAAGAGAATTTCGAGCCTTTATTATTCGCCCCGTTCTGAAGCAGCAATGCTTTTGAACTTCAGGTGAGATGGCTGAGTGGTCGAAAGCACCGGTCTTGAAAACCGGCAAGGGTTTGTAGCCCTTCTAGAGTTCAAATCTCTATCTCACCGCCACATTCTAAGGGCTGCACAAAGTGCAGCCCTTTTCCTTTTTGGCACTTCCGAATACTTTCCGAATATTTTTTCCGAATATAATTTACATTAAACACTAAAGTTTTATGAATTCATCATAATCTTTGGTTTCTTCAATGGCTGATTTTAGCCGTGCATAATAATCTTGTTTAACTTTTGATTTTAATGGCAACTGCATAAGTACTTCAGAGTAACCTTGAAATCTCAATAGAGGTGGTATAACAAAACCTTCTTGTTTTTCCTCTTTTAATATAATTTGCTCAGCCTGAAAGCAACGGTGCAATTCTGCTACTTCCTGTTTAAGTATTTTAGATCCTGAAGGTAATGAATTATTTCGTGTATTTGCATCAATATACTTTGAGATACCAATTTTTAGGTAAAATGAATGTTCACCATGGGGGATTGTCGCTAAGTAAATACAACCTCTACTCTTAGCTAATTGAGGAGATGATTTAAATCGTCCAAGTGAATACCTTCCGTGGCCCATTGCAATTTTCTCTTCAGGAGGACTATTAACAGCTCTTTTAACCTGTTTAATTGTAGCAATACACTTATTTAACGTACTAACTTTCAAACGTTTAAAGCGTTCAATAGCTTCTTGTAATTTATGCTAGTTATGAAAAACAATAGGGTACTTCAATAGTAAAGGGTGATCTGAGTATGTTTTTCTTATACTTCCATGCTTTCGAGTTAATACTGCTTTCTCAGGCGGCCATTTATAAGTATGGATTCGAGTATAAACAAGCTGTCTGTCCATTTATATGCTGCAGCAAAAGCACTATAGCTAGGGTACACTTTATTATGACTTTCATACAGTTCTCTAGGTCAGAAACCGGCTAACAAGGTCATTAACTTAAGATTTAATTTTGTATTTACAATGGGTTAGCTAGTTGCTAACCTAGCTATTAATATAAATTATAGAGAAATCACTAACAGATATTAATGTTGACTTTTTTCACTATGAGGCAAGTGCAGCCGTTACACAGATGTTACTTGCAATCATATCATAAAATTGCTTTATTGGCGCCAGAATGGATACGAGAAGCTGTGACGCCTGGCGGTTTTTAAATCAGTAATTACTTCGGCCGGGCCTTAAGTTTAAAACAGGTGATAACTAATCCATAACTCTCTTCTGTTGCTATGGAAACGGTATTATTTAGAGGGGGGGGGCAACGCATGTTGAGTTGTCTAATCAAGCGAGAGTGTTAACCGATAAAAATGGGTAAGCAAACCATGAAAATGATCTTCGAGTGTGCAAATAACTCAGAAATTAGTGACAATGCACAGATAAACACAGAGCAAAGTTATGTGAATACGGGGTTTGAATTATTCATACGTAATTCGATCCTACAGTAATGCAAAAGCGAAATTAAATAACTCTTTAGACAAAAAAATTAAGTAATTTAACCAAGGTATTCTTATGACTTTTAAACTAACTAATCCCAAAAATATCAAACTCGTTAGCGTTGTATGTATCAGTTTATTAGTTGTTTCTTGTGCTGATGACAATGAAGTTCAGGTAGTTGAACAAGCAAAAAATAACATCGTATCAAACGCGGTTTCCAACTCTGTTGCTGATGCTAACGCACGCTATTGCTCTGTAGGTTCTTCGGATGTTCAGCTGGACTTAACCAATATAAAACTGGTTCGTGAACAGAACATTCCATTGATGTACCAAGGTTATAACAGTATAGAAGGTCCTGTTTGGTATAAAGGGGCATTGTATTATTCCAATATGGGTTCACATCAACCCGATGAAAATGACTTTGTATTAAGCAATCAAACAACCATTTGGCGTTGGGTACAGGGAAGTAAGCCACAAGTTTGGATCAAAGATAGTGAGGCAGGTACCAATGGCTTAGCATTAGACAGTAAAGGTAATTTAATAGCCACTCGTCAGCTTGATGGCTCACTTTCGTCTATTGATTGGGATAGCAAACAAATTACTCCCATGGTAAGTACATACCAAAATAAACGTTTTAATTCTCCTAATGATTTAACTATCGGATACGACGATACCATATATTTCACGGATCCAAATTGGAATATACCATCAAATATTAATTTAGAAAATGTCCAAGGTGGTGGTCAAGAAGGCTCAAATGCTCCAGGGCAAAGGATTTACCGAGTAACAACAAGTGGTGCTGAAAATGCTAGCGTTAAAGCAACTAAGGTCACTACTTTGGTACCTGCTCTAAGTGATAAACCTAATGGCATTATGTTAACCCTTGATCAGCAACAATTAATCGTCGGTGGCTTGCAAGGTTTATGGGTATTTGATTTACATTCGGGGGAGGTTGCTAATCCTAAACAATTGCTAAATACGCCAGTTGACGGTTTAGGTAAAGACTGTAGCGGTAATATTTATGTGACAACAACACGGGTAATGTCAGAAAGAAAAGATGGGCAAGTGGTCGTTATATTAGATAAACAACTCAAGGAAGTGGGTATATTAAAAGTACCAGGTATTCATATTGTTACTAATATTGCTTTTGGCGGAGATGACCGAAAAACACTCTTCGTGACAGGACTGACAGCAACAATGGATGGGAGTAAACTCCGTCAATGTGGTGATAAGGCTTGTTTGAAAGCCGGTATCTATACCACCAAACTCAATGTACAAGGCTTTCCTTTTTAAATGCTTTTTAAAATTAAATTAAATATAAGTATGTAAATACCGATGGGAATTGCCATTTTAGGCTAATTCAACATTTTCTGTTGTGTCGTTACTTAACTTTTCATTCGAACAATGCTGTTGGCGAAATGCGGAAGGGCTTTGTTCGAATAACTTTTGAAACTGACGACTAAAATAACTGTGATCGGAAAATCCCGTATCATTAGCTATATTGGCAATAGCTCTATTGGTTTCAATTAATAGGCGTCTTGCATTTTCTAAGCGTACTTCATTAATGAATTGTTTAGGTGTTTTACCTAGGAATTTTTTGAAACGACGTTCTAATGCGCTAATAGATAAATGTGTTATATCAGCGAGTTCTTCCAAACAGATTTGTTGCATATAGTTTTTTCGTACATAAGCTACAGGCTCTTTTAAAGCATCCATTCCAGCCAATACCAATGACGTTTTTTCTAAATGTCGCGAAATACCGTAAGAACCAATTGGCTGTCCTTGTTCGTTGAGCAGAGGCCTTTTAGATGTAGTAAACCAAGCAATATCACCCGATTTAGTATTATTCATTTCTAAACGATTATTAACAACTTCGCCTTGCATCACTTTTTGATCATCGACACTAAACTGCTTAGCAATATGAACAGGTGAAAAATCATAATCACTTAACCCTATTATTTGGCCCAGTGATGTTATCCCTATATGCTCTAAAAATAATTGATTGCCATAAACAAAACACCCTTTTTCATCTTTTACCCAAAAAATAATATCAGGCATAAGATCAAACATCTCAATGATTTGCTTGACACTAAATTGATTAATAAATTTATCTACACAAACTGGCAACTTTGACATCTTATTTATACTTAAACATTGATTACACCAGAGGTTGAATATCTAAAAAATAACAGTGTACGGTCTTTATATAAAAAATACAACGCCGATTTTATTGCATAGGAAACCGATTTACTCTTAACACTACACAGAAAAATTTATTTATAGTAAACAATCATTTTCGCGTGATATTTATACAATTAAATTTAACGCATATGATTATCGATTTTAAATACGACAGTATTTAACTAAACAGAGTGAATTATAAATTTAACTCTAAATTGCAAATTGACTGGAGGAAGAATAACTTTCAATCGTCTATTGATGAATGAAATAAATTAGGAATAACAATAAAAGCAATAAGATATAGATATCAACGAATAATAGGTTGTATCGGTTTTACTTTATCTTAAACAATAAAAAATACGGGGAAATAATATGAACCATAAACCACATAAAAGTTTTAATAAATCACTTATAGCTAAAAGTATAAGTCTAATGCTTAGTACAACAGTGATTGCTCCAGTTCTCGCTGAAGAAACCAAAAAGACTAATTCCAAAGTTGAAGTTATAGAAGTTACAGGTATGCGTGGTAGCTTATCAGAATCAATGAATGTTAAACGTCAATCTTCAGGTGTTGTTGACGCAATTTCTGCGGTAGATATGGGGAAATTCCCTGATACTAACCTTGCAGAATCTTTACAGCGTATTACGGGTGTATCAATTAACCGTGTTAATGGTGAAGGTTCAGAAGTTACCGTTCGTGGCTTTGGTGGTAACTATAACCTAGTGACATTAAATGGTCGACAAATGCCGGCAGCTAACGTATCTACTATCACGGGTAACCCACAAGATAAAGGTTCAACCGGTACTAGTCGCTCATTTGATTTTTCAAATGTTGCATCAGAAGGTGTTAGCGGTATTGAAGTGTATAAAACAGGTCGAGCTGCAATTGCTACTGGTGGCATCGGCGCAACAATAAACATTAAGACCCTTAAGCCATTAGAACAAAGCGATAACATGGCTTCTATTGGTATTAAAGCAGTGAAAGATCAAGGGGGTGATGGTATCACTCCTGAAATAAGTGGAGTTGCTAGTTGGGTTAATGAAGAATCTAATTTTGGTGTTTCATTATTTGGTTCTTTCCAAGAACGTAACTCAGGCAGTCGCCACATGAGTGTTGAACAGTTTCAATTACGGGAATGGTCCGCTGATGATTTATCAGATTTTACCAATCCTGGCGTTGTAGCAGTTAATGCACCTAATGTTGGTCAAATCGTTGCCATTCCGAGTAATCTCGGCTTAGGAACAAATCAAGATGAACGTGAACGTACTAATGCTATGTTAACGTTACAATTTCAACCAATGGAACAATTACGATTAACCGCTGATGTCTCTTATGCAAGTAATGAGCAGAACTCTACTTCACTCATTGACGGTATCTGGTTTTCACAGCAATTTAATTCGGTTGAGTTCGATGGAAACCCAGTAGTATCTACGCCGGTTAAATTCTCTGAAGATATCGAAGGTGGTAAAGATTTCTTTTTCCAAAATTTAGCATTAGCAACCAAAGATGAACTAACATCTTTTGGTTTTAATGCTGCGTATGACGTAAACGACGATTTAATTTTACGCTTCGACATTGCATCATCAGAAGCTAAAAGTGGCGGAAATGGACCATTAGGTAAGAATAGTATCCGCTACAATTTAGCTGGTTCGAATGCGGGTTGGCAGGCGGCAGATTTTACACAATCTATGCCTCAAGCAAGTATACTGATTGATGATCTAGCTAAAGGTAACAATAACGGAATATTTGATAGAGAAGACGTAGGCTCTCAAGTAGTACAATCGGATGTCTCTAACCAAGTAACCACTGTTGACCAAGTTAGTTTTGATGGTACATGGACTAATGACGAAATCACAGTAGATTTTGGTGTCGGCTATCTTGCTACAGAAATGGTGCAAACAAATACCAATACCAGTGACGCTTTAGGCGGGTGGGGCGTGGATAATCCGGGTGATATTGATGCTATACAAGAAGGTTTGTTTGAACAAAGCTGTACCGCTTGTGCATTTGAAGATCATGATGTTTCAGGTGTAGAAGGTGCTGATGCTGCAGCCGGTGGCTCAACGATCGCGCTAGGTAGTGTTTCATTTGGTGGTGACCCAGCTGCACTTTTAGCAGCTACAGGACAACAACTAGGCGGTGTTGACTTAGCAACATTAACTGTTAGTGGCTTAGCTAACAATACTATTGCAGAAGATATTCTTTCTGCTTATGTCCAAGTTAATTTGGATTATGATATTGGCGGTATGCCTTTAAATATAGTTGCTGGTGTTCGTTATGAACAAACCGATGTAACTTCAATATCTAATCAAATTGTCCCTCTACAAATTGTTTGGGAATCTGATAACGACTTTAGAACTGATCTAAGCACAAGTTCTCAGGATGTAGCTGCTGAACATGATTATTCTAACTTTTTACCGAGTATTGATTTTACGCTTGACGTAAATGATGAGGTTAAAGCGCGTGCTTCTTTTAGTAAAACATTAGCTCGACCTGCTTATAATCAATTATTTAACTCTACTACGGTATCGGCGCCATCAAGACCTACTGCATTATCTGGAAAACCAACAGGTAACTCTGGTAATGCTAAACTTAATCCTCTTGAATCAACTAACATTGATTTATCTCTTGAATGGTATTATAACGATTCTAGCTTACTTTCTGTTGGCTATTATAGAAAGGATGTTAAAAACTTTGTTGGTACAGCACAAGTTACAAAGCCATTATTTGGTTTATTAGATGCGTCATCAGATGCACCAGGTACATTATCAGCCCAAGCAGGAGATGAATTAGCTGCATTAGGTTTTGATAATAATGAACGTAATTTATTTACAATGACTGCAATATTACAAAATCCTGATGCATTTCCTGGTGGAGCTTCCGAATTTGAAAGCACGCAAGCTTTTGCTGACCAAGTATTCAGTGCTTATGATGTTTTCCCTGAATCTGGTGATCCAGAGCTTCAATTCCAAGTAACAAATCCTGTAAACAGTGACAGTGCTGTAATTGATGGTTTTGAGTTTGCTTGGCAGCACTTTTTTGGTGAAACAGGCTTTGGTTATCAGTTTAACTATACTACTGTAAATGGTGATATTGGTTATGATAATGGTGGTTCTATCAATGCAGATCAGTTTGCTTTAGAAGGTTTGAGTGATTCAGCTAACTTGGTGCTAATCTATGAAAAAGATAACTTCTCATCACGTATTGCTTATAACTGGCGTGATGAATTCTTAAGTAAAGTTAACCGTGGTTCTGGTAACCGTAACCCGCTAAATATCGATGACTTTCAACAAATAGATATAAACGTGAGTTATAGCCCACTGGAAGATTTAACAGTTAGTTTAGATGTGATCAACTTAACTGAAGAAGGACAGCGTCAGTTCGGTCGTAGTCGCAACAATGTTTTCTTTATTCAAGAAGCGGATCGACGTTTTGTCTTAAGTGCTAATTACAAGTTCTAAATAGACCATAAAGTCCTCAGTTTAAGCATTCTTCTGAGGACTTTATATACCAAAAAGTGAAGCATACTCTCAACGCTTCACTCTTTCTTTTAGGTCATTGTTCCTATTGATTAAATGGAATATGATTAAATTTGATAATAACAAAAAAAGCGAAGTGTGCTTATGAATAAAGCAACGGTCATAAATAATGTAGATCATAAAAACCTCAAGGTTGATACACGACTTAACCCTAATTTAAAGGTGAATCGTTCTGTAGTCTACACGACAGAAATTGGTGAGCTACATAAGGAATTCCCACTTATATTCTTTAAAGACCCTGATGGTAAAACACAATTACACGCCATTTTAGGTTTAGCTAAAGATGAAAACCTGTTTATTGGAGATAATGGTTGGACAACTCGGTTTGTACCTGCGTTATTAGCCAGAGGTCCGTTCAGTTTAGGTTATAAAAAATCAGTAAAAGAAAGTGATCAACAAGATCCTGTTATCTGTATTGATATGGAAGATCCTCGGGTAAACATCGAAGCCGGTGAGGATGTTTTTCTACCGTTTGGTGGCGAAGCACCTTATCTAAATTATGTAAAAAAAGCGCTACAAACTATTGATAGCGGTATTCACTTCGACAAAACACTCTTTACTTTAATTGAATCCATGGATTTATTAGAGCCGGTAGCTATTAATATTAAGCTTAGTAATGTTGAAGAAGTAAATTTCAGCGATTATTATACCGTCGACCAAGAAAAGCTATCAAATTTAGATAGTGAGAATCTAGCTAAATTAAACCAATTTGGCGTACTGAGCTTATTGTATTTTGTCTTATCGTCAATGGGGAATTTTCAAACCTTGATAGAACTAAAAAATGCAAAATCTGCGATGTATTAACGATCTTCTAAATAGCGAAGGACGTGTATGATGACAAATAAAAACAATGCTAATAATAAAGTAAAGATACTCGAAGGGATCACGCCGCAAACTATCCCTTATGATGAACTATTTTCACAAAACCAGCCTGTTATTTTAAAAGGCTTGGTTAAAGACTGGCCGTTAGTGAAAGCTGGGCAAGAATCTGCACAAAAGGTGATGGAACAACTAGAGCTTCATTACAGTAAACGTCCAATGCTAGTGTATATAGCGCCAACTGAAATTAAAGCTCGCTTTGGTTATAATAAAAACTGTACTGGTTTCAATTATACTACTAAACAAACAACTATCCCTGAAGTCTTTGCTTTTATACGTAGTCAATTGATTCAAGATGAACATGATTATCTGTATATCAATTCACTGAGATTTGATGAAGGTTTTCCAGAGCTTGCTCAAACTCACCAGCTAGACTTTACACATTCCGAATTTAAAAATAATCATCCTGTTTCAAAAATTTGGTTGGGTACGGAATCTGTTGCTGCTGCCCATTATGATCAACCTAAAAATATTGCCTGCTGCGTACTAGGTAAGCGACGTTTCACTCTATTTCCTCCGGATCAAATAAATAATCTTTACCCTGGACCATTGAGTCCAACCCCTGGCGGTCAAGTGGTCACACTTGCCGATATCAGTAAACCTGATTTTGTCCATTTTCCTCGCTTAAAGGAGGCTTTTGAAAACGCCTATATTGCTGATCTTGAACCCGGTGACTGTTTATATTACCCCAGCATGTGGTGGCATGAAGTCGAAGCTTTTGATCGTTTCAATGCCATGGTGAATTATTGGTGGATGGAAGCTGAACCTTATTTAGGTAGTCCTATGGATGCATTGTTGCATGCCATGATGAGCGTAAGAGATCGCCCAGTCAAAGAAAAAGAAGCATGGAAAGCATTATTCGATTACTACATTTTTGGTGATAGTGACATAGTACGTGCACACTTGCCACCAGAGAGTCATGGTGCATTAGCAAGTCTAAACGAAAACCAAGCAAGGCGATTGGGTGCAATGTTACGGAATAATCTAAATCGTTAAAAATAAATATAGCAAAAAAAAGATAGGCTTGAGGCAAATAGTATGACCAATTTAAAAACCAAAGTAGTCATTGCAGGTGGTGGAACAGCGGGCTGGCTTAGTGCCTTCAGTTTAGTAACCCGCCTTGGTAGTGTCTTAGATATTACACTAATAGAATCCGATCAAATTGGTACAATTGGTGTAGGTGAAGCTACAATTCCAACCATGCGAACGTATCATCGCTTAATAGGTATTGATGAACAAGAATTTATGGCTGAGACCCAAGCAACGTTTAAATTAGGTATTCAGTTTGATAATTGGGGACAACAAAACGATAGTTATTTTCATTCTTTTGGCGAAATTGGTCAGCGCTCTTGGATGGCTGAATTTCACGAGTTTTGGATGGAAGCTAAAGCACAAGGTTTTGGTGGAAGCTTGGAAGATTATTGCCTCGAACTAAAAGCAGCCAAAGCCAATAAGTTTGCTACACAGGCGGGTAATAAACCGGTTAACTTTGCTTATCATTTCGATGCTACGGCCTATGCTCATTATTTACGAAAAAAAAGTGAAACTGCTGGCGTTAAGCGTGAAGAAGGCTTTATAGAACGAGTTAAAAAAGATGCGACGGGTAACATCAGCTCACTTACTTTAAGCTGTGGTAAAGAAATCTTAGGTGATGTTTTTATTGATTGTACTGGCTTTAAAGGACTATTAATTGGCGAACATCTTAATGTAGGCTTTGAAGATTGGAGTCATTATTTAGCGGCAGATAGTGCCATTGCAGTACAAACAAAAACAGTAGAAGAACCACGTCCATACACTCAATCTATAGCACACCGTGCTGGCTGGCAATGGAGGATTCCATTGCAAGGCCGTGTTGGTAATGGAATTGTTTATAGTAGTAAATACTTATCTGACGATGAAGCTCGCAGCACATTGATGGGTAACCTAACGGGAGAACCGATCACAGAACCTAGATTAGTTCGTTTTACAACGGGGCGACGTGAGAAAGCTTGGCATAAAAACTGTATTGCTATTGGCTTATCCAGTGGGTTTTTAGAACCTTTAGAATCAACCAGTATTCACCTTGTTACTACTGCTTTGCTTCGATTAATGAAGTTGTTCCCTTTTAGTGGGAATTCAGCGCTATTAGCTGAACAATATAATCGTGAGGTTCAACGGGAAGCTGAAACTGTTCGTGATTTCATTATTTTGCATTATCACCTAACCGAACGTGATGACAGCCCATTTTGGGAGCATTACCGAACGATGGAAATTCCTGAATCATTGGCTCATCGCATGGCTATTTTTAGAGAAAATGGTTATGCATGGCCTGACGATGTTAACTTATTTAGAGTAGACTCATGGGTGCAAGTGATGATGGGGCAGGGCCTTATGCCTAAACGGCATCATAAAGGTAGTTGTGTGATACCTACCGAAGGATTAAAAGATCAAATGAAGGCTCTAAAAATCAGGATCGAAAAATCGGTTGAACAACTCCCTACGCATAGTGATTTTATTAAAAAGTACTGTCCAGTTAAAGGCATTTAATCGACTAATAGCTTATATGATTTTGAAAAAATGTTGTTTATTTATCTATAACTAAATACCTTGATATTAAACGAGAAGAAATGAAAACTAGAGTTGTTATTGTAGGTGGCGGTACAGCAGGTTGGTTAACGGCAGGTATTATTGCTGCTCAGCATTATTTAAAAGGTGCGCCAACGCAAGATACTGAAGTTATCCTAGTGGAATCTCCAGACGTTAAAAATTTGGGGGTTGGTGAAGGCACTTGGCCAACCATGCGAGATACCCTCCGCCAGATCGGTATTTCCGAAAGGGAGTTCCTCTCTTGTTGTGACGCGAGTTTCAAACAAGCGTCTAAATTTGTCGGTTGGTCTAACGGTCAAAATGAGCATTATTATCATCCTTTTACCGCTCCGTCTGGATATGGTGTAGTAAGCATGGCTGACCACTGGTCAGCGGCAACTAAAGACATGAATTTTGAAAACTGGGTTTGTGCACAGGGGACTATTTGTGATTACAATCTAGCGCCTAAGTTACCAAAAATGTCTGAATATGCTTTTAGTGTAAACTATGGTTATCACCTTAACGCTGGGAAATTTGTAAAAATACTTCACCAACATTGTGTCGATAATCTTGGTGTAAAATATATCCAAGGTCATGTAGAACAGGTACTTTCTGCTGAGAATGGTGATATTTCTGAAATTGTATTATCTGATGGGGAACATATAGCAGGGGATTTATTCATCGACTGCAGTGGTTTTGCGGCGATATTGATTGGTAAACATTATCAGATCTCCTTTAAATCCCAGAAACATATTTTATTTAACGATACAGCACTCGCTCTTCAAGTGGAGCATGCCTCAGAGGACACGCCAATCGCTTCAAGCACGATTGCAACAGCGCAGCAAAGTGGTTGGATTTGGGATATTTCCCTGCAAAACCGCAGAGGAATTGGTCATGTATTCTCTAGTGACTTCACTAATGTAGGAGATGCGGAAGACGCATTGTCTATGTACGTAAAAAATGACCCTTTGCTTACTGCACAGAAACTGACGCCCCGGATTATAAAGTTTAACCCAGGCCACAGGGAAACCTTCTGGCACAAAAACTGTGTCGCTATTGGTGTTTCAGCAGGTTTTGTCGAACCGTTAGAAGCAACGGCTTTAGTCTTGATAGAAAAATCTGCTGAATGGGTCAGCCAACAACTTCCGCGTGATTCTGATGCTATGTCAGTTTTGGCGAAAAGATTTAATAACCTCACCTTACAACGGTGGAAGGAAATTATCGATTTCCTTAAGCTGCACTATGTACTGTCAAATCGTACAGACAGTGAGTACTGGCAAGCACATCAACAACTAGGTTCAATTCCCGAAAGTTTACAAGAGTCATTGCAATTATGGCGTTCACAAGCACCTGGGCTTTATGAATCCAATCAACGCTTTGAACTCTTTTCGTCAGCAAGTAAACAATATGTATTATATGGTATGGGCTTTAATACAGCGCCGCACCCATTAGGTCAAAAAGAAGCTTCGCTAATAAAGCGCTTACGAAATGAAACGCTCCATAATACTGAAAAATTGCTTAGTGCATTACCAACAAATCGTCAGTTTCTATCTAAAATATTGCAAAAATAAAGCCGGATTTTTATCAATCGACGCTAACCTCTTACCACATAATTTGGTTAGCTGTTTTAAAACATTAATGAACATTAATCCATTTAGTACTAACTTTTTCGCAAATGAGAAGTTACTGTTTTGGTGACATAGCTAATCTATGAAGTTATTTCATGATGACCAACTTCTATTATTCTACGTCTCTATAATAACTCAGTTTAGCGCTTGTTATAAAATATATTACGCCGATTTTGTTGCATAAAAAACCGATTTATTATTAACACAACACATTGAAATTTCCTTATAGTAAATAGTCACTAATAATAAGGTCATTAACTTATGACTAAATGGTAGTGTTGTAATTTATATTTCAAAAAGAGTTAACTATTTATGCGAAAAATTAGAATGGGTATGGTTGGTGGCGGACAGGGCGCTTTTATTGGCGCAATTCATCGCATAGCAGCACAACTAGATAATCAAATTGAATTAGTTTGTGGAGCCTTTAGTTCTGATCCAGATAACGCTGTTGCCTCTGGTAAAGCACTCTACTTAGAAGAAAGCCGCTGTTACCGATCTTATCAAGAAATGTTAAAACAAGAAGCACTACTTGGTGATGATAAACGTATGGATATGGTGGTTATTGTCACCCCCAATTTTTTACATTTCCCTATTGCTAAAATGGCTCTTGAACAGGGCTTTCATGTAATGTCAGATAAACCAGCAACGGTTGATTTAGCAGAAGCGCTAGCGTTGAAAGACATCATTGAACAAACAGGTTTATTATACGGTCTAACTCACACCTATACGGGTTACCCTATGGTGAAAGAGGCTAAAGCACGTATTAAACAAGGTCAGCTAGGTAAAATAAAAAAAGTTGTAGTTGAATATCCACAAGGTTGGTTAGCTAATAAAAACGATGAAAATAGTAAACAAGCAGCATGGCGTTTAGATCCTAAAAAATCAGGTATTAGTTGTTGTATGGGTGATATTGGTGTTCATGCAGCTAATCTTGCTGAGTATGTAACAGGTCTTAGCATTACCGAACTTTGTGCTGACTTATCAACTAATGTTGCTGGCCGACTACTTGACGATGATGGAACGGTTTTACTTCGTTTTAATTCTGGTGCACAAGGTACATTACAAGCCAGCCAAGTATCTATAGGTGAAGAGAATTCCCTTAAGTTACGTGTGTATGGTGAAACAGCTAGTATCGAGTGGTCGCAGCTTGAACCAAACACTGTATTAATGAAGTTTGCTGATAAACCCAGCCAACTAATTCGTGCAGGAGTTGGCGAAATGGATAAGATAACACAGGCGAACATGAGAACGCCAGCAGGTCACCCTGAAGGGTACTTAGAAGCTTTTGCCAATATTTACACTCAGTTTTCATATCAAATACGCGATAGGCTCTTTGTTGATATTAATGCTAGTGATGCTAACAATAGTGATCTAAACACTCATGATAAAGCAGCAATAAATGATGTTCCGGGCATTGAGTCAGCTATCAGAGGAATGGCTTTTATTGAAAATGTCGTGGCTGCGAGTCAGTCAGAAATTAAATGGCATCCATTTTCATTAAAGCCGCAAAAAATAACTCTACTAAATGAATTAGATAAAGGATAAGAAAATTTTATGGGAACACAAATGCAAAAAATTAAAGGCCCAGCTATTTTTCTTGCTCAATTTATGGGAGATGAAGCACCATTTAATGACTTACCTTCATTATGTCATTGGGCGGCAAATTTAGGTTACAAAGGTATTCAATTACCAACCTCTCCTAAACTTATCGACTTATCAAAAGCTGCAAACAGTCAAAGTTACTGTGACGAAATAACCGCAATAGTTGCAGATGCTGGTTTAGTAATAACAGAGCTTTCTACGCATCTTCAGGGTCAGTTGGTGGCTGTTCATCCCGCTTACGATGAAATGTTTGACGGTTTTGCTCCTGAAGCTTTTAGAAAAAACCCAGAAGCTAGAACTGAGTGGGCAATAGACCAATTAAAATGTGCAGCGAAAGCAAGTAAACGACTTGGTTTAAAAGCACATGTTACTTTTTCAGGCGCACTATTGTGGCATACTTTTTACCCTTGGCCACAAAGACCTCCTGGCTTAGTGGAGTTAGGTTTTGAAGAATTAGCAAATAGATGGTTACCTATACTAGAGGCCTTTGATGCAGCGGGTGTTGATGTTTGTTATGAATTACATCCAGGAGAAGATTTGCACGATGGTGCAAGCTTTGAACGTTTTCTTGAGGCCGTAAATAACCATCCACGTGCCAATATCTTATATGATCCAAGTCACTTTGTTTTACAGCAATTAGATTACCTTGCTTTTATCGATATCTATCATGAACGTATTAAAGCTTTTCATGTTAAAGATGCAGAGTTCAACCCATCAGGTCGTAGTGGTGTGTATGGTGGTTATCAATCTTGGCAAGACAGACCCGGACGTTTTCGTTCATTAGGCGATGGTCAAATTAATTTCAATGCTATTTTTAGTAAATTAACTCAATACGGTTTTACTGGTTGGGCTGTGCTCGAATGGGAGTGTTGTATCAAACACCCAGAAGATGGTGCTAAAGAAGGGGCTATATTTATTGACCAACATATTATTAACCCTACTGAAAAGGCATTTGACGATTTTGCAGCAGTAGCTACAGATAATAATGCTAATAAACGCCTTTTAGGGCTGAAATAAAGGAACAAGCTTATGAAAGTTACTAAAACTATAAGCACAAAAGACTCTTCACGGATCTTTACCATTTGCTGTTTAGCTTTACTTGTTACGTCAATGACTTTTGCAATACGAGCAGGTATTTTAAGCCAACTAGGTGCAGAGTTTGCACTTAGCGATGGGCAGCTTGGTTGGATAAACGCTATGGCTTTTATGGGTTTTCCTGTTTCTATGATGATTGGTGGAGCACTGTACAATAGTCTTGGTGCGAAAAAACTATTGTTAATTGCCTTTGTATTTCATATAGCTGGGCTACTTCTTACTATCTCTGCCGAAGGATTTTGGAGTTTACTCATTTCAACATTTTTTATAGGTTTCGCTAATGGCGCTGTAGAAGCTGGCTGTAATCCATTAATTGCTGAAACGTATCCAGATAAAAAAACCACTATGCTAAATAAGTTTCATGTTTGGTTTCCAGGTGGAATAGTTGTAGGTGCGCTTATTTCAAAAGCAATGACCGATGCAAATTTAGGTTGGCAATTACAAATAGTAGTCATGTTAATTCCAGCGGTTATATATGGTTTGATGACTTTGAAACAACGCTTTCAAGAATTTGAACGTATTAAAGGGTCGACCAGCGGCAATGTAAAAGCATTATTTTCTCCACTATTCATTTTTATTGCTTTTTGCATGACGCTAACAACAACTGCTGAGTTAGGAACTCAACAATGGATCGAACGAATTATGGGCGCATCGGGCGCATCACCTATGTTAATTATGGCGTTAATCACCGGATTAATGGCAGTAGGCCGTTATTTTGCAGGACCTGTTATCCATCGTTTAAACCCTGTTGGAGTGCTTCTGTTTTCTGCGATTGTCTCTACAGCAGGTATATACTCAATGAGTATTGCTACAGGCCCTATGGTTTATATTGCAGCCATATTATTTGCGGTTGGCGTAATGTATTTTTGGCCAACCATGGTGGGATTTGTTGCAGAAAATATTCCAGAAAGCGGAGCTTTAGGTATGTCGATGATTGGTGGTGCGGGCATGTTTGCTTTAAGTTTATGGAATCCTGTTATCGGAAGTTGGATCGACAGTGCTCGTGAAAAGGCCAATGCTTCAATCGCTACCGGTGTTGAACCAGAACTTTTAGCAGGTCAAAGCGTATTAGCTAATCTTACGTTTTTTCCTGCAATACTGATTGTTGCATTCAGCTTTTTATATTTCTATATGAAGAGAAAAAATACTCATCTGAAATAACAATTAAATTTAATAAATAAAAATAAATAAAACAAAAGAGTTAAAGGGGGGATTTACTATGAATGATGATAAGAAATCAACAACATTAACAAATGAAAACTCAAGACGAAGTTTTCTAAAAGGCTTCACAACTATGGTTGGTGGTGTTGTTGTTGGTTCAATGTTAACAGGTAATGCTATTTCTGTAGCTATGGCTTATGTGCCAAGAAAAGATAGCTCATTAACTGACGGTAAAGTATTTAATAAGCATCAATTAAAACTACTCAAACAAATATGTTCAATAGTTATTCCTAAAACAGAAACCTTAGGCGCAGCAGAAGTTGATACTCATGGCTTTCTTGATAACCAACTTTTTAGTTGTCACACTAAAGCGGAACAAAATGTTGTATTAGATATACTAAAGTTAGTCGATGCGAGTGCTCAACAACATCTATCTAAGCCATTTCTAGAGCTAACATCAGAGCAACAATTTTATTTATTAACGAATCTTGATCTCGGTGAACAAAATTTCAATCAAGCACAGCGTGCAGATTTTAAAATATTAAAACAATATATTTGTTTTGGTTATTACACATCTGAAGTAGGCGGCACTCAAGAATTACGTTATGACCCAGTTCCGGGTGGCTTTAAGGGGTCAATTCCTTATAAGAACTCAGATCCTTCATGGGCTACTAAAGGTTTATTTAACTAATAAGCTTCAGCGCAGTATTTAGGTGCTACCCCCAAAAGAGCTAACACCTTGGTGAGTCTATTTGATATGAGATAATAATTATGAAAGAACAAGTTTATATAAATAAAACCAGTGAAGTATATGACGCCATTGTTATTGGCTCTGGTATTTCAGGTGGTTGGGCGGCGAAAGAGCTTTGTGAACGTGGCCTAAAAACATTAATGATTGAACGCGGTCGTGTTGTTGAACATCGCAAAGATTATACCGGTGAGAATACTCCTATGTGGCGTCAAGAGCACAGAGGACGTGTAGAAAACTTATTGACTGATCAGCAACACTCAGTTCAAAAGCAATGTTATGCCTTTGGCAATACTACGAAACAGTTTTTTGGTAACGATCGTGACTTACCATACCAAACTAAAGAAGGTACTACCTTTTCTTGGATTAGAGGCAATCAATTAGGCGGTAAATCATTGACTTGGCATCGTCAGTGTTACCGTTTAGGTGAATATGATTTTAATGCCAATAAAGTTGATGGTTATGGAACAGACTGGCCAATTCGCTCAAAGGACATCGAAAAGTGGTATTCACATGTTGAAATTCATGCCGGTATAAGTGGCTCAAAAGAAAATTTACCTAATTTACCTGACAGTGAGTTCTTACCTCCATTTGAAATGATGACCATTGAAAAGGATATGCAAGAGAAGTTTTCTAAGTTATATCCTGAGCGCCCT
Source organism: Cognaticolwellia beringensis (assembly GCF_002076895.1). NCBI lineage: Bacteria > Pseudomonadati > Pseudomonadota > Gammaproteobacteria > Alteromonadales > Colwelliaceae > Cognaticolwellia > Cognaticolwellia beringensis. The sequence goes on from NZ_CP020465.1 coordinate 4,074,649, forward strand.
ATGATTATGGGGCGAACTGCTCATTTAACTCAACCTACTGATCTACATATTTCACAAGGGCGAATACAGTGTCAGGCAAGGAATGAATGTCATGCAGGTTGCTCATACGGGGCTTACTTTAGTACTCAAAGTTCGACTTTACCTGCTGCAGCTAAAACAGGTAATTTGCATATTGCACCTAATAGCGTTGTACATAGTCTTATTTATGATGAAAAAACTAACCGTGTTAAAGGTGTAAGAGTTATTGATAATGATGACTTAAGTGAACGAGAATATTTTGCCAATGTTATTTTTGTTTGCGCATCAACGATCGGCTCAACACAAATATTAATGAACTCTATTTCTAAAAAATTCCCTAATGGTATTGCTAATAGTTCGGGTGTATTAGGTCATTATTTGATGGACCATAACTTTAATGGCGTTGCTTCTGGAGAGGTAGAAGGTTATGAGAATGAATATTATAAAGGCCGAAGACCTACTGGCCTTATGATCCCAAATTTCTTTTATAAACCTGATCGTCAAAGAGACTTTTTAAGAGGTTATGCTTTACATGCTTCAGCTTATCGAGAAGGGTGGGAAGCACAACAAGCACAAGATGGTTTAGGTGTTGAATATAAAAACAAATTAAAACAAGCAGGTAAATGGCACTTTCAATTAGCTGCACAAGGTGAAATGTTACCTAGATTTGAAAATCAAATGCGCTTACACCCCTCTCTAAAAGACAAATGGGGAATCCCACAAATAGAATTTGATGTACGTTTTTCTGACAATGAAAAAATGATGATGGAAGATGCCGTTGAACAGTCAATAAAAATGTTAAAGGCTGCTGGATTAAAAAATGTTTCAGGCAATACTATGCATGGTCCTCCAGGCTTAGCTATTCATGAATTAGGCACAGCCAGAATGGGACGTGATGCTAAAACTTCCATCTTAAATGGTTTCAATCAAAGCCATGACATCCCTAATTTATTTGTAACTGATGGTGCGAGTTTTTGTTCATCTGCGGTACAAAATCCTAGTTTAACCTTTATGGCATTAACTGCCAGAGCTGTTGACTATGCTGTTAAAGAAATAGCAGCTAAACGAATATAGTACTTATCAACGAATTAGAGAAATTCAACCAAATAGGAATAAGAATGAAACTATTAAAACTAATAACAATAGTAATTGTGGTGTGTATCGCTTGTATATCTTGCACATCCCCATTGCACCAAGATAAAAGCACACAGCAATATAAAAATAAACCAATTCCTAAAGTTGGTGTGCAATTATGGTCTGTAAAAGAAGAGCTTAAAGCAGATTTTAAGGGTACGTTAACTCAATTAGCTGATATGGGATTTGAAGGCGTTGAATTAGCAGGTGAATTTGGTCCATATAAAGACGATGCTAAAGGGCTTAAAGCTTTTTTAGATAGCTTAGGGTTAGAAGCAAGTTCTGCTCATGCTCCTTTTGCAGCTTTTGATGACGAACATTTTGACAAGTCCGTTGCTTTTTATAAAACCTTAAAAACTGAAACATTAATTATCCCTTGGGATGACAGAGGTTGGGATAGTGCAAAAGTAGATAGTTTAATTACTGATTTAAATGTGTTATTCACTAAGCTTAAAGCTGAAGGCTTTCACTTTGGTTACCATAATCATGAGCAAGAATTCGATGATCATAAAGATGCTACTTTTTGGGATCATATTGCTAAATCAACACCTAAAGACTTTGTTTTACAAATGGATGTTGGTTGGGTGACACTTGCGGAAAAAGACCCTGTAGAATATATCAATCGTTATCCAAACCGTACATTAACCACGCATATCAAAGCCAAACTTCCAAGAGACGTAGCAGCTAAAATGGCCACTAATGGTAAACGTCAGATCGTTGGAGATGATGTAACAAATTGGGATGCCGTTATAAAGGCAGATATAATGGTTGGTGGCACAAAATGGTTTGTTATAGAGCAAGAAGAATATCCAGACGGTTTAACACCACTACAAGCGGTTAAATTATCGAAGCAAGGTTTGGATAAAGCGATTATAAACTTGTAATTAGCGAAACCAGGTCAGTCTATAATCTGGCCTTTTTACCGTTCATTTCATGTGATATCTTTAGCATTTATTCATCTTTTTCTTTTAATTATATCATTTAAAAATTGAATCGCGTACGGCTAACATATCATCTTTGGACTTCCCACCTAAACCAAAAGCAGAGCCAGAAAATTAAAAGCTCAAGAGGTTAATAAAGAAGAAAGCTCATATTTTTTATTATTCATTCTAGAGTTCAAATCTCTCTCCGCCACATTAAAAAAAGCTGTTAGTCGACAGGTTAATGGTTTTTTGCTTTCTGGAATTTATGTTTTTAAGTTTGCTGTATAATACCGCCACCAAACTCACAATTATGAAAAGACGGCTTTCAGTAATAATACCAAGTTGATTAATTATTTGCTCATTTTTAATGGTTAAAATGAATAACTACGGCGTTATAAAATTTATAAGTAGAATAACTACTACTAAATTTTATGTCTTGTAATTATCCATTTTTCCTCATGAAAAAGTAGAACGCTTAATTAATCAAATTAATATAGGCCTAACTCATCTATGCCATATGTAATAAGAGAATATCTGTGGGCTAATTATATCATTGTGATGTAGGGAGTTGACCGAAGCCAATAATCTCTCTGAAAAATACTAATGATCATGGCTTACAAAGAATGTTCAATTCAGCTTAATAGGTTTTAACATCAATGATTGAGTTTTGTTAATTACTAACATTCTATCTTTGTTTGTTCTCTTTCTGGGGGGCAGTGCATTTTGAAATTAATCCAGTAGGATAAAACTCAACAAATGCACTCATTATTAATTTGTCTGCTAAGAATATTCAGGGTTTAAAGTAAGCCTGTGTAGTTTACATTTTTAAGTATATACAGGCTTTGATAAGGGTGTTATGGCTATATTTTAAGTTTTAAATGACAATCTATAACAATCCTTATTTTCTCTTTGTTCTAGGTCTATTAGTTTTTTTCACCGGTTTCTTTTTCTTGTTTTGTATAGGCGCTTTTGAAAACTCTTTATGGAAGGGCTGATCTGTAACAACAGGAATTACTTGCCCTATGCTATTTTCAATATTAGTTAATTGCCTTATATCATTTTCTACAGTAAATGAAATCGCCATGCCACTTTTCCCGGCACGAGCAGTTCGCCCTATACGGTGTATGTAGTTTCTTGGATCTTCAGGAAGGTTATAGTTAATAACTAAAGTAATATTATCAACATCAATGCCACGAGCAGCAACATCAGTTGCAACTAATACTCTTAAATTAGAATCTTTAAAGTTTTGTAAGGCTTCTTCCCTAACTGCTTGTGTTTTTCCACTGTGAAGGCTAGCGGCAGTTATTGATGCTCTTTCTAGTTCTTTAACAATGATGTCAGCGCCATACTTTGTTTTACAAAAGATGAGCACTTTTTCATAGTCAGCTTTTGTCAGGATATTAAATAGCAAAGGTAGTTTATTGGATTTTTCAAGGTGGTATACACTTTGATTAACCAAGTCGATGGTAACTGTTTGTGCAGTAATTTGAACTTTGGTTGGTTCGGTTAATATCGCTTCTGCAAGTAGCTCTATTTCAGCTGGCATAGTGGCTGAAAATAATAGTGTTTGTCGCTTCTTTGGTAGTTTAGATATGATGCTTTGAACATCGTTAAAGAACCCCATATCAAGCATTGTGTCTGCTTCATCTAATACAAATACTTCTAACGCCTTAAAATCTATATCGCCCGTTTCAATTAAATCCAATAATCTACCAGGGGTGGCCACTAAAATATCAAGTCCAAGCGCGATAGCGTCAACTTGCGCTTGTCTTCCTACGCCACCATAAACAACCTTTGTTTTAAGCCCTAAACCCTCAGAGTAGTCATCAATGTTTTGCATTATTTGCGAGGCAAGCTCTCTTGTAGGCGTTAGTATGAGTGAACGCGTGCTCTTAGCTTTGATATCTATTTTGTTTCGCCCAAAATTATTGATAATAGGCAATGAAAAGGCGGCGGTTTTTCCTGTTCCCGTTTGGGCTATACCCAGAAAGTCACTACCATTAATAAGAGCTGGAATACATGCTTTTTGGATCGGTGTGGGTTGTTTATAGCCTTTAAGACTAACACGGTCAATAATTGACGCTAAAAGTGAAAATTCTTTAAATTCTGACATGCTGTCTCGGTAATCTTTAATCAATAGCCGACTATTCTAACAGAATGCTTTAACATGTTTAAGATGTATTCAAGGGGCTGTATCTGTCAACTTTTCACAAAAATATCTCTCGAAAAAATAGTTCAGTAACGAAGTATTCTGACGACTTGATCTTTGTGCCACTTTTTTTAACATTTACCTATTTTTCACTGAACAAAATAGGTGATAAGCTCGATACACATGATAAACATTTTTGTGAACCAGCATAAATAACATCTATGCCCAGTTATCAACTTTAAGCTCAACACTCTCTGGTGAAATAACAGCGTCAACAATAGCTAAACAGTGATGTTGGTGCGCTAGAGCATCGGGTTTTACATCTATTAAGTCACCTGTAGAGGTTTCAGCGTGAACAAAAACTAAAAATTTCGCATCTGGATTTGCTTTTAAAGCGTCTTTTACTTTGTCAACTACGATTACTCACCCCAAAGAGAGTCAACTATAATAGCCACTGCGCCAATACGGTTAACGTTTTGAATCATCAGATCCTCTATTACGCCATTTCGACAAACGATAATCTTGTCGCTTGTATACTAAGTTATCTAAACAAGCTTCCATACCAGTAGACCCGGGCGATGACAGGGCAATAATGAACTCATTTTTTGTTTCGAAGCATAATGTAGCAAGGCTTTTAATTCCTCCATCATACCAACAAACAAAGGATCTAAATGACCAATTCAGGTCTTGATAATCAAGCTAAAACTGCTGTACAGATGTTTGATGAGCTAGGGCCTGTGTAATTGTTGACAATATCAATTGGCATTGTCAATCAGTGCGCCGGTGCATGGTTGACAATATCATTATTTTTGTTTACATTTGTGGGCATTGTAGCTTTAAATGTCTAAGAGCAAAGAGTAAATAAAAATATGACAAACTATCATCAAAAAGACGCACTAAACGTAAATACCGATTTAGTAAACTTTATAAAAGAAGAAGTCTTACCAGGCTTGGACATTACCGAGCAACATTTCTGGACAATGTTATCAAAAATCACCCACGAATTAGGGCCAGAAAATAGAGCATTACTAGCTAAGCGCATTCATTTACAGGAACAAATAGACCAATGGAACACTAAGCATCAAGGACGTTTTGATGTTGTCGCCCATAAAGAATTTCTCTCTGAAATTGGTTATTTGGTGCCTGAAGGTGAAGACTTTACAATCAGCACAAGTAATGTAGATACAGAAATAAGTTTGCAAGCAGGACCACAGTTGGTGGTGCCAACGGCCAACGCGCGTTTCGCTTTAAATGCAGCGAACGCCCGCTGGGGCAGTTTGTACGATGCACTTTATGGAACTGATGTGATTAGCAACGAAGGTGGCGCCGAAAAAGGCCCTACACACAACGCTATTCGCGCTAATAAAGTTATTACCTATGGCCGTGAATTTTTAGACTCCCATTTTCCGTTAATATCCGGCTCGCATGCAGATTCATGTTGTTATTATATTGACGAAAGCCAGTTACAAATAACATTAGCTGACGGAACAACTACCCAATTACAAAACGCTCAACAACTGAACGGTTATCAAGGGAAAAAAAACAACCCAAGTTCAATATTATTAACACATAACGACTTACGGGTGGCCATTGAAGTAGACGCGATGTCGGTGATCGGGAAAACTGATGCGGCAGGCATAAAAGATATTACGCTCGAGTCTGCACTTACTACCATACAAGATTTTGAAGATTCGGTTGTTGCCGTTAACGCCGACGAGAAAATCCACGTATATCGCAACTGGCTTGGCTTAATGAAGGGTGATTTAAGTGAGACCATTGAAAAATCTGGCAAGGTAACTAAACGCGTGCTTCAGGCAGATAAAGAATATCTAGATCTCTCGGGTAATCACTTTAATGTCCATGGTCGTAGTTTATTATTTTGTCGTAATGTTGGGCACTTAATGACAAACCCAGCCATAGTAGACAAAGACGGTTTTGAAATTCAAGAAGGCATCATGGACGCCATGATAAGTACTTTAATTGCCTTGCATGATTTACAAAAAACTAACCTTCATCGTAACTCTAGAAATGGTAATGTTTATATTGTTAAGCCGAAAATGCATGGCCCTGAAGAAGTGGTATTTGCCAATAAATTATTCAACGCGGTTGAAGATGCATTAGACCTTGCCCGAGACACGATTAAAATTGGTGTAATGGATGAAGAACGCCGAACAACGGTGAATTTAAAAGAGTGTATTCGCGCCGTTAAAAGTCGCGTTGTTTTTATTAATACCGGATTTTTGGATAGAACTGGCGACGAAATACACACCAGTATGTTACTTGGCCCTATGGTGCCAAAAGGTAATATGAAAGCCCAGCCTTGGATCAAAGCTTACGAAGACTGGAATGTTGATATCGGTCTAGCTTGCGGCTTTGCAGGAAAAGCACAAATAGGTAAGGGCATGTGGGCTATTCCAGACGAGATGGCCGAGATGATGAAAGCAAAAATTTCTCACCCATTGGCGGGCGCTAATACAGCTTGGGTACCATCGCCAACGGGAGCCACACTGCATGCGATGCATTATCATCAAGTTAAGGTATTTGATATTCAAAAAACGTTAGCTAAAAGGGCACGTGTAAGTATCGACGATTTATTAACGGTTCCTTTACTCGCTAATGTTAAAGACCTCAATAAAGAAGCCATTGATAAAGAGCTAAACAATAACGCACAAGGCCTTTTAGGCTACGTGGTGCGCTGGATTGATTTAGGCATGGGGGCTTCGAAAGTACCTGATATAAATAACATCGGATTAATGGAAGATAGAGCAACTTTACGAATCTCAAGTCAGCATATTTGTAATTGGCTTGAACATGGCATCTTAACTGAAACACAAGTCATAACAGCGTTAGAAAAAATGGCGAAAGTTGTTGATCATCAAAACGCTCATGATCCAGCTTATCAAGCTATGTCAACAAACTTTGAAAAGAGCTTATCTTTTCAAGCAGCATTAGATTTAATTTTTAAAGGTAAAACTCAACCCAATGGGTATACCGAACCTTTGCTTCATGAATACAGAAAAAAATTCATTGCAGCCCAGACACCAAGGAAATAATGACCATGTCAGATAAACATACATATTATGCACCAACAGGTGGTTTGCCACCACAAACTCAATTGATTTCGGATAGAGCAATTTTCACCGAATCTTATGCCATTATTCCTAAACGTGTTTTAACTGATATTGTTATCAGTTATTTACCTTTTTGGGAAAAAATGCGCATGTGGGTTATCGCTCGACCATTAAGTGGATTTTCAGAAACATTTTCTCAATATATTGTAGAAGTCGGTGCTGGTGGTGGTTCTGAAACCCCTGAACTAGACGAAGCGGCTGAAGCTGTTCTTTTCGTTGTTGAAGGTGAGATGGATGTCAACATTGAAGGGACTCATCATCATTTGGAAACGGGTGGTTACGCCTATTTACCACCTGGTTGTAAGTGGACACTGAAAAATAATAGCAATGCCAACGTAAAGTTTCATTGGATCCGTAAAGCTTATCAGTTTGTTGATGGCATTGATGCTCCTGAAGCTTTTGTTACAAGTGATAATGACGTTGAAGGCATTGAAATGCCAAATACTGGTGGCGTGTGGAAAACTACCCGCTTTACTGAGCAATCAGATATGCGCCATGACATGCACGTTAATATTGTAACCTTTGAACCCGGTGGTGTTATTCCATTTGATGAAACGCATGTAATGGAACATGGTCTCTATGTGCTAGAAGGGAAAGCGGTATATCACTTGAACGGAGAGTGGGTTGAAGTAGAGGCAGGTGATTTTATGTGGTTACGCGCTTTTTGCCCACAATCTTGTTATGCCGGCGGACCAGGTCCGTTTAGATACTTACTTTACAAAGACGTAAATAGACATATGCCATTTATACGCCCTAAAAACTAGTTATTACTTTGTACCATTAAAAGTTTCTTTAGGGGATAAACCATTCAGTTAAGGGTATTTTTCTGAATGGTATAACTGTTTTTAGAAATCATAGCGGTCCTTGGTTTGGGCCGATTTTTTTTCAGAGAATACAGCTATTTTCTGTGTCGAAATCACGCACCAGAATCTTTCATATTGGATATAGCGCAATGCAGCACTTTCGCTATCTTCTTGCTTTGTCCAATGGACTATCGTTAAGTTAATCTAGGCACTTAATGGCTCTTTCCAATCCTTAAGCGCGCTAGTGAAAGATACTTGGTGCAACTTATTCATCTAACTCATCTGTTACTGATAAGTCTAATTTACTAACAACAACATTAATCGAACGATCCCGATACAAGACCAAACCAAAAATTAACCAAACAACAAGCTGTGCGGGAAACTCCTGTGCCTGACACGCGCTTTATTCATTGTTTTATTGCGGTTTTAATTTCTGTAAGCAGTGAGCTGTTTTGAAAAAACGTTTACGCTTTCTTATTCATCAAAAGATTGGATATCATCTAACCACATAGATAACTTAAAAAATAGCTCCATCAAAAGAGAGCTATTGTCATATGAATAATTTCTCTGTCAACCGTTAGATTTCTTAACATCAGTGTTTCTCTAAGGGGAACTTTGTTTGCTTTATCGTTTGTGATAAAGCTTTTTACTATCTTCAAACTCGGTCGTTATGGCCGTAATATTTATCTCACCTTAGTCTTCTTTCTTTGTAAGCTGCTGTTTTATAATTATTTTTCATTTATATTTTCCTAATGAAAAACGTTAATTAACCTCTGTTGTTTTCTAATATATTCATACTATTCTTTTATTAGTTTTTAATTAAATGGTTGTGGACAATGACTATTCATTTTGGTATGTTGAATTGTCAACAATATACTGTAGGAATGTTTTCCTTGTTGTTGTTAATGGTCATCGATAGGTGTTTTAGTTGTTTTTTTATATCCTTTTGGATAGGCGACATAAGCACTAATAAAAAGTATTAATAATATAATTATAAGAGGTCACATTATGCAACATTGCTTAAGGGGAAAATGCTTTAGCCTGTGTTCAAGGATATTTTTTTCCTATATTCATCGGGAATCTATCATGTTTGATAATTCAAAAAATTCAAAAAATTCAAAAAATTCAAAAAATTCAAAAAATAGATGGAAACACATATTATCAATATCACTTCTTGATAATCGAGGTGCTTATGTCAAAACCTGAACATTATATCTCTAATGATAACAACCTATGCAATGAAGCTTTAGCTCCAGTACCATTAAATAAGCGAACATGGGGATGGTTTGAAGTTTCTAATATTTGGGCTAACGATATTCAAAGCTTGTTTGGCTACACGCTAGTAGCCTCTTTATTTATTACTTATGGTGTTAGTGGTTGGACCGCATTTTCTGCATTGTTGGTCTCTGGAATGTTTGTTATGTATCTAGTAAACATATCCGGTAAACCAGGGGTAGAACATGGTATTCCTTTTCCTGTATTCGCTCGTGCAAGTATGGGTGTTCATGGTGCAAAATTACCGGCAATTTTACGTGCTGTAGTCGCTGTTTTTTGGTATGGGGTACAAACCTACTTCGCATCTACTGCATTAACTTTATTGATTAATACAATCATAGGTGGCAGTTCTACTACTGAAATTCTTGGGTTAACGCCAGTTGGTTGGATTTCCTTTTTGCTAGTTTGGGCATTTCAAATTTATATTTTCAATCGCGGTATGAATTGGGTTAGCAAGTTCCTTAATATTGCAGGTCCATTTGTTTATATTGTTATGATTGGATTGTTAATTATTTTATGGCAGAAGTCAGAAGGGCAACTATTACATGCAGCAGGTACACTTTTCGCTCAAAAAGACGCCACTCTAAGCTCTGAATTTAATGGTTTCATTGCTATTGTAGGTACTATGATTGCGTATTTTTCTGCCGTTATGATTAATTTCAGTGATTTCTCTCGCTATGCAAAAAGCGAATCAGCCATGCTCAAAGGAAACTTAGTTGGCCTACCAGCTAATATGATTCTTTTCTCAGCCTTGGCACTATTAATTACTGCTGGCGGTGCTGTGGTATATGGTGAGAATCTCACTAATCCGACCGATATTGTTGCACAGACTGACAGCGCAATTTTAAGTATCATTGCTGCTATCACGTTCTTTGCTGCCACGGTAGGAATTAACTTGGTTGCCAACTTTATTCCTGCGGTTAACGGTATTGCCAACTTAGCACCACAAAAAATATCGTTTTGTAAAGCGGGCATGATCACCTCTATGTTTGCTCTAGTCATCGGTGGATTATGGGTCAATCTTATCAGTGAAATAGGCATTAGCGGTTTTGTAAATACACTGGGTGCAACACTTGCTCCGCTGTATGGCATTATAATCACAGATTACTATTTGATAAAACGTCAGAAACTTAATATCGATGATTTATACAGCGATGATAGTAACGGCGCTTATGCCTATAAAAATGGCTGGAATGATAAAGGTGTTATAGCGTTTGCTTTAGCTGCTTTATTCTCAATAGCCACTGTATGGCTTGATTCACTGAGCTTTTTATCAGGTTATGCTTGGGTAATTGGCGCAATACTCGGTGCAATTATTTACAAGGTATTATCACTAAAAAAAAGTGAGCCTGTAATAGAATTAGTGTAACTATTCGTTTTAAAAAAGCCTATTAAACGGTTTCTGAATTAAATTCTCAATTGATTCAAAGTTGTGTTTAGTTTTATATTGGCGTCATCCATTTTTTGGGTGCTGCCTTTATTGCAATATACACAACATTTTTTGAATAATATTACGGGAGTCGTTTACGTTTTTTAATCGCTTTTAGAATTACAATTCCTATGGATAATACAGGGCTGAATAGATTTTTCAGGGATTTGTTAGTACTTCAGGCAAAGTCTTTAAAGACATCTCTACTGACCATGAATATGTCATTACTCCACAGTTTTGAAGATCAGAAAGTATATTTAAGCAAAACTTTACCTCTCATTTTTCTATACCTACATACCTAATAATTGTGTACGCCTGGACAATAGCAAATTCAATTAACCAATTTTTCACTCAACAGTTGCTTCAATTTATTTGATAAGAGCAATTTATGACCTCGAAAATCCTTTGATTACTGTAAGGATTTTGTTGAAAAGTAAGTATCCAGCCGCTTATCTGTACCGCCGTTTTGTAAACGACATATTCTAAAGCCTTAGTACTTTTATCAACTCATTCAAAAGTTGTTAGCGCAAATATTAATTTTGGCTTTATTCAAGCACAAATAATTACCGAATAAACATCATTTTTGGCAACCACATCAGTGAATAATATAAAGCGCGTTACCCACTCGGGGGGAATTATCATTGGCGCGCAATATCTTGGATCAGTATGAAGCTAAAGCTAAGCTTTATATTGTTAAAGAAGATAATGAACCAGTCGTTATCATGCAAAGAACAAAACCGTTCGGCAGAAATTACCTATCGATTTAGCGCCTAAAATCATCATTGACGATATTGAAGACAAAAGCTGTGCTTGTTCTGGCAATAACCTGCATCGCATGGGGGATGAGGGCAGAGAAAAGTTGAAATTTATTCTAGCCATGCCAAAGCAATTGAACAAGTGCGCTTAAAGTAAAGCTGTCGCACTTATGAAAGATGGGCGCCGCATCAAAAATAATAACATTACCATTACCATTTTTTGAGTTTTTATCTTTTTAGCAGCTAACGTCACAAATTTTATGCTTATATATTTATTATAATTCATTACAGTTACTACCTATTTTAGTAACTGACTAAAATATACTAAAGTTATCTGCAATTATACAGAGACACGTTTGTATGGTCTATATTCAGCTTCCCAGAAGTTATCGTTTATCTTAGCCATCAACACTTCCTCAGAAAGTTGCAATGCAAGCCCTTGATTCATAGCAACTTTAGAGACCTCTAAGGCGATATTACGACTCAGTTCGCTTATTTCGGTCATAGGGGGTAATAATTCAGCATTAACATCCCTAGCTTGCGGGGAAGAATCTGCCAATGCATTACTCGCTGCCATAAGCATTTCATCACTAATTCTACGTGCATTACATGACAGCACACCTAATCCTATTCCTGGAAAGATATAGCTATTATTACATTGAGCAATATGAATTTTTTTACCATTATACTCTACTGGTTCGAATGGACTTCCAGTCGCGATAACAACCTCACCATTTGTCCATTTAATAATATCCTCAGGTGTCGCCTCAACTTGCTTTGATGGATTACTTAATGGAAATATGATGGGTAAATCACAGTGTTGCTTCATGTTACGCACAACTTGTTCAGTGAATAAGCCTGCCTGACCAGATACGCCAACTAAAATATCAGGCTTAGCGCAATTAATCACATCAATTAACGATGCATATTCTCGGCTATATTGCCAATCAACTATTGCAGATAGCGGTTGTTTTAGTGCACTTTGGAAATCACGTAAATCGTTCATGCCTTGCGTAAGTAATCCATCTCTGTCCACCATAAAGACTTGCTTACGTGCATTAGTATCACTAAGACCTTCAATACGCATTTGCTTGATTAGCATTTCAGCAATACCACACCCTGCTGAACCTCCACCGACAAAAACAACCTTCATATCAGAAAGCTTACTACCACGAGTTCGACAAGCGGCCAATATGGTGCCTAATGTAACAGAGGCTGTCCCTTGAATATCATCATTAAAACAACATATCTGATCTCTGTACCTATTAAGCAAAGGCATTGCATTAGGCTGTGCAAAGTCTTCAAATTGAATCATAACTTTAGGCCAGCGGCGCTGTGTGGCTTGAATAAATAAATCTAAAAATTCATCATACTCCTGCTGTCCGATACGTTCATGTTTAGCCCCCATATACATAGGATCATTCAGTAATTTTTTGTTATTAGTACCAACATCCAACATTACTGGTAATGTGTATGCAGGGCTAATACCACCGCAGGCGGTATATAATGAAAGTTTACCTATAGGAATACCCATACCTCCTATGCCTTGGTCACCTAAGCCTAAAATTCTCTCACCATCTGTAACCACGATAACTTTTACATTTTGTTTTGTTGAGTTACGCAAAATATCATCAATCATATGGCGATCTTCATAGCTAATGAAGAGACCTCTTGATGAACGATAAATATCCGAAAATTTTTCACAGGCATCACCAACGGTAGGTGTGTAAATGATAGGTAGCATTTCTTCAATATGGGACTGTAATAAATGGAAGAACAATGTTTCATTATTGTCTTGAATAGCGCGTAAATAGATATGCTTATTTATCGGCTCATCAAAGCTCTTGTATTGCATATAAGCCCGTTCGACTTGTTCATCTATTGTTTCGTAGCGAGGTGGTAATAATCCAAGTAAGTTGAAACTGTTTCGTTCTCTTTCGGTAAATGCACTACCTTTATTTAATAATGGAGCCTCAAGCAAAGAAGGACCTGAATACGGAATGTATAAATAATTTGAATTTTTGTAATCACTCATTTTGCAGGACTCTTAATTTGTAGGTTCGAAGATAGCATTGCACTTTATTCATTGTGTTCAATAATTGATGTTATTGTCAACTATTTGTGAGTTTTTATTTAAATTTATAATACCAAAACTGAATGGCCAGTTTAATTATCGTAATGTTTTATCCATCGTAAGATTTACTTTTTATGTTATTGCTGACAACTACGAACCTTCTTTCAGCGCCTTTATTAATCCATAATTTAAAAACAAATTAATTGTTATTTAAATTATGTGTTTATGGCTGCTCTATAAGGTTTTATCAAATTTTTAAGTGAGTAAAATTAACCCCTTATGCTTGTCATTTTATCCGCCATGGTTGAATGATGGCTCAAGAAGAGAGTTGTATATACTTAAATTAACCATGAAAAAACTGTGAGTTCATTCATTGAACAAATGGTTTTAATTCTTTATTCACATGCAGTTCTAGGTTCTTATCTGATTTTAAGGCTAAAGGTTTTAGAATTTAATTTATATGTATGACACCATAAAGGTAAACAATTTAACTATAGATTGTTGACATTGATGTTTTTGTTACATATGCTCAACTCATACTTACAAAAAAATTCAATTTTATTTCCACATTATTCTTATAAACCTAGCTTATTTTTACTAAGAATTTTGGCCACTTTTCATAATAAGAATTTTTAATATAACCCTGATTTACAGTAGAAATAGTGAAACGGCGAAGATGAGAGGGTAGCAAGTACATTTTCGATTTACTTAAACACATTACATAATGACTAAAGAGAAATCTCCATGAATACTGTTGTTTTGAATGTAGAACCACTGACCAAAAAAGCATTTGCACCTTATGGTGATGTTATTGAAATAGATGGGGCTGATCACTTTGGTATAAACGTTGATACAGTCGAGCGTTATCATGATCTTGCCAAAATAGAGATAGATTATTCAGAAGGTGGACGCCCTGTTGTCAGTCTTGCAAAAGTTAAAACAGCAAGCTCTTTTCCAATGACTTTTAATCTTGTTGAGCGCCATCTTAAAGGTAGCCAAGCCTTTATACCCATGTTTGATACACCTGTCCTTGTGGTCGTTGCATCACGAGGTGAATCAGTTAGCGCAAAAGATTTTAAAGCCTTTATTACTAATGGCGAGCAAGGCTTTAACTACCACTCAGGCATTTGGCATATGCCGATAATGTCTGTTCAGAGTGAACACATGTTTGTTGTTATTGATCGATCTGGGCATGGTAGTAACTGTGATGAATTTACATTTATAAATGAAGAAATAAAGGTGAAATTACAATGATGGACAATAATTTAAATAACTACCCAAGGGATATGATTGGGTACGGTGCTAAACCGCCTCAAGCGAATTGGCCAAATAAATCAAAAATAGCCGTCCAATTCGTCATTAATTATGAGGAAGGTGCTGAAAATTGTGTTTTGCATGGCGATAAAGCTTCAGAGACATTTTTGTCTGAAATTATTGGAGCCGCACCAATTCAAGACGCACGGCATATGAATATGGAGTCATTTTACGAGTTTGGCAGTCGAGCCGGATTTTGGCGACTGCATCGTTTATTTACCCAGAGAAATCTACCGGTTACTGTATTTGGCGTAGCTATGGCCATGCAACGAAATCCTGATGTAATTGAAGCTATGCTTAAAGCAGATTGGGAGATAGCAAGTCATGGGTACCGCTGGATTGACTATCAACATGTGCCAATAGATATTGAACGAGAGCATCTACAACAAGCAATTTCGATTCACCACTCAATGACAGGTGAAAAGCCAAAAGGTTGGTACTTAGGACGGTCGAGTCCTAATACACGAGATTTAATTTTAGAAGAAGGCTCATTTTTATATGATTCTGATAGCTATGCAGACGATCTTCCTTCTTGGATTCAGGGTAAATCTAAGCCACATCTAATAGTTCCCTATACATTGGATGTAAATGATATGCGCTTCGCCAGTCCACAAGGATTCAACTCAGGAGATCAATTTTTCAACTACTTGAAAGATACTTTTGATACTCTTTATGCAGAAGGATCTGATACTCCTAAAATGATGTCAATTGGTCTGCATTGTCGAATTATTGGTCGTCCTGGAAGATTTGCAAGTCTTGTTAAATTTTTAAACTACATTGAAAACTATAATGATATTTGGGTATGTAGAAGGGAAGACATTGCTCAACACTGGTGGGATAACCATCTTCCATCCAACCACGCTGTCGTAAACTCACCCCTATAATTATCTGAGTCTGAAACCAAACCGAAGGCATAAAAATATAAAAAACCAAAGCGATTAGCCTTCGGTCAAAAGTGTCCATGTATTTAAAGATAAAAAAATTCAAACATATTTAAATAAAATAAAATGCTACCAAGGGATATATATGAAAAAGTCGAATAAAAGTTTATTAAGAATAACCTCAGTTTCCATTGCATTATTAACAGCAGGATTCTCCCATGCGAAAACTGATCTTACTGATGAGTTATCTGTAATTGGCCAGTTTGATGCTTTTTACAGATCAGATAGCAATGCAGTAATAGAACAACAATTAAAAACAACAGAGTTTCAACTTGATTTTGACTATAATCATGCAGATTCAGGCTTCTCAGCTCATCTTGAAATTGAGGGAGCAAGAGGTCAGTACGGTGGCACAGTAAGAACTGAAGGCGCTTTTATTGGCTATAGGACAAGTGATAATTTAAATTTTAAAATAGGTAATTTCATTTCCCCAGCAGGTTACGAAGGAGCTGAACCTTGGGATCGTAAAACACGAATAACTGCTTTTGGTGGTGTTTATTCATATTTGCAAAATGGTGTTGCCGCGCAATACCAAAAAGGCATCTTTAGTTTATACGGTGCAGTGGTTGATGGTGCCTGGACAGGAGACAATGACTTTAGTACACCAAGTTATGAATTGAACTTTGGTTTAAACCTTGAAAATTTCGTTATGCGCTTAGGTTACGCATATGAAGAGTATGATAATAGTGCTGACTCATCACTGCCAGATCAAGATCGAACAATGATCAACTTATGGGGGCAATATACTCTAGATAACCTATTATTAGCGGTAGAATACAATGTCTTTGACGAAATGAATAGAGTGACAACAGATCCAGCCGTTACCCTTTGGAAAGGTGATAACTTAATGTTGTTTGCCAGCTACACTCTATCTCCTAAGTGGTCGGTAGGCCTTCGTTATTCAATGACTGAATACGATGATCTTAGTGGTAATATGGTACAAGACAGTAGTGAAGTGACATTAACACCACGCTATCAAATTTTATCTGGTGATATTAATTGGGAGATTAGAGCGGATTTAAGACTACAAGATGGTGATGAATTAGTTAATGGTATTCTTGATGGAACAGTTTTTGAATTAGGAACAACCGTTAAGTTTTAATCGAAACTTAACGGTTGTTGCGTAAACCTCAAGAGTTTTCTCGTGTTAAAAAGCATATGCTGGCCTTTTCCAGTTTATGCTTTTTTTACCACTTTCATCCGTATACGAGCATCACGACTTACATCATGTAGATATTCAAGATCTATCGATTTCCCTCTGGCTAATTTGAGGTTTTTCAAAAGGTATAGCTTGATCTTCTTTTGAATAAATCGAGTCCCTTAATTGATCACAGTGATATATTATTGAGAGAAAAAATAATTTTTCCTACTTTTTAGTTTGTTTTTCTCGGGTTACTGGCCGGTGAATATATTCTTAATATTTACAGATTCTTCTGGTGGAGGATCAAGGTTTAGCATATTTTGTATATCTAAAAGGTGAGTTCTCATAAGGGCTACAGCTTTATCAGCATCACCTTCATCAAGAGCATTAATTAAAGCTTGGTGATCATGACAAGGTTCTGTAGCAAGGTGGCCGCTATTCGATTTTTGGCGTTCATATAGCGCAATGATTAATGAAGTACGAGAGATAATACCCCGTAATAATTCAGTTAATACAGTCTTATCTAAGAGCTTACCAATTAACAAATGATACTCTCCTGATAATCTTATGCGCAGGTTATGATTTCCAGCATTATGAGCACTTTGTTCACGGGTAAGGTGCTCTTCGAGTACTGCACGTTTTTCTGGCGTAAACTGTTGCGCTAATTCTCTGATTAGCTCAGATTCAATTATTAATCGAGCTTGAAATACTTCTTTAGATTCTTTAATACTGGGTTTTGCAATGAAAGACCCACTATTGGGAATTGTTTCGACTAGATTTTCAAGGGCCAGACGATGCAATACCTTTCTGATTTTTCCACGACTTATACCAAAAATATCACAAAGCTCTTCTTCTTTTAATCGAGTTCCGGGCAGTAGTTTACGCTCAAATATAGCGCCTAAAATCTGGTCATAGATTGATTCTTCATTGTTTTTATTAGTTTTATTGTTCATCTTTTGTTGTTCTGCTATTCACGGTTTATACAATTGAAATTTTGTAGAACTGTTTTTCTCAGTACTTAGCTTTAGCATTTTAATCACTGCTAATCACAACTACAAAATATTTTCCAAATTATAGCAAAAAATTATTGCAAAGACACTGAAGACTATTAAACAGGTAAGTTATCGACTGTTGGCTTAATTTGTAACAGGGTAATGGTGTAACTTGACTATGACTTCAGGCGATTTATCCCAAGCCATAGTAGCATCAAGTTGTTTTAACGTATGAGTGATGATCTCATCATGAAAGGTGATATTAGTTTTGCTAGACGCAGCGTAGAACAAGCATTAAATGCGCTGTTCCATTATGTATACTTATTACCGAATAGAATAATGGCGATATCGTTTGCGTTAAGTTGTAGCTGTCTGTGAATAACATTTACTTTTTATGACTTATGAACACACCAACATTGAAGGCATTCATTATTTAAAACATTCCCAACTGCATCACTAGTTTCTTGCTCAGTAATGGGCGTTGTAAATAAGATATCTAACTCAAGCTCATTGCAGCCTTGAGTTAAACATCATCAGTCGCTGTAGTTTTCGCCGATAATTATACATATCTAATGTTTTATTCATATTTTCAATATGATTATGGACGATTAATAAATGAAATTAAATTATTTTAATGCGTAATAACCTAGTAATATTTCAGTTTATTTAGCGTTTTTCCTGTACTTTATAGTCAAATATTGCTTATTTTCTAAAGCGCGCACAAACAGACCAATTGTTCATCAGTAAGTAGTAACTTAATCCAGCAGGAATTAAACTTGCGTACCAAGAAACAGATGAGAAGGTCAATGCAATAGCTGCGCCGAATAGTGAAGCGATAATTGCGGCCCAGTTAACACCTTTATAAGGTCCATTTTCATCATAGAGAAAATCAAGGTTTAATGTACGCTTACGTAGAATGTAGTAATCAACAACCATTACAGCAAAAAGAGGACCAAGGAAAGCTGAGTAGGTTTGAACGAACAGCTGTAAACCTGCAGAAGATTCTTCTTTGATAAGTTCCCAAGGGAAAGTACCAAATGCCGCTAAACCAACCAAAATAGTGGCAGTACGGAACTTCAGTTTAAATACATCCATCAGGATATAAGTTGGTGGTACGACGTTGTTCAAAACGTTTGTTGTTACTTGTGCAAAAGCAATAAACAATAACGTTGTTACAAGTAGAGGAGTGTTATCAACTGCGCTTGAGAATACTTGGATAGGATCCGAAATACCAGTTGCACCCGAAACCATTAAGCCAATTAAGCCCATAAACAAAGTACAAGGTAAGATTGACATGGCATAAATCGTTGTCAATATACTAGGTTTTGCGCCTTTTTCAAGTTCACGAGAATAATCACTAACGTTCAACATCATTGTACTATATATGCCAAGGAATAACATTGTAGCGCCCCAGAAAGGTGCGCCCCATGTACCTTCAACATCCACTAGGTTAGTGGTGATTTCATTACCATACTTATTTATTACACTATAAAACATATAAACTAGCGAAACGAGAATGAAACCACTACCGATATTCTCCAACCATTTAATACCTTGGAAGCCAAAAATAGATAAACCGATTTGCAAAAATTGAAAGGTGACGAAAAAGAAGACTAAGTTATCAAAACCGAACAACGTGGATGACACTGCATTTAATGCACCTGCACCAATCCACGATTGAAATCCATACCAAACTATCGCAGGGACAGCACGGACAAGACCTGGGAATCGAGTACCGGTAAAACCGAATGCACTTCGCGCTTGTACCATGAATGGAATACCATACTTATAGCCAGCAGCACCATTTAAAGCTAGTGCGATACCTATTATAAAACAACCAATAGCGATAGCTACAGTAGTTTGTAATAAGTTAAGTGTACCTACGAGACTCGATCCCATGGCAAATGTTCCGATTGAAACACAGCCACCAAACCAAGCTAATAGATATGAAAAACGGCCCATTATTCGCGTTGTTTGGGGAGCCAGTGATTCCTCGCCCGCAGCTTTGGACTTTGGAATAACTTCGGTGTTATATGCTGATTTTTCTTGTTGCATTGTAAAATCCTCTTGAGAGTTAAACTCTCTATTTGTTATTGTATCTTATCTCTGCGATTTATTTATTTGGCTTATATAGTTTTAAGCTCTTGTTGTTTTTTTATTTATTTGATAAATATTCGTAAGTACCCGTGAAATGTTTAGGTAATGGATACGCTAGATCTCCAAACTTACTGGTTTTAAGCCCTAAACTGACGAGAGATTCAGCAAGCTTAACAGCCGCTGTTACGCCTTCGATTACTGGTAGTCCCACTCTTTTACTGATTTCATCTGTTAAATCCGCCATACCACCACAGCCGAGTACAATTGCTCCGATATCATCTTCTGCTTTGGCAAGAAGACATTCTTCAACAATTTTATTCAACGCAAGTTCGCTATTATCCTCAAGATCAAGCACAGGAATTTCTGCAGCACGAATTTTGCGACAATGATGAGAGAAGCCATAAGATTGCAGAAGGTGCTCAGCAATAATTCCGGTACGACCTAGGGTTGTCACAATTGAGAAACGGGTGCTAATAAGAGTTGCCAAATGAAAAGCTGCTTCAGCAATACCAATAACAGGGGATTGGGTCAGTTCTCTGGCAGCCATCAAGCCTGGATCACCAAAGCAAGCAACGATATACGCATCGGCATCTGGATTACGTCGTATTTCATCTAGTACACCAACAGCACTGATTGCTTCATCGAAATGACTTTCAATAGATACAGGGCCACTGGTTGGATTAGTTGCAACTATCTTAGTGCTAGAACTTGCTACTTGTTCAGCTGCCTCACCTATTTTCTTAGTCATACTCGCCGTTGTATTTGGGTTTATTAAGTGGATTTTCATCATTGTGCTCCAGAGGTTGAAATTGATAATTCTATTATCGCTAATTATTTTGTGAACAATGATTGCTGTTAATGTAAACATTGCTGGTGAATTATAATATGTATCAATGTGTACAATTACAAGCTTAATGATTAATTAGGTGTGGATTTTGAAAAAAAGTCTTACTATTTTATAATTAAAGTGACGTGGTCTAATTGATACGACTACCCCAGTTAAGACATAATAGACTTAACTGGAGATACAAATGAAAAACCGTAAAACTTATTCAAAAGAATTCAAACTAGATGCAATTGCACTCGTTAGAGATCAAAACTACGCTGTAGCAGAAGCCGCTAGAAATTTAGACGTCAGTGCCCAAGTGCTTGGTCGATGGATCAAAGAAGCTGAAAATGATGATGGTCATGCTTTTAGAGGAAATGGAAAGCTAACGCCAGAGCAAGATGAAATCCGTAAACTTAAAGCTCAAGTAAAGCGCCTAGAAATGGAGCGTGAGATATTAAAAAAAGCGACGGTCTTCTTTGCAAAAGAAACGAAGTAAAATACTCGTTTGTTACCCAACATAAGAAGATCTGGCCTGTGATACTGATGTGTCGAGTACTGGGTATAAAAAGTAACAATTATTATAGTTATCAGAAAAGAAAAGCTCAAAGACCCATTGATACAACCCATCAAGAGATGCTGAAATGGGTGAAAGATATTGCAAAATTTAGCGATAATACTTATGGCGAAAGACGTATTCAGAAAGCGTTGAATGCACTCAGCTTCCCAGTTAGCCGTAGAAAAACAGCGCAATTAATGAAAGAAGCAAACGTTTGGGTACGTTACAAGAAAAAATATAAAGCAACGACAAACAGCGAACACAACAAGCCCGTTTACGCGAACGAACTTGAGCAAGACTTTGATGTGCAACAACCTAACCAAGCGTGGGTGCAAGATATTACCTACATATGGACTTCAGAAGGCTGGCTATATTTGGCGATAGTAATCGACCTATACTCTCGTAAAGTTGTCGGTTGGAGCATGGGTTCAAGAATGAAAGCTCAACTTGTTTGTGATGCTCTCACCATGGCAATGTGGCAACGAAAACCAAAGGCTGGACTGATAGTACATTCAGATCAAGGTGTTCAATATGCGAGTCATCAATATAGACGAATACTCAAGTTACATGGCTTTGTTGGTAGTATGAGTAAGAAAGGTTGCTGCTGGGATAATGCGGTAGCAGAGAGCTTCTTTGGTAGTTTAAAACAAGAACGCGTGCATTGGCGTAACTATCGAACACGTTATGCAGCTCAACAAGATGTGCTGAACTACATCGCGATGTGGTACAACAGCAAAAGAATGCACTCATATCTTGGTTATCAAAACCCCAATGAATTTGAGTGTAAAGAAAGAGAACTGAAAAAGGTAAATTAGCGAACTTAACCAGGGTGTCTGAATTTAGTTGACCAGGTCAAAGTGCTGACTTTATTATGGGATTGGTGCGGTTATTAAAACTATCTGTATGTATTAAATAGGTATTTTTAATAGCCTAAGAAACATTAAAAATTCTCTTTTAATGTTTATGTAAAGCTTTAGTGGTTGAGCAAAGTTATTTACAAGCGGAGGCAACTATAGATTTGGGGGCTAACCCAATATGCTTGGCCGTTGCATAAAAGAAGCTGTCTAGTTAAATATGGGAAGTCGAGAGTTTGTTGTTCTAAACCTTCGAGTAGAAAGTAAATGCTGCACAATGGGTGAATTAATGAATGGTTTATTTAATAAAATGTATGTAAAAATTAGAAATCCCACCCCATACGAAGGTAATAATGACCACCGTTAAAGCTAGCAGGGGAGTTTAAAGGATAAATAGCACCTAAAAATCCAGAGGTACGGCCTTCACTATATTCTTTCGGATAGGCATCAAAGACATTTTTAGCACCTAAAGCAACAACTAAATTATCTGTAATATCATAGGAAAATTCTACGTCAGTAATAATGAGAGGGCTAACTTTTTCAATGAGAGATACGTCATTAAATTGTGCGTTATAAAAGCTACCATAATAATTAATACGCACCATCGCACTAATATCTTCTTGAGAAAAAGAATAAGTTAATACAGAGCGCGTTTTTGGTATTCCTTCCTCCCGCTCTCTAAGTACATTAATATCTGTAATTGGACTTTTAGGATTGGTTACCGCTAGTTGTGTGTCTGTGAAATTAAAGGCTAATGATATAGAGTCATATTCTCCGATAAAACTTAATGGTAAACTTACCACTAAATCAACACCTTGAGTCGTTGAATTAAAATCATTAGTATAATATTGAATATTGGTTACATTCGAATTAATCTCAGAGGCTGCTAATAATGGTGCATCACTTGCCACTATTTCACTGGAAAATAATGATAGCCGATCATCTACTTCAATATAAAAATAATCCAAAGTAATATTAATTGGCCCTATCTCTGATAATACGCCAAAACTAAAGCTTGATGCAGTTTCGGGTTCAAGTTCCCCTCCATAACGTGCGGTTGCAATTGGGCTCAAAGCACTGACCAATTGTGATCTTTGCTGTACAACTCTATCATTTACAATAGAGTTTGAGGTCGATATACGTTGAAGAGTGGATTGAGCCACTGTAGGAGCTCGGAAGCCTGAACTTAGTGTCGAACGTAAGGCAATTTCATCAGTTACTTGTAACCGAGCTGAAAGTTTTCCATCAAAACTATTTCCGATTGCGCCTATATCCTCATATCGCATTGCAAGTGATATTGAGAAATTATCAGTGATGTCGGTTTCTAAATCTAAATATACGGCGTTGGATTTACGCTCATTCTTGCCAGCAGTATCGGGGGAGAAACCTGGAAACCCATTCGACCCAATTGCTTCACCATTGCTTGAAAAAGGGCCTATCTCATAAGATGCGCTATCTCCAGCAACGACTTCAAATTGTTCGAAATGATGTTGAAAACCAAAGGCTATATTCAACTCCGATTCAAAACCAACGTCAACGGGATAAGTAAAATCTGTATTAAATATGCGTTCTGTTTGAATTTGTGAGCCCAATTCGAAGATACTTGGTGAGTTTTCACCTAATGATGCATTTACGCTATTACGTAGGCCATAATCAATATAATTTCTACCGACTACCATACTAATGTCATAAGTTAATGCAGCACGATTGTTATCTATAGAGCCTCGAAAGCCACCGACTATACTGCTATCATTTATTTTGCCACTAAACCTTGGGGTAAATCCTCCAGGAAAACGTTCATTAAAAGCAAAACAATTAACATTACTAAAAACGGACTTTAAGGCTTCTGCATCTCCCGTACTTCCTGGAATTGTAGGCGCAGGACAGTTACCTGAATTATTATTAGTCATGTCAAAAAATAGGCGGGTACCATCATTGGGGTTGGTAAATATACCTGCACGAGTATTTGGGTGGCGATAAAAAAAACTTCCATCAACGGTGCGTTGTGCCCAGTTACCAAAAAGATAAAGCTGTTTATAATTACTGTTACTTGCAATATCCACTTCAATATTGCCCACTAGCTTTACATTGTTAGTAATTTTAGGAGCCCCCCAAATAACAACAGGGTCTTGTATATCATTTATATTAATACCACTATCAATTAAACTCTGTACGGCAGGATCCTGAATCCCGCGAGAAGTCGCATCGCTTTCTGATAATTCGAATGAAAAGTTCGCCGTTCCACTTTCAGAAAAATTTGTTCCTACTATACCTGACAGTTCAAACTTTGTGCCATCACCTTGATAGTATTGGCCTGTTCGCATTTCAATACGGTTGACATCTGCACTATTTTCTAGACTAAAATTAATAACCCCCGCGATGGCGTCAGAGCCATATTGAGCGGCCGCGCCATCTCTTAAAACCTCGACACTTTTCAGTGCAATACTCGGAATAGGTTCTAAATCTACTCCGTGGGCACCGACATTCAACCCAGATATATATTCATAAATAACACCACTACGGTGACGACGTTTGCCATTGACTAATATTAAGATACTGTCTGTGGGTAAACCTCTAAGATTAGCCGGTCTTACCAAAGTCCCCGCGTCACTAATGGCTTCCTGCGTTGAGTTATATGAGGGAATAACACTTGATAGCGTAGAAATAATATCGCTATTACTGCGCGTTTTTAAATCTTGCTTATTAATTATATCTAAAGGCGCTAATGCATCTCTAGGTGAGCGATTTATTCGACGTGAACCTATTATTTGAATACGTTCCGCTTCAATTTCCTTATGTTCATTTTTTGATTTTAATTCAGCTGTATTTTGAAAGGTAATTGACGGTACATTGACGTCAATATTTAAAATATCATTAAATTGGCGATTTAATTCAATTTTCAACAGTAACTTGGTGTTGAAGTGCTCTGAGTAACTGTCGTAATTTGTTAATGTTGAAGATACTGCAATCACATGTTTTTCGGTAGCAATAGCATTAATCGGGGTATTTAAAAGAATTTTGGCTAAGGCATCGGGAAGTGAATAAGTGCCAAATAGCGGATTGGTTTGTACGATAATAGCATCACCAAATGGATATAAAAGTGAATATCCAGATATATCTGCCAATTTATCTAAAGCTTCAGCAGCATTCATGGCGGGTAACTTAAATTCATAATATTCAGTGGCTTGACATACGAAAGTATGACCTGACAACAGCAAGCTAAATACAATATTGAATGAACTGTATTTATGCTTTTTAGACTTTATTAACCGACTGAATATTTTATACATATTTTATTGTCTGATAGTTTTTTCTTAAATAACGATCATAGTGAGCATATTACGATCATCACTTGGTTTGGATTTATAAATTTTCCTTGTTATTACTGATGATTATTTAAATCAGTAACTGCAATTGTTTCTTTAAATAGTATAGTAACAATGTGTTAGCCACTGATATTGTCATAGTAGTATCACATAAGTCTATCGAACTATCTCAATAGTTTTAATTAGTTGTATTAATGTTGCCGCGTTTTCATGGTTTTATAATGTGTGTGCTAAGTTATTGGAGGGTTAGCTTTGCTTTATTTCCTTCATCCGTTACAAAGTTGATGAAATGTTTTTATTTTTAAATAAAAAAAATCCCAGCAAAAGCAGGGATTTATAGTTTATATAACGCTTGTAGTTTAGAAGTTATATGTTGCTTTTACGTAGTAGAAACCACCATTAAAGCCAAATGGAGATGTTTCATAGTACTTACCACCAAGTAGGTTATTTGGTGTACCAGGTCCAAAATCTAACTCTTCAGCATCTTGATCTAGTAGGTTTTGAGCACCAACACTTACTTTAAAGTCTTCCATTACATGATAGCTAACTTCAAGATCAACAGTAACAGCTGCATCTGCATCTTTACTTAATCCGCTAGAGTCAGCATGAACACCTTGGTATTCACCGTAGTAGTTTACACGCGTAAACATACTAACTTCATCCCAGCTTTGTGACCAAGTAAAGGTCGCACGATGGTTAGGTAAGTCATTTTCTAAACGAGATACTTTAAAGTCACCAGTAACAGCAGAGAACCTATCAACGGTTGTTTCATTCCAGTTATAAGCAAGACCGAATGTAGTATCACCGTTTAACAATGAAGTAGAGTAGTTAGCAACAAAATCAATACCTTGAGTTGTAGTATCAAAATCATTAGTAAAGAAACTTACTTGTTGAATTGAGTCTACATTTGGTACGCCATCTGCTTTTAATTTCACTTTATCTTCAGGAGTTAAATTAACTTTAGCAGACTGAGAAACACGATCAGTTACTTCAATGTTGTAATAATCAAGTGTGAAATGAATACCTTCTACTTCCCAAACTGCACCTAATGAAAGACTTTCTGATTCTTCAGGTGATAATTCAGTTGCACCCAACTGCTGAGCTACAGGATTAGACGCTGCTAATAACGCAGAATCTACAAGTATGCCGTCGTCAAGAGAGGTTTGTACGTTTGAGTAGTTAGCCTGACCAACGGTTGGCGCACGGAAGCCTGAACTTACAGAGCCACGTAATGAAAAGTCGTCTGTCACATTGTATTGTGCCGTTACTTTGTAGTTCGTGGTGTTACCAAAAGTACTGTAATCTTCAAAACGTAAGGCATAGCCCATTAAGAAGTCTTCAGTGTATTGTGCTTCGACATCAAGATAAAGCGCATAGTTTTGACGAGAAAATGAACCGGCTGAAGAGGGTTTAAAGCCAGGAAACCCGTTAGAGCCAATACTAAAACCTTGGTCTGTATATGGACCTGCGGTAAAAGATGCTTCGTCACCTGCACTCACTTCAAACGTTTCTTGATGGTATTCATAACCACCAGCAATAATTAGTGGCATCTCCAAACCTACTTCAAGTTCTTTAACTAAATCAACATTAAAGAATTTTTCAAGTTGAACGTGGCTACCTGGATTAAAGTCACGTGGAGTTTCTGGACCTAATGATGCATTTAACGTGTTGTAGATAACGTAACTTGATTCGTTACGACCTACAGAACCACTGACGTCGTAAGACAAAGTGTCATCAAACTGACCACGTGTTCCCATGGTTATTGATGTATCAACGATGTTACCACCAAAGTTAGGTGTAAATCCGCCTGGTGCTAATTCATTGAATGAAAAACAATTATCATTATTTGCGACATTATCAATGTAATTTTGTTGAGTTAACACGTTACCGGTAGTGATCTCTACAGGTAGACAAGTTCTCTCAGCGCCCTGAGTTTGCGCAAGATCACCAATCAATAACGAAGCACCGTCGTCATTAGAGTAGACGCCACCACGGTTATGTGGATTACGATAATAGAAACCACCACGAACATCACGTTCAGAGAAGTTACCAAACATATAAACTTCACGGTCGTTACCTATATCTAAACCGAAGTTACCAAAAATAGTGATGTCATCATTAATTTCTGGAGAACCCCAAATTTGTGCTAGCGATTCAACATTTGTGTTGCCGGCATCAATAAAACCTTGATCATCAGGACGTTGTTCACTTCGACTAGTAGCATCTGCATTTTTATATTGAAAACTCAGGTTAGCAAAACCATCATCAGTCAGAGCCATACCAATATTACCAGACACTTCAGTAGTATCGCCGTCACCTTCGTAATATGAACCATGACGCACATTTAAAGAGCCACCGTCTGCATCATCTTTTAAGACAAAGTTCATTACACCTGCGATAGCATCTGAACCGTATTGTGCCGCAGCACCGTCACGCAATACTTCAACTTGTTTTAGTGCTGAACTAGGAATAACTGAAATGTCAGGACCCTGAGCACCATCATTAATACCACCACCTAATAAGGCAATAACAGAGGCACGATGACGTCGCTTACCGTTGACAAGTATCAAGGTGCTGTCTGAAGAAAGGCCACGAAGGTTAGCAGGTTTAACTAAGCTTGCAGCATCTGATATAGGGTTACTTTGCACGTTGAATGAAGGAACAGTACCTTTTAATAATTCAAGCATATCGGTGTTACCCGATTTCTCTAGTTCCTCAGAGCCTATTAAATCAATAGGTACTGGTGAATCGTTCACTGAACGAGGTGCGCCGCGAGAGCCTACTACGGCAATACGCTCAACTTCTTCTTTTTTAACTTTGCCTGCATCGTTTTCAGCAGCATATGATTGAACAGTACCTAACGCTAAACTCACAGATAGCGCTAAAGTTGTAATTTTAAATGTTGACGACATGGTATTACCTTCCCAATATATTTATAGTTTTATAATTATCTTTTTCAGCTGCTATTTGATTAAATTTTTTGCAACTTACACTAAAGAGTTAGATTGTTTATAAAACCGTAAAGAAAATTTGTTTTTTCTTTAAATAATTTCTGCAAAGGTATATTTAATGCTTTTTTACAGCTTTATTGTTAATCCTTGTTTTTAGTAACAGAGGTAATAACAGAGCGGATAACAAGGGTTGTCAGGAGGGGATGAGGTTTTATCATTCATATTCAATGATAAAACCTTAATACATAACTAAAATAAATGTTTTGGCATCTAGAGTTAACTTTTTAAACTAAGCCGTTATATTTTTTTAGTGAGTAATACTTTATTTGCACCAAGACGCTCAGACTTCATATTAAATGAAAGTTCTATTGCTTCTATTAAAGCTTCACTGTCTTTAAGATCAAAACGCCCACTGATTAGAGTCTTGTGTAGAGAAGGGTCCTTTAAGACTATCTCAATTTCTACATAGCGATTAATCTCTTCAATAACATCAGATAATTTTTCATTAACAAAAATTAATTTTCCATTAAGCCATGAAAGTTCTCGAGCCATATTCTCTGCTTTAATGTGCGTTAGCGTAGGTGATTGATCGTTAGTTACTACTACTTTTTCACCTTTAGTAATATAAACATCATCTTTATGAATCGTTCCATTATCTAAGTCGTTAATGTCAGTTAATGTTGTATTGAGTGCCAGTTTTGACATTTTAACTTTACCGTCAGTTACCGTGACTTGAATATCTTCGGATTGTAAATGTACAACAAACTTTGTGCCGATAGCTTGTACCAAGCGATCACCAGCATAAACAATAAAGGGTCGACTAGGATCATGTGCAACTTCAAATAAAGCCTCACCTTTGATTAATTTAATAATACGTTTATTGTCACTAAACTCAGTTTCAATATGAGTATTGGTATTTAAATATATAATTGAGCCATCATCAAATGTTGCATCCATTTGCTGACCAATTAATGTAGCATATGAACTTTTTTGCACGTCATTAGGCATTCCTACCCAAAGCAGCAGTGCAACAAAGCTTATACTTGCTGCCAACATAACTGGCTTAACGATAGGTTGTAATATCGGCCATATAGATACCTTTACTGATGCATCTTTATTATCAATAATCATCAGTATCTCATCCATATCATCCCAGACATCGGCCATCGCTTTTAATGCTACTGGGTGCCTTTTATCTGCCGACAACCAAGCCTTCAATTCTTTTCTTGATTGATCAGATAAATTACCATTGTCTAGTCTAACTAACCAAATAGACGCTTCGTCATCAATCGTATTTAAGGTACGAAGTGGAATTACTTTATTACTTTTATTCATTTTGTTTGCTCTTCGCTTGATTGATTAAGATGTACCGGCAGTTTGAGTTCATCAACTTCATATCCTTGAGCACAAAGTGACTGTTTGCATTGTTTTAACCCTTGGGCAATGTACTTTTCAATAGAACTAACTGATACATCCATTTTATTTGCTATTTCCTTATGACTTAAACAATAGAGCTTTCTTAATAGTATTGCGCGGCGTTGTTTTTCTGGTAATGAACTTAAGACCTGATTAAAACGCTCAAATTTTAGTTTTTGATATAAGTCTTTCTCAACCGTATTCTCATCGTCATCTTCAATTAATGCATCATCTAATTCTGTATGTATTGCTTTTGATTGTTGCATTAACTTTTTAAGCACTAAGTTTCTCGAAACAACAAATAAATATCCTTTTGGGGATTTAATTTGTTGTTTGGCATCAGAGTCTAAAACTCTAATAAAAGTTTCCTGTAAAATATCATCAACATCTTGCTGCTCTACACTCATCTTCATAATAGAGCGCACTAAACCATCCCTACATGACTGGAACGCTGTTAAAACTCTATTGTTCGATTGCTTGTTTACTAGCATTTAATGTTTCCGTTAATACGCGCTTTAACTAAAGAGTCTGCTTGTTATGTAATCCATAACAATTTTAGACAAAAGATAAGATAACATCCTTTTTATCACAACTTGTATAAATTATAACCGCGTTATATTTCTTTACTTATATTTTTACCCATTGAATTAATGGATTTAATTGATGATAAACACCACAACGTTAAATGATTTATCTGATGGTAAATAATGTTTATGAATTTCTTAATAAAAAGTTATGGATTATCGCACTGACAAACTCTTTAGCGGTATCGGTGAATTAATTTACTAGCACAATAAAAAATTATAACGGTGGAAATTATTTTGGAATTTGAAACACTTTTTTCTTTAGGTCTTTATTTTAGTGCAATGCTTGGTATTGGTTTGTATGCGTATCGTAAATCAACCAGTGATGTCGCAGGTTATATGCTTGGCGGTAGGAGCTTAAGTCCGAGTGTTGCAGCGCTTTCTGCTGGGGCATCTGATATGAGTGGTTGGATGTTGATGGGCTTACCTGGAGCGATGTATATTTCAGGTGTTAGTAGTTTATGGATTGCTATAGGTTTAGTCGTTGGTGCTTTTTTAAATTACCTGATTGTTGCTCCTCGTCTTAGAACCTATACCGAAGTGGCCAATGACTCTATAACCTTACCTGATTTTTTTGAAAATAGGTTTAATGATAAATCGCGTATGTTAAGAATAGTTTCATCGGTTGTAATTGTGGTGTTTTTCACACTTTATACTTCGAGCGGTATAGTTGCTGGCGGTAAACTATTTGAAAGTTCTTTTGGTATAAATTATGAAGTCGGCTTGTATGTTACTGCGGGCGTAGTTGTTGCGTATACACTCTTTGGTGGGTTTTTAGCGGTGAGCTTAACTGATTTTGTTCAAGGTTGTATTATGTTTGTTGCTTTAGTATTGGTGCCTATAGTGGCTATTGGTGAAGTGGGTGGTATATCAGAACTGCATGCAAGTATTAGTGCCATTAACCCTGCATTATTAGATGTTTTTAGTGGTGTCAGCTTAATCGGTATTATTTCTGCTCTGGCTTGGGGGCTAGGTTATTTTGGTCAACCCCATATTATTGTACGTTTTATGGCGATACGTAGTATTAAAGACATACCAGCAGCTCGTCGAATAGGGATGAGTTGGATGGTCGTTTCTATTATTGGCGCAATGGCAACAGGCTTTGCTGGTATTGCATATGTAGCTAAAACAGGATTACAACTTGATGACGCTGAAACTATTTTTATTGTTTTATCTCAAATATTATTTAGCCCGTTAATTGCAGGTTTTTTATTGGCGGCAATCTTAGCGGCCATTATGAGTACTATTTCTTCTCAGTTATTGGTTACATCAAGTTCATTGACTGAAGATTTTTATAAAACATTTTTGCATCGAGACGCTAGCGACAAGCAACAAGTGCTGGTAGGGCGAATTGCGGTATTTTTAGTTGCTTTGGTGGCAATTTATCTAGCTTATGATCGTAACTCATCTATTTTATCATTAGTCAGTAATGCTTGGGCAGGTTTTGGGGCGGCTTTTGGTCCTGTGGTTATTGGCAGTTTATTTTGGAAAGAAATGACTAGAAATGCCGCTTTAGCCGGAATGATAACAGGGGCGTTAACGGTATTGTTGTGGATTTACGTGCCTATTAGTATTAATGGTCAATCATTAAGTTCAGTCATGTATGAACTAGTGCCAGGCTTTATTCTATGTTCAAGCGTTATCTATATAGTAACAAAAATAGCCCCACAAGATGATGGAAAGGTTTTAGCCAAACATGATGAAATGTTAACGCATCATGTTTAATTTTAAGACTTACTGAATTTTCTATCAGAAAAATTAAGCCCCTAACAGATCTAATCACTGAGTTTTACCTGTTAGGGGAACAGTACAATAAATTTTCCTTAAGCGACGTATTTACTCATTATTATCAGCAGTGTTATTTTTAGTTAAGTTTTAGAATAGCGCTAAATAGAAGGGGGCTTGTACAAGAAATTTAATTCAAATGGGCCTTTGTTTTATAATTTTAGACCTTGCTTTGATCATGTATTTAAATCTCTAATGTAGTCATAAAGTTTAGTCACTAGTTCATGGTATTAGATGATGTAATTATAAAGCGGCTGATGGAAAAAGATTCTCAACTAATTTCTTAAGTAATTTACCAAGTATTACCTAGCCGCTAAATTTGCATTTCAACGTTTACCATATAAGCTTATATTTACTACTTTATAAGTCAGAAATATGATTTTCAGTTAATAAATATATTTGTAAACGTCAACGATTGGCTGAAATAATTGAATGTTTTCATAGAAGGGAAACTTATGAAAAAAACTAACAATCACTTAAACCTGCCTAGTGTAAAGCGATATAACTTGTTTGTACTTATGTCTACATTGTGGATATCTACAACTCATTTCAGTTATGCTCAGCAAATTACTGAACCGCAAGCATCAGATAAAACAAAGTATCAACTTGAATTAGAACGACAACACAAAATGCTCATTAAACAGGGAGAAGAAATTAAAAATTTAAAACGTTTGATTCAAAATCAACGTGCTAAAAAAGAACAAAAAAATACCAATTCTCCCCGTAAACCATCAAAAAATAAAGTTACCAAGAAAAATAACAAAGCCAATCCTAAAGTTGTTAATAAGCCTGTAGGCAAAGCGCCACCTAAAACATCAACACGTATTGATGTAGCTTCCATACCTAAATTAAGTACTAATATTAGCGGTGTGCTGACAAAGGCAGGTACTTTAATCGTTGAGCCAAGAATAGGCTATTCGTATACAGATACTAACCGAGTATTTCTAGATGCATATTCATTTCTTCCTGCACTAGTGGTGGGTTTAATCGATCTTAGAGAAATAAAACGCCATACCGTTATTGGCAGTCTCGGTACTCGATATGGTTTGACTGATCGATGGGAAGTCGACCTCAAACTTTCTTACGTTGGCCGTAATGACAGTCAACGCTCTCGTCCTGTAAGTGTTGGGGTTAGTGAAGACGAAATATTTACAGCAAGTGGTAGTGATATAGGTGATATAGAGCTGTCAACACGATACCAACTGAATTCTGGGCTAGATGGCGGAGCAATTTATGTTTTTAATCTAGTTGCCACGGTGCCTACAGGTACAAGTCCATTCGATGTTGATTATGTAGAATCAACGCCTGGAGCTGTTTTTCCTACAGAGTTACCAACAGGATCAGGATATTTCAGTGTTCAACCTAGTTTAACTGCTATTTATCCAACAGACCCTGGCGTACTTTTTGGTAATATAAGCTATGGTAATAATTTAGGCACAGATGAAGATGTAGGCCGAGTCAATCCAGGTGATAGCATAGGGTTAAGCTTTGGCTTAGGACTGTCGTTAAATGAACGCACTTCTATGAGTTTAAGTTACTCACATAAACATGTATTAAAATCTAAAATTGATGACGTTAAAATTGATGGTAGTGAGCTTGATATTGGGCAATTGGTTATTGGTTTTTCATTCAATTATTCCCAACAAACCAATATTAATTTATCACTAAATATTGGTGTTACAGATGATGCACCCGATGTTCGATTAAACTTCAGGGTTCCAATGGTGTTTTAACTCAAT
This sequence comes from Cognaticolwellia beringensis, assembly GCF_002076895.1. Lineage (NCBI taxonomy): Bacteria > Pseudomonadati > Pseudomonadota > Gammaproteobacteria > Alteromonadales > Colwelliaceae > Cognaticolwellia > Cognaticolwellia beringensis. The sequence continues at coordinate 4,108,865 of NZ_CP020465.1, forward strand.
ATTTAAAACCTTCTATATAAATAAATTAATTACCCGAATGGCTATAGGCAGTGAGTACATATTGAGTGCAAATTATAAAATTGATCATTATTTGGCGTTAAATTGATATTATTTAAGTTTTTAATATCAATGTTGATGTTATTGATGGTTTGTAGTGTTTGGTTGTCGAGATCATTTTGAATAATTGACTGGAATAGGGAACTAGATAACCCTGGTACATTCAATTTTCCATTTTTCACTATATTATGACTATTTGGTGTTTTAAAATAAGAACTTGCGATTTCTTCTCCATTTTGAAATATGCGTTTTTCAAAACTGATATTAACAATTACACCATTCGGTAATATAAATCCGCCACGCGAATAAGCTAATTGAGAGTCTGATACTTTAGACCATTTTTCTGTCTCTAAAGTTTGCACAAAAACTCCATCGCCAATGACATCGACGCTACTTGCCGCTGAAACTTTATCTGAACCCGTAATGACGATAAATGTCACTATTATGAGGAAGGTTTTTAAAAGCATGGCTGAGATCACATTCATGGTTATTTCCTTTAATGAAAATCAAAAATCAATTGCTGAAGGTTGAAGCATATTAAATAATGCTAAACTAGAATGATCTACAGCGAGAACCAAATGGCCCTTCACTCTGAGTCTCCATTCAGCTTGAGATTGGTAATGATTAGATGCAATGTCCTTTTTGTCCTGAATAACAAACAAAATTCTATTATTCCACACCTCTTCAAATTTTGATCTGCTATAAACTTTAATGCCAACGGCAGGGTCACCAATTAACACTTCGTTTTCATCAATGCCTTTAATAATAACAAAGTGCATATAACCTTTATTATTAATAATAGTTATGGCCGGAATTTCAGCTTTTGCAAGCTGGTTTAAACTAATTTTAAATCCATTAGAGTTATAACCTCTACGTGATAAATAATGTTTCATATCTAATAATGAAAAGCCATTCTGTTGTATTTTTGGTTGATCACCATTGCTATACATGTCTTTAAAAACCATGAATTCATCTACAACATCATCATAATGAAAAGACAGTAAACTTGCTAAAGTAGCAGAGCCACAACTAAAGTCGTACTGCTGCTTATATATAGTTTTGAAGCGTAATTCCGTGATACTTGAAATATTTATTGAAAAATCGCCACCACTGAAACCACCACCCAAATTAACTGTGCCAGCCTGTGCAGGAGGCATTAGTAGTATTAACGACAAAATTACCGTAAATATTATACGCATCATGGTTACCTTTAATCTGGAGATATTGTAATAGTAATGATAGTCGAGTCTTGAATGATGACATTATTCCCCGTATTTTGGATGATTGAAAATATACCACTTGCGTCATTAAATGAGCCTTGATCTATGATGTTATATCCTGTGACACTGTTACTAGCATCATTGTTGGTAAGTACGGCTCCTAAGTCGGCATTGCTAGTAACATCGACAACTCCACCAAGGCCACGTATTTGATCCAACTCTTCAAGCATTACAGGTGCAACATCAAGAATCACAACATCTACAACAACATCTTCGGCAGAGGTCTTGTTACTTATTATCATTAACAAGCTAAACCATAATAATAGATGAATACTTTGATATAGGTTTTTCATAGCACTTATCCTTATAGAAAGTTGCTGACAATATTGCCAGCAACTTTTTAACATAACGTCATATAAACCTAAATGATGTCCACATCATTATTGATTTACATTAACATTCCCTTGTAGTGATATTTGTTGTTGCGTTAAAGCATTAGCACCAAGGTTTTGCACATTTTGGTTAATACCAGCACTACCATTAAAGGTATCTGTCATATTGTTGCTAGTTGCTATTGTAGAAGCACCATCGAAGTTATATGCCAAGGTATTTTGAGTTACAGTTCCCATTAATGTAGATTCATTAACGCTATAGGTTGTAGTAGCGGTACCGCCATTATTTGCTGAAGATGTTCCCCATCCATCAGCCCACGCTGAACTGTTATCGCTATTGTCACTATTGTCGCTATTGTCACTGTTATCAACATTGGCAGTACTGCCATTATTCGCTGAAGCTGAGTGATCACTTGCATCAGCAAAACTGTTGTCACTGTTATCTGAGTTATCACTATTATCGCTGTTATCTACATTAACAGTACTACCATTAGTGGCTACGGCAGACCCCATTCCACTCGCATTAGCCATGCTATTGTCAGAGTTATCCGAATTATCCGAATTATCTGAATTGTCACTATTATCACTGTGATCTAGATTAACCGTACTACCATTGGTGGCAATGGCAGACCCCATACCACTTGCATTCGCCATGCTATTATCCGAGTTATCAGTATTGTCAGAGTTATCACTGTTATCAGAATTATCACTGTTATCAGAGTTGTTGCTGTTATCTGAGTTATTGGTGTTATCTGAATTATCTGAATTGTCGGAGTTATCGCTATTATCTGAGTTGTTACTGTTATCGTCGTTATCAGCAGTACTGTTATCGGAATTATTACTATTATCCGAGTTATTGCTGTTGTCGTCGTTATCAGCGGTACTGTTATCGGAGTTGTTGCTGTTGTCCGAATTGTTACTGTTGTCGTCGTTGTCAGCGGTACTGTTATCGGAATTGTTGCTGTTGTCCGAGTTATTAGTATTATCTGAGTTATCCGAACTATCAGAATTATCACTGTTGTCAGAATTGTTGCTGTTATCAGAGTTATTACTGTTGTCGTCGTTATCAGCGGTACTGTTATCGGAGTTATTACTGTTGTCGTCGTTATCCGCGGTGCTGTTATCGGAATTGTTACTGTTGTCCGAGTTATTAGTATTATCTGAGTTATCCGAATTATCAGAACTATCACTGTTATCAGAGTTGTTACTGTTGTCGTCGTTATCAGCAGTGCTGTTATCTGAATTGTTGGTATTATCAGAATTATCACTGTTATCGGAGTTGTTACTGTTGTCGTCGTTATCAGCAGTACTATTGTCAGAGTTATTGCTGTTATCGTCGTTGTCAGCAGTACTATTATCTGAGTTGTTGGTGTTATCTGAGTTATCCGAATTATCACTGTTATCACTGTTATCGGAGTTGTTGCTGTTGTCATCGTTGTCAGCAGCACTGTTATCCGAGTTATTAGTGTTGTCAGAATTATCAGAATTATCACTGTTATCACTGTTATCGGAGTTGTTGCTGTTGTCGTCGTTGTCAGCAGCACTGTTATCCGAGTTGTTAGTGTTATCAGAATTATCGCTATTGTCTGAGTTATTAGTATTATCTGAGTTGTTATTACCAGAGTTATCGGTAGTTGCCGTTGAAGTTTCATTTGCAGCAGCTGAGCCGTTATCCACATCATTGTCCATTGCTAAAGTGGTTGTCGAACTCAGTATTAGGGCAATACTGACTGCTAGTATGTTTTTGTTAAAATATTTCATATTGTATACTCCACTAAAAATTATTTAGTAACTATCAATCTAATTAAAGATATAAACCTTTAATTTATAGAAGAAAAATAGATACACCTTTAACGTCCATATAAAGCGTGTATGCATGTATAAAAAGCGTTAACCGACATTTGCGTTAACATATATCTGAATGCAGCTGCTTTGTATTCACAATGAATAGTAGTAGATGGCCAACTTAAAATTCCATTAAAAGCACATCAAAAAAGACTTAAAAAATACTGATTAAAAGATCAAAATACCTGAGTTTTTAAATGAATCTATAAAATGTGACAGCCATCAGCAGTTAAGGAATGTGTTAATAATATTGTAGAGTAGATTGTGTTTGTGGCTAATTTTACTGTCAGCTTTTTTTACACTTTATATTGTTTTGTTAACGATGATATTAAGTGAGTTGATTAAACTATTGTATTACTGTTAAAAATTATTTTAGGTATAGGTATTGCTTAATTTTTGAGTGCAATAACTATGAATTATGCTTTCCTGTGTATTTTCTATGACGATGATGTCAATTAATATTATCAAAGGATTTGAATATGACATGTTTCCAGCCTAACAATAGTTTGCTCATAATCTCAAATGATAGTTTTATTATTGGCTTATTAACGGGCTATTGTGTTGCAAATCATTTTACTCTTAATTGTATCTCTAGCGCTAAGCCTCTGCTTAATAATGGTGAAAATCCTAATTTTAAATTAATTATTTTTGATCTGCGAGAGTTGACTTCTACCGTCATTGAAGAACATTTGGAATCGTTGAGTAAGATACACAATACATACTCCACTCCTATTTGTGCCATATATAATTTGAATAGAATGCCGATTTACCGTATGTTGTCTTGGATAAGTTATTATAAACACGACCTTTTTATTGAAAGACTGGATGATTATATTAATAAATATATGATCGATTTTACTCACTTTTTTGATGAAAGAAGGAATTATAATCGTCGCTTAGGATCTGGACGCCGTAAATTATTAGGCACCATCAATTCTTTTTCATCAAAACCACTTAATGGTTCAGCTAGCTTACCTAATGTAGATGCAACTCTTGAGTCGCTAGGTCCTTTTGAAATAGACAAAGATTGTCAAAAAATTTATTTAAAAGGTAAAAACTTAGATCTTACGGCTAAGGAATTTAAGCTTTTTAAGTTATTATCTGAGGATCCAGAACGTGTATGCACGAACGAAAAATTGATCACTCATTTATGGCCAAATAGAAAACGTGCAAACAAATCTGATCTTTATCAATACATGCATTTATTGAGAAAGAAGGTCGAATTTGACCCAAGTAATCCCTGTTGGATCATAACGATTAAAGGCGTTGGTTATAAATTTCATATCTAAATGTTTCGCTCATAATTTATTATTTCACTCTAATATACTCGATGTATTAACTTTTTTACTTCTCAAATATTAAGCTTGTAACTCTAGAGGAAAGATACAGCTCATTAATATAACTCCAAATGGGGATTTAGCTTACAGGTCGTTTGTAAACCAGAGCCAACGCATTTTATGTTTTATGAAAACTGGCAGACCCGTGAACTAGGGCAAACCCATATGACAAATCAACATTTAGCTGATTATATGGCTGTAACTGAAGTCTGTGTTGAAGAATTTGTTCTTAGTGAAATGACGTTAATCGGCACATAATAAGTTGCTTGTTGATTTATACGATGGCTTGTTAAGATTGTTTTAATATAAAGCTAAATAGCCTGCCTATCAAATGTAGAAAGCCTGTCACGCAAGTGATGGGCTTTTTATTATAAAAAATAAAGTTATAGAAATAGGATGTTTAGACGATACAGCTACATGCAGCGTTAAAGTCAATAAATTACTGCCTTTGAAAAATCCGCGGTTTTCTCTTCACCTGAATAATGACATTTAAATACATAACGCGTAACCGTTAAGAGGCCGTATTTTATTTATTAATATTTTTGCGATTTATTTGATTTTTTAGGCTTTAGGGCACTTACTTAAAGTAAGCTAATTATGGAAATCCATATGCCGTCATCAATTATCGCCACTCAGCCATCTTCCAGCCAACCGCGTGTGCGCAGCAGAACGTGGATTTATTTATTCCTAGGTATACTCTTTATCGCAGGTTTTGCTTACTTTCGTTTTGTAAATGTACAAACTAGCTTTATTAACAATGATTTTTATCGAGTGTTATACGAAGCATCAAATAGATTTAATGAGAACCTAAATTCGCTTAGTAAGATGCATGAAAGTGGTGAAAGCCAAGTAGCTATTCGTTCTTTACTTCCAAGTTATAAAAGGGTTAAGCGCACTTCTAATGTGGATCCCGTAGTTCCTGATGGCGAATATCGTTATCAAATTAGTGGCCAAGACATATTGGTTTTTACGTCGACCTATAAAGCTGAGCTTAATAATGAAGATATTGTACCTGAAACGGTACAGGGTTTTAGTCAATATTTATTCGCTAATAAGTCTGGCAAGGTAGTGGCTAAAGGTGGTGGTGAAAAAACCATATCAATTGTTCAGATGGATGATATTAATCTGCAATTAAAAAAGCAAAGTCAAAAATTCAACATAAACTTTTCCAATGATAAATCCAACTCCGATAAGGAGGAAGCTAACTTACCTAGCTATAGCAGTCATGTAGATATGCAACTATCTTACGGTGATTTTCGTATTTTTATATTTCCTTTCTCATTAGATACAACGTTATACCAAACTAAAACAAACGAGGTTGGAAGTAAGTTAGAACAGTTATATTTAGTGGGCTTATTACCGAAACAGCAACTCAGCAAAAAAGGTTCAGGGCAGTGGAATATATCGTTACTGGTTGTGAGCTTAGTTAGTCTGATATTTATGTGGACGTTAATTCGGCTAGTTTTACTACCAGAAAATCATTCAATCACCCGGTTTTATCAAGGTTTAAGCCAATTTGCCAGTTACGGTTTTTATATCGTTTTGGTCGCAATGATTTTGTCTTATTTAACGCAAAGTGGGCTTCAGGCGCACAAAACCCTTACAGCACAAGATCATGCTGGGAAAATAGCCAGACAATTAGAGGGAGAGTTACGCGAAGTATTCAATGATTTATCTCGTTATAGGGGCTTTTATGCGAGTTTTGTAAACAGCATCAATCAACTGCAAGATGAACACGTGAACCAACAAGACCCGCTACATCCCCTTGACTGGCCGTTTGATGAAACGATCACAGAAATAAACAAAGCTTTAATGATTTTGTCTGATGATTTGAAATCAAACTGTCAAGGATGTTCGTTAAACAGAATACCTCCACATTTTTTAGCTGCTACTTCATGGAAGGCTGACATTGAAGAGCAGTCTGGCATAAATAAAATATCGACTAAAGATGCTGAAAACCTGAAAAAATTAGTCAGCTATCAGGCGAAACCTGAAGAGTTGGGGGTTATGAGTTTTTTTTCAGGTAAATTAGAAGCAACTTTTGATTATAAAAACGAAGTTTTTAGTTCTAATGCGCCAAGAGAAGGTAGCAGTAATGATTTTAAGGAACCTAAAGAAGGCAGATGTACTAATTATATTACGCGAAGAGAACAAAGCTGTAATGATTTTAATGCTCCCAAAATATTGACTATATTTGCCGCAAATAAGCAAGGGGTAACCAATCTTCCGTCTATTTATTATCAAGAATCAAATTCACGGCCTCAAGCGTTTAATATAAGTCATCGTAATTATTATAAGCGTGTTAGAGATTATCGTGGTTGGCGTGTTGATTTTTATAATAAAGATATAACAAATTGTGAAAAGGAGGTGAAGGAGTGTAAAAAGGAAAGCTTTAAAAATATTTACATACAACGTTTACTGAATATAAATGATGGCACAAGAGGCACCACTATTTCAGTGCCGATGCACCAACCTCATGATGACATGAATGTTGATATGTCAGTAGCGGGCTATGTATTAGGGGCCGATGTTGTATTACCCTCTGTTAGTCTGTCACCCCCTGGGCCGTTTGATTTAATCAGCATGATCGTCGACCGAAATACGGGTGATGTATTATTCCATAGTGATGAAAGCCGTTCTTTAGTTGAAAATTTGTTTTTTGCAGGTAACGACAGCTCAACCATAAGTCAGTGGATTAAAGCAGGGCTTGATAATTATTCTGGTGCGGATGCGAAACAACTTCAGGGTTTTTATCATGGTCAACCAGGAAAATACACTTTGGCGCCCAGCATAATAGACAGTTGGGCAATAGTCGTATTTTCACCAAACGATAGTTTAGATAGTTTTATGACTAATCAGTTTATGTACATAGTGATCAGTTTTATTTTGGTGCTTGCGTTGAGTTTTGCTATTGCTAATTTTCCAAGGTATTGGCGCACCGCAAGTGAAATTAAACGTAAAATGGCATTGCCGAAACAGCTAGATAACAAGCGTATTATGTTAATTTGCACTGCTTTGTTTACCACAAATTATGGTGTGTTCTATATTAGTCAATTACTACAAATAAACAGTAAAGTTGAATACCTTTATTGGCTTATTCCTATGATAACCGTCATTGTTTTAATGTTTTTTATACATTATTTTTATATCAAACACTTTTCTAAATTTGTTGATACAGATAGCGAAAAAACAACATTTAAACGTGGTGCTTTGCTTTTTGTTTTGGGCTTTGGAGTCACTGCATGGTTGCACTTTGGCTATTTACAATACACGGGTTCTATGCCGCTTAGCACCCTTAATTTTAACTACGAACAGCAACGATGTAGTGGCATTAATAAAGAACGTCGTGAACTTACTAATATGGCACTTAAACGCTATCCAAACTCTGTAACCCAAAAGCGAATTCCACCGACTGAATTATTACAAGTTGGTGAAAAACTCAAAGCCGCTTTATCGACTGAGTATGATGCATGCCAAAAAATATTAAGTGTGGTGGAACCTAGTGATTATCCAAAGTTAAATACCTTGAATAACACCTTATTTGGTTGGGGTTGGTTCAACACCTATATATTAGCTACTGATAACGATGTGTATAGCGAGCAAGGCGAGAAATTAAAAACTGAAATTGAATCTGGCTTGATTTTTCTATCATTAGTTGTGCTACTTGCTTTGGTTTGGTTATGGTTTTACTTTAATCGCAAAATTCTCTGGCCAAAAATTTACTGTCCGTCGGGGTTTTTAGGACATATAAATCATTTATGCTCAAGTGTTGCCCATATGACCCACGGGCAGCCTGAAGAAAACCTTTTGATTAAAATAGACACGACTCAACTAGGTGGCGTTGGATTAGCGCTGTTAATACGCCAACAGCAGGCAGATGAACACTTAGAAGAAAAACTGACTCTCGTTACAGGATTTGATGAACTTTTTAAAATAAGTCCAATTTTGCAACTCTTTTCAAGTCAGAAAACTTATTTACCTAATCTTAAAATTGATATGCAACGAGACAGTAGTTCAGATTTATTGTCGGTACAAATTTGGGACATTGAGACTTGTTTGGAGAAAGTTAAATTTCGACAGTGTCTGCTAGATCTTATTATGGAATTAAAATCTTTAACTATATCCAATAAGCTACAAAGTTTTACTATTTATTCTGGTTTTAGGAGTTTACGCCGGGTCAAAATGAAAGACTCTTTATCTGACATTAACCCGTCGATTCCTGAACATGCAGAATACATGTCTTGGTCAGAGTGCTTGATGGATTTTACTGTTAGTGTGATAGAAGATTTACAGCACAACATTGATAGCCGCATGCTAGCTAACGAAATAAAGTATATTCCAGAATTAAAATATTTAAATAAATATGTTAACAAAGCTTTAAAGCCAGAACGCAGAAAACGTGATTGGAGCTTGAACGATAGTGATTTGTCTGAGTCAGGCTGGGCGACTATTAATTTTATTCTTTTACATGCCGATGCATTATATCGCTTTAAATGGGAGTCTTGTTCAGGTTCCGAAAAGGTGGCTTTATATAATTTAGCAAAGAAACATCATCTTAATCCTAGTAACACCGATATGATTGAACATTTAGCCATCAATGGCATGATCAAGGTTAAACATGACTATCTTGAGATTATAAATAAAAGTTTTGCCCAATTTGTCTTACAGGCTGAAAGTAAAGAGACTATGCAAGAGCTAGTAAGTATAGGAGAAGCAGGCGTGTGGAAAAACTACCGACTACCTCTAGCATTGTTTATTGTCGTCATTGTAGGTGGTATTGCGCTTACTTCTGGTGAGTCTATATTTATCATAATTGCCTCTATTGCCGGTGTATTAGGCACATTAGGCAGCTTAACCAGTAGCGCAAATATGCTAAAAGGGCAGTTTAAGGAATAATCAAAGGCAGATAAAAAAGTTAGTTATTATGATTTCATTCGAACATTTTATGTGAATTTTGGCTATAAAAAATCCCCTGTATTTGTTGTGACAACTACAGGGGATTGCTATTTTTATCGCGAGTAAATTCGCTGTATTTACATATTACTCGTTGTATTCAATTTTTTGTAATGCTTCGAGTGCACAATAGCCAGCGCGATAAAGCCAATAATTGCGACAACAGCACCAATGGGTTTACCAAAGTCGCTTGATAAGTTAAAACCAATTGCCGCAGTTAAAATGTAAGAGCAGGTTACAGCAGTCGCTATTACTGCAGGAATACTGGTGATCCAATGGAAAGTACCACGGTCAAATAAGTATTTGGTTGCAAGCCACAATACACTGGTTGAAAGTAGCATGTTAGAGAAAGCAAAGTAGCGCCATATTACTGTGAAGTCGAGCTTAGTCATAAAGTACGCTATGGTTAATATTGGCACGGCAAGCAATAATCTATTTCGTAAGCTTTGCGGAATATTAAAAGCGTCAACAACGGTTAAACGCAATGAACGGAAAGCGGTATCACCAGAGGTAATTGGGAAAACAGCAACCGCAATAACAGCCATAATACCGCCAAACACACCTAAGTAACTATTTGCTACATGGTTAACCACTAAACCAGGGCCACCTTGGTCGAGCAATATTTTTAAACCAGCGTAACCTTCAGGAAATGCTGCAATACCTGCTAATGCCCATACACAACCTACAATACCTTCACATACCATTGCACCATAATATACCGGACGAACATATTTTTCATTGGTTAAACAGCGGGCAATGATAGGGGCTTGAGTTGAATGAAAACCGCTGATTGCGCCACACGTAATGGTAATAAATAGTAATGGCCAAGTAGGTAAACCATCTGGGTTTGGCGCTAAAAAGTCATGAGCATGGTCAGCTTCAAAATAGGCTAAAAAATCACCTGTTACTGGTAAGTGTGGAGCATCCATTAACAAAGCAACAGCCACTAAGGTGGTCATTAAAATCATTAATAAACCAAAGAAAGGATAAAATTTAGTGATAATTTTATCAATGGGTAACAAGGTTGCTAAAAAGTAATACCCTAAAATGGCTAATACCCAAAAGGTATTATTAGCTAATATTGTACCCTCAAAGAAATCTAGGTTACTTAGCAAGCCGGCAGGGCTCATAATAAATACCACACCAACAAAAAACAGCAGCATAGCGGTAAATATCAACATGAAGCCTTTAAAAACTACATTGTAATATTTTCCTGCTATTTCTGGCAGGCTTTTGCCGTCTTCTTTAATACTCATAACACCTGAGAAGAAGTCGTGAACCGCACCACCTAAAACGTTACCAAGTACAATCCAAACCAAAGCAATAGGTCCATATAAAGCACCTAGAATTGGGCCAAATATTGGACCAACACCTGCAATATTTAAAAATTGTATTAAAAATGCACGTACAGGATGAATGGCGACATAATCAACACCTTCACTGAAGCGTTTTTGTGGTGTATCAATGGTTGAATCTAGTCCGGCTTGTTTTTCGACAAAGGGGCTATAAAATTTGTAACCTAATATTAAAATAGTGAGGCAGATAAAAAAGATGATCATAATGGATATTTCTCTTTGTGATATTTTATTATTGAGTGCCATATCATTTCATATAAGAAAGTGTCCACTTTTTAAAATGGAATGATATTAGATTGCAACTCGATTGTTCAAATATTGAATATTCGGCGCACTTTAGCAAAAGATTAAGACCTTAACAATAATACGTTTGGCTAATTTTTTAGTGTCTTTTAGCCGATATTTGTACAATTTGTTTGTTAAATGAACTGATTTGTTTTTTAAGTCAAAATAGAAGTTAAAAGTGAGGTTTTACTGTTCAATAAATTTCATAAAACGTATTTTCAATTGTGGTTTTAAGCAATGCTTAAGTAAAGTATGCTGTTGTGGTAATTATGATGAACAAAAATATTGCTAAACCGGTCTTACTTACTATTATATTTAAATTTTTGGATGTTACCATTTTGATACGCAGTTTATTAATACAAACTATTGTTTTTATATTTATTTTTAATGCTGTTTCGATGTTACGTGAAACCAGTATGTTGTCGACAAGTGCTGACATTGTCCCCGCCACACATGAATTAAAAACACTGAGCAATAACAACATAACTTTGCATGCAAACGGAAAAAAAACCATCGTGTATTTTTTTGCACCCTGGTGCCAAGTATGCAACTTCAGTATTGATAATCTGCAAAGTGTCTATCAGAAAAATCCAGAGTTGAATGTAATCGCCGTTGCTTTAGATTTTGTCGATGTAGAAGAAGTCAAAAAATTTACTAATAATCATCAATTAACCTTTCCTGTTGCGTTAGGCAATGAGTCAGTAAAAGTAGATTTTCAAGTGATGGGATATCCAAGTTATTATGTTTTAAATGAAGAAAATACCATTATTGGTCGTTCTCTTGGCTATTCGTCTGAAATTGGTCTGTATTTAAGGAGTCTTTAGACTTCTGATCTTTTAAGTGTTTGTGTACACTGTTGCCATTATTAAATAATGAGCAGACTGCCTTATGCAAATTTCATCAAACTTCGACTCAGGTAATATCGAGGTTATCTCCGCCGAAAGTCCTAGCAATATAGAACTAGCCATTAAAAAAGATCATCAATCAGAATTCTACCAATGGTTTCATTTTAAACTACATAACACTGAACATTCAGAACATGTTATGCATTTAACTAATGCTGGCAAGTCAGCTTATGTAGAGGGATGGAAAGACTACCAAGCGGTTGCTTCTTATGATCGTCAACATTGGTTTCGTGTTCCAACAACATTCGATGGTGAAAACCTCTCAATTACTTTCACTCCAGAATATGATTCAACATACTTTGCTTATTTTGCTCCTTACAGTTACGAACGCCATCAAGATTTAATTCACAGTGCACAATTAGATATAGATTGTCAGTTACAAGTGTTAGGTCAAACACTTGATGGACGTGATATGTCGTTATTAAAAGTTGGAGAAGAGGGCGAAGGCAAAAAAGTTATTTGGATCACTGCGCGTCAGCATCCAGGTGAAACCATGGCTGAATGGTTCATGGAAGGTTTTATTGATCGCTTATTAGATGAAGATGACGGTGTTGCACGTTCATTGCTCAACAGTGCCGTATTTTATTTAGTACCAAACATGAACCCTGATGGTTCTGCCAGAGGTCATCTTCGCACGAATGCAAAAGGGGTAAATTTAAACCGTGAATGGCTATCGCCAACAATGGAGAACAGCCCAGAGGTTTATTTAGTTAGAGAGAAAATGCTTGCTACTGGTGTAGATATGCATCTAGATATTCATGGCGATGAGGCTTTACCTTACAACTTTGTTGCAGGTAGTGAAGGTGTTCCATCGTACAATGAACGAGTTAAAGGACTTGAAGATAATTTCAAAAATATACTTCTCGCTATTACACCAGAATTTCAAGATGACAAAGGCTACGATAAAGACGAGCCGGGTAAAGCTAACTTAACAGTTGCTGCTAATTGGGTGGGTGAAAATTTTAAATGTTTAGCTTATACCGTTGAAATGCCATTTAAAGACAACGATTTATTACCTGATTATAGTGTAGGTTGGTCTGACGAGCGCAGTAGCTTATTCGGTCGAGATTTCCTAACAGCTGTTTATCATGTGGTTGATGACTTACGATAAAAATTTTACAACACAATGTTAACTTTATAAAAATAATAATTATTAGGAGTATGGAATGCAAGAAATTGTGAATATGATAAATGGCTATATTTGGAGCCCATATTTAATTTATCTGTGTCTTGGGGCTGGAGTTTTTTTCTCTATTTTAACGCGTTTTGTACAAATTCGTCATTTTCGTGAAATGTTCCGTTTATTACTTTCAGGTAAAAGTTCAGCAAAGGGGATATCCTCATTTCAAGCATTAGCGGTTTCGTTGTCGGGACGAGTAGGTACCGGTAACATTGCTGGGGTAGCTGCGGCCATTGGTTTTGGTGGTCCTGGTGCCGTATTTTGGATGTGGGTTGTTGCTTTTTTAGGGGCTGCTACAGCTTATATTGAATCAACAAACGCTCAAATTTATAAAGAAGAAGAAGACGGCCAATATCGTGGTGGTCCAGCGTACTATATAGAAAAGGCGCTTGGACAAAAATGGTATGCTTGGACGTTTGCTCTCGCGACAATTTTGGCTTGTGGTGTACTTTTACCTGTTGTTCAATCTAACGGTATTGGTGATGCTATGGTCAACGTTTTTGGTGTCGGCGGCTCGGTTAACTCTTTTATGGGCGCCTTGCCTTTAACAAAAGTGTATACCGCGGTATTTATTGTTATATTGCTTGGCTTTATCATTTTCGGTGGCGTTAAACGTATCGCCAGCTTCACACAAGTTGTCGTGCCGTTTATGGCATTAGCCTATATCATTATTGCGTGTTCAATCATTGCACTACATATTGATGCATTACCAAGAATATTCATGTTAATTGTTTCAGATGCGTTCTCTCCTATGGCTGGCTTTGGTGCTGCAATTGGTTGGGGTGTAAAACGTGGTGTTTATTCAAATGAAGCTGGTCAAGGTACCGGTCCTCATGCCGCCGCTGCAGCTGAAGTTCAACATCCGGCACAACAAGGACTTGTACAAGCGTTTTCTGTTTACATTGATACGCTATTTGTTTGTTCTGCAACAGCATTTATGATTTTAATCACACAGTCTTATAATGTAATGCCTGAAGGTGCATCAAGCTTTGTTGTACAAAATTTAGCCAGTGATGTGGTTATTAACGGACCTGCTTTTACACAGCTTGCTGTTGATAGTGTACTAACCGGTTTCGGTAAGCCGTTTATTGCAATAGCATTGTTTTTCTTTGCATTTACAACGGTACTTGCGTACTACTTCATTGCAGAAAACAACGTTTCTTATATAAACAAAACCATTAAAATGCCAATACTTAGGTTTGTGCTTAAGTTAATCATTATGACAGCCGTATTTTACGGTACTGTTGCAGAGCCAAGTGCTGCTTGGGGATTAGGTGACATAGGTGTTGGTTTAATGGCATGGTTAAATATTGTTGGTATTATTGCAATTTTCTTTATGGCTAAGCCCGCAATTAAAGCGTTAAAAGACTACGAAAGACAGCAAAAAGAGGGTGTTGAAGATTACACTTTTGATCCAAAAACTTTAGAAATTAAAAATGCTGACTTTTGGGAAAACCGTTTTAATAAGCAAAATAAAAAATAATTGATGATTACTGAAAAAAAACGCCCGCAAGGGCGTTTTTTTTAGGTAAAATAAAGTATCGAAACAGAGGTAGAAAAATGGCCGTAATAAATTGCCCAAGTTGTAAGAAAAAAATATCCGATAAAGCTAAGCAGTGTGAGCATTGCCAAATAGACTTAACCGCATTAGATGCTGATAAAATAGCAAGTTTAAAGCGCGTCAGTGCAGTAGCTAAGTCACAACAATTAATGAATCATTCTTTTATTGCTATGTTATTATTTTGTGGTGGTTTTCTGTTTTTATATTGGCAAGATGCACAACCGGGTACTTGGGAATATATTTCTGCAATAACCAGTACAGTATTAGGTTTTATTCTTTATATAATTACCCGAGTTAGACTTATATTAACCAAACGTAGCCAATCTTAATTAACCTAATTTATAAGAGATATTCATGGATATCATTCAGTTAGTCGACAATATGTCAGAAGAAATGTATTTGCGCTTAAAATGTGCCGCTGAAACTGGCAAATGGCCAGAAGGTACCGTTGTGGCTAAAGAGCAGCAATTAAGTGCTTTACAAATTACCATGGCTTATCAATCTAAACATTTAAACTCTGATCAAACCCTTTCTATTAGCCCTAAAGGTGAGATGATCATAAAAACAAAACGCGAACTACGTTCGGATTTCCCTACAGCGCAAGACAGTAATGACATTGCTAGGTTTTCAGATATATGATTTTTTCAAAGTTTTTAAAAAAGAAATGGCAACATAAAAACAGTACGGTTCGAGTTGAAGCAATAAACACTAGCTTATCAATTGCTGAACCAGAACAACGTGAAATTATTTTAGAGCTTGCTAGAACAGACGACAGTGAAAATGTTCGACGCGCTGCATTAATAAAGCTCGATAACTTTCAATCTTGGTTAACCCATAGTCAAGAAAATACTATGGTAAAAGTAAAACAATATGCGATAAAAAAAGTAGCCGCTATTTTAACTGACCAAGATGCTATTAAGCTTTCGGAGCAAGACAAGCTTACTTATATTGCAAATCATAATGATTATAGCTTTTATGAACATTGGTTAAAATTAACCGAAAACGCCAACTTAATTATCGCGTTATTTGAAAAATTGGCGACTAAAAATCAACTAAGTGAACACACTAGCAAACAGGTATTAAAGCCTGGTTTATTGATTAACCTTTTTGGCCAAAAGCAAAACATTCAGGTTCAAGAATACATTATTGATAAAGTTGATGATGTAGATACCCTAGAAAAATTGAAGAAAAAATCACAGCAAGCTGAAATAACACAGCAATTGTCTGAAAAAATTGCACAATTGCAGCTTGCTATCGATCAACCCATTGCATTGCGTAAAAAAGTCAATTTGGTTTTAGCTAAATTACAGGCCTTAAAAGATCAATACGAGTACAAAGTATATCTTGAAAAAAGAGCATTACTTAACCAAGAGTGGCAAGCACTAGTCGCTGATTTTTCTTGTTTTGAACCGCTAGAAATTTCTGTGTTTACCGATAAACAAGCCACGATAGTGTCACAACTTGATAAACTTTTTGCCGCTAAAGCTGAGCAGCATGCTCAAGCTGAAATTTCTCGTGAGCTTATTGAGAAAAAACAACAGGCGCGTATTCATTTTGATAAAACCTTAGCAATTATTGATCAAACCTTAACGACTAGCATTTTTGAAAATGATGAAATTGAAGAACAACAATATCAAACGCTATTTGATAAATTAACCAGTGAAATTATTGCCTCTGCGTTAAATAAAGATGAGCAGAACGAATTTATTGCTAAAATTTGTCAACAACAACAAAAATTGCAGCAATTACCTGAAATTGCACAATCAGTTAGTGACGCAACGCATTTGATCTCGAAAATATCACAGCTAGCAATGCCCACGACTGTTTTAGAAATGAATGAGCGACTGCCTGTTTATCAATCGTGGTTAACAGATTGGAAAAATGCAGAGAAAAATTCTTCAGGGACTTTACCTGATTCAATTAAAAACGCAGCCACTGAAATACAGCGTAACTGGCGTCAAGCCATAAAACCTTTACAACAAGCACAAAAACAAGAGTTTTCAGTCACCCAGAAAAAACTTCATGATGTTAGAAGATTAATTGCTGCAGGTAAATATAATGCCGCATTCGGCGTATTTAAAAAAGCTAAACAGTTATTTAATGCTTTGTCAGATCAACAGCAATACCGTATCCAAAAAGATTATGATTCACTCAGTGAAAAAATTGCCGAATTAGCAGACTGGGAACACTACATTGCAACACCTCGCAAGCAACAATTATTAACAGATATTAAAGCGATAGTAGAAACGCCACTTGATAATCCGAATGAACAAGCAGAAAAAGTTAAACAATATCGTAAAATCTGGAACAGTTTAGGTCATGCTGATGACGATGCTGAACAAAGTTTAAATACTGAGTTTAATAAATTATGTGAAACTGCATTTACCCCTTGTCGATTATTTTTTGCCGAACAAGAAAAAATACGTGCACAGCATTTAATTACACGTCAATCATTTGTTGAACAAGCAAAATTACTTGCTGAGCAATTAACACCGCCAAAAGATAACGACGACGAAACTACAGCAGTAGATTTTAAAAATTTAGAAACTGAACTAAATCAGATAATAAAACAATGGCAAAGCGCTGGTCAGGTTGATCGCGCTGTTTATCAAGAAATTAACGAACAATTCAATTTAGTTTTACAGCCAATAAAATCTGCCATTAAAGTTTTTCATCAGGAAAATAAATTATTAAAGCAGCAACTTATTTTAAACGCAGAAAAGTTACTCGCTGATGACGATATTTTTGCCGCAGTTAATCAAGTGAAGTCATTACAAACACAGTGGCGTAATACCGGTTATGCTGGTCCAAAAATAGAAAATAAACTTTGGCAAAGCTTTCGAAAAATTAATGATGATATTTTTGCTAAACGAGATCAAAAAAGTTTACAAGAAAAGTCAGCTATAACCGCTAAGGCGGTTGAGTTAGAAAGCACGTTAACTAAACTTGAAGCAGAATTTTCGCAAGTAACTGAATTAAATGAACTGCAAAATTTTGAACAAGCATTGCAGTCCCTACATCGTGATGTTATGCAACAAAAGCCTAAAATGGTAAATCTTGAAAAACAAATTACTGCTAAAGAAAAAGCGATAGCTAAGAAAATTGTTGATTTTAAATACGCGAATGAAAAACGTCAATGGGGCTATTTATTTTCAATACTTGAAGAAAGTATAAGTAATGATAAAAGCTTTACTGAGCACAACGATTATTCACATCTAACAGCGTTTTGGCAGAAAAAATTAAAAGAACTAGCGAATAACGTAACACATTTCAATAGAGAAGATGCGACGCTAGAGCTTGAAATTTTATCTGGCATACCTTCGCCGAGTGAATTGCAACAACGCCGTATGAAAGTGCAAGTAGACTTGATGCAAGCACAAATGTCTTCAGGTGCAACAATTGATTTACCGGATAAATTTGCTCAATGGTTAATGTTAGGAAAGCTTGGGCAACATGATTTAGTGTTATTAGAAAGAATAAAGCCTATTTTTCAATAAATAGAAAGCTTATCAGCTATCAATTAAAAATTGATAGCTGATAGTTTAAATCTGAGAGTGATAACCTAACTTAATTCACCACGTAAACTTACTTCGAGCAATTGACAAATTTTTGCGTGGCTATATTTTTTACTTAGTAGGTAATGTAATTTTGTTAGCGTAGCTTCTAAGGTCATATCATGACCGCTAATAACGCCGATGTTACTCAAAGCGTTGCCTGTAGCATACCCTTTCATATTGACAGTACCTTTAATGCACTGACTGCAATTTACAATAACTATTCCCGCTTCATTGGCTTGTTTTAAACAATCTAACATAGCCTGATCTTGCGGAGCATTTCCCACCCCGTAACTACGAATAATTAACGCTTTTACTGGTTGTTTTATAATATTTTTAATCAGCTCTACTGATATGCCGGGATATAAGTGCACAACCCCAATAGGCTGTGGCGTAATTTGTGCCAATTTTAACGGCTGAGACACAGGCTCGGATATTTTTCCTTCAATTAACTTAATGTTAATTCCCGCTTCTAACAAAGGCGGTAAATTCGGTGAGTCAAAGGCATTAAAACCATCAGCATAAGCCTTTATACTGCGATTCCCTCGAAATAGTTTATTGTTAAAATATAAACCAACTTCATTTATAGGGTAGTTAGCAGCAATATAGAGGGAATTGAGTAAGTTTTCTTGTCCGTCAGAACGTAATTGACTTAAAGGTATTTGTGAACCTGTAACAATGACGGGTTTGCTTAAATTTTCTAACATAAATGAAAGCGCAGAGCTGGTGTAAGCCATGGTGTCTGTACCATGTAGCACGACAAATCCATCATAATCATCATAATGTTGCTTAATATCATTGGCAATATGTTGCCAGTCAGCGGGTGACATATTTGATGAGTCAATTAACGGATGATATTCATTAATGGTAAATTCTGGCATTTCTTCACGATGAAAATCGGGCATTTTCATTATAGCGTCAGTTAAATGCTGCTTCTGTGGAATATAACCATTTTCGCTGGGTTTCATACCAATTGTGCCACCGGTATAAGCGATATATATGCGTTTTTTCATAGCTGAAGTCTTAATGTAAAATTGGCATAATTAAAATGCCAAAGTATAAATATAATTGCTCGGGATTGTAACACACAGGGTTAATACACTTTCTAGAAAAAGTGAGCTATCTGGCAAATAAAAGCCCCGATAATTCGAGGCTTCAATTTAGATAAAATTAGTTATACCAAGTTGATTAATACCGAAAGTTATTCGACTTCACAAGCCAAGCAAAATGAATAGATACCCTGAGGATCATTTAATTGTGCTAATTGTTTAAGCTCGAGTGATAATTGACTAATTATTTTAGTGATACTGTTTCCACTATATTCAGTGCTCGATTGTACACCAAGCAAGATAGATGCTTGGCCAAACAAGCTTTGTAAGAATAAAGCACGTGGGCTTTTTTCTTTCTCAATTAATAATGTATCGTAACTTTCTATGTTTGCCAGTTCAGCTGCAGCTTCAATAGCGTTTTCAATATCACCTAAAGCGTCGACTAATCCAAGTTCTAATGCTTTTGAACCTGACCATACACGGCCCTGTGCAATAGCATCAACTTGTTCGGTTGTCATATCTCGATTATTGGCCACAAGTTCAATAAAGTCACGGTATCCGCGTTCAATATTCAATTGCACAATATTTGCCATACCAGGTGTTAATTCTCGGGTTAAACCAAAGCCAGCAATATCTGTCGTACCAACACCATCGGTATGTATACCTAATTTACTTAAGGTATTTTCAAAAGTCATGAAAAAACCAAATATACCAATTGAGCCGGTTATTGTCGTAGGAGAAGCATAAATCTTATCAGCTGATGCTGATATCCAGTACCCACCTGACGCAGCATAAGTTCCCATCGAGGCAACAACGGGTTTACCCGCGGCTTTTAATAATTCAACTTCTTGGCGGATGACTTCAGAAGCGTATGCACTGCCGCCAGGGCTATCAACACGAAGTACAACCGCTTTTATAGCATCATTATCTCGGGCTTCGCGTAACAAAGCTGCAGTAGAAGTACCACCTATTATGCCAGGTTTTTGATTACCATCTAAAATAGTGCCTTTAGCTACGATAACAGCCACTTTATCGGCGTTGATATTATCAAAAGAAACTTTTGAATTGATAACCGTTAAATAATCATTAAAGCCTATGCTTTTATAACCATCCTCGCCATCGCTCCCTAAGGTGTTGATTAACTCATGCCTGATCTGTTCCCTTGTTTTTAATGCGTCGACCCAGTTATTTGCTAAAGCATACTCAGCAATATTTCCATTGGCTGCTTTTAATTTTGTGATTAAAACATCAATGTCTTCATCAAAATTGCTGACGGCAAAGTTACGTTGCTGAGCAACATCTGATTTGTATTGTTGCCATAAATCGGTAAGCCATAATTGGTTAGCCTCTTTAGCTGCGTCTGACATATTGTCACGTATATAGGGCTCAACGGCTGATTTATAAGTACCAACACGAAAAACGTGTTGGCTGATTGAAAGTTTTTCCAATGCAGATTTGAAATAGAGTTGATAACGACCGTAACCGTCTAACAGCATCCAACCTTTCGGATTTAGCCAAACTTCATCAGCATAACTTGCCAGGTAATATTGGTTTTGGCTATATTGCTCACCAACTGCAATTATTTTTTTACCACTGTTCTTGAATTCAGTGAGTGCCTTGGCTATATCACGTAACTTGGTAATACCTGAGCCCTGCATGTTTTTTAAATCCAACACCATCATACTGATACTGTCATCATTTTCTGCATTTTTGATCACTGATAGTATATCAGCCAGCAATACTTCAGGTGCAGTTTCTGATTGTTCGAGCGCTTCACTGATAAACGCGTCCATTGGATCTATCTCATGTTTTTGCTCGACAATGTCACCACTTATATTTAATACAAGTGCTGAACCTGGCTTCACAACAATACTTTTCTCACCACTACTAATAGCAATAATAAAAATAAATAGCACAGTAAAAAATATTAAATTGAGAATAATTTTTCGTGAGGTGTTGAGCAAACTAAATAAGCCTAAGGCTATTCTTGCTATGGTACTTTTACTTTCTTTCATAAGAGCTTGTCTACAGGTTGTTTTTATTTTTGATAGCTATATGCTACTGAAAATTGACGCGCTTAAATAGTCGTAAATGTAACTATTTTTGTCAGTAGCGGTAATTGAAAGTATTTATTAGCTCGCAGGTTCTACTATTTATATATTTAAGCTATTTTTAAAAGCTAATGTAAAAGCTGATGCAGATAAAGAAATAAATAGAACAAAGTTATATTAACTAATGACAAAAGATATTTAATCTATATGATAACAAGCAGATAGCACCTATAGTACCGAGATTTTTAACTTGCAAAAACTCAGTAATATTGACAGCTATAGTCATCAGTTCGTTTTACGCCCGAAGGATATTAAACTAAAGGAATTTACAATTTTATGAATGTATTAGAGTTTTTACATACTCGTCAATCTAATCCTCATTTGCAAGGTAATACACCTGAACAGGGTATCATTGATAATATTCTCAAGGCGGGTATGCGCGTACCTGACCATGCAGGTCTAACACCTTGGCGATTTACCGTCGTGAAAGACGAAGGCTTAACCAAGTTAAGTAAGGCGTTTAAGTCAGCGACCATCAGTGATGGTGGAGATGAAGCTAAAATTGAAAAAGCGGCTAAAATGCCTTTTCGTGCGCCTTTAATTATCGTGATTAGTACTAAGTTTCACCAGCACGTGAAGGTGCCTAAGCAAGAGCAATTAATAGCGGCAGGGTGTGCAGTGCACGCGATGCAGATGGCAGCAACATGCTTAGATTTAGGCTCGGTCTGGCGCACAGGTGAAATGAGCTATCATCCATTAGTGAAAGAACGCTTAAATATTGAACTTCATGAGGAAATTGTTGGCTTCTTATATATTGGTGAAGAGACTAAAGAGTTGCCATTGAAAAGTAGTAAAGGGTTTGAAGAGTATGTAAGTTACTTTTAACTTACAAAGTACGAGTAACTATTTTAAAATTTTACTTTACCCGTTTATATTGAACAATTTTCACTTAATAAAAAACCCTCGGCTGAGGGTTTTTTATTTTATGCGATATCTATTTTGCTTTACGCTAATTTAGAATGCTGCATTATTTGGCGTTCTTGGGAAAGGGATCACGTCACGAACATTTTGCATGCCAGTTGCATAAGCAACTAAACGTTCAAAACCTAAACCAAAACCTGAATGTGGCACGGTGCCGTAACGGCGTAAATCACGATACCAACTGTAATCTGCAGGATCTAAGTTCATTTCCGCTAAACGTTTATCTAAAACATCTAAACGTTCCTCACGCTGACTACCGCCAATAATTTCACCGATGCCTGGTGCTAAAATGTCCATCGCAGCAACAGTTTTACCGTCATCATTTAAACGCATGTAGAAAGATTTAATATCTTTCGGATAATTTTGTAAAACTACCGGGCCGTTGAAATGCTCTTCAGCTAAGTAACGTTCGTGCTCTGAGTTTAAGTCAACGCCCCAAGCCACTTTGTTTTCAAACTTTTTACCACAGTTTTCTAGAATTGTGATCGCGTCTGTGTAATCTAAACGCACAAAGTCGTTTTTGATCACAGAGTTTAATCTATCTATCACTGTTTTATCGACACGTTGTTGGAAGAATGCCATGTCATCCACACGCTCATCAAGCACGGCTTGAAAAACATATTTTAACATTTCTTCAGCAAGATCTGCAGCGTCAGATAGATCGGCGAAAGCTATTTCTGGTTCAATCATCCAAAACTCTGCTAAATGGCGCGAAGTATTTGAATTTTCAGCACGGAAGGTCGGACCAAAGGTGTACACTTTAGAAAGGGCACAACAATAGGCTTCGGCATTCAGTTGCCCAGAAACAGTTAAAAATGTTTCTTTACCAAAAAAGTCTTGGTTGTAATCAACTTCTCCTTGGTCGTTTAACGGTAAGTTTTCCATATCAAGGGTACTAACACGGAACATTTCGCCCGCACCTTCACAGTCACTACCCGTTATTAACGGTGTGCTGATCCAAAAATAACCTTTGCTATGTAAAAAGCGATGTACTGCTTGCGCCAAGGTATTACGGACACGCGTTACCGCTCCGCCAATATTAGTGCGCGGACGCAAATGTGCTTGTTCACGTAAAAATTCAATACTATGACGTTTAGCTGCCATTGGGTAAGTGTCAGGGTCTTCTACTAAACCTAATACTTCTACTTGTTCAGCTTGTAACTCAAATGACTGACCTTTACCTGGAGACTCAACTAAAATACCGGTAACTTTTACGGCAGCACCTGTCGTAAGTTTTAATATATCAGTCTGATAATTATCCAAGTTGTTCGGAGCAATTGCTTGAATAGCGTCGAAACATGAACCGTCATGAACCGCTAAAAATGAAATACCTGCTTTAGAATCACGACGTGTGCGGATCCAACCATGGATAGTAATTGATTCATTAACAGGATATTTTCCTGCCAAGATATCAGTAATTGCAATGACTGACATTTAAACCTCTTCTTTGTCAAAAATGTTCTCTAATTTTAAGGATTGTTATGTTACCTTGCTTGTAAGGTTTAACAAGTAAAAATTGCTAAATCTTGTCTTTATAAAAAGAAAAAATACAATTAGAGATAAAAGGCGGTAAAAACTATGAAAAATACGAAAAAAGAGCGTAGGAGTACTGCTGATTTATGGACTTATTTGTTAAGGGTTTTAGCTATTGTTGGTTGGGGGTTGTTCGTTTTTGCTTTAATTGTGTCTTATTATGCTGCACCAGAGTCTGATTACGGGCTATTACGCTACCATGATATTGAAATTAGGAAGTTTTGGCTGACACCATTAACCGGTTATTTGTATATAGTATTATGGCTAAGCGCATTAAGTAGCTATTTTTGTTTAATACTTGATAAATACCGTAGTCGCCGAAAAAGTGATAGTAAGCATTTTAATATATTATTATTGCTTGTGATCACCATCTCATGGGTCAGCTTTATATTGGTTCAAATTTCAGAAACTAAAATTGTTTAATTGCCAAACTCTAAGATTAAAGCACAAAGAACAAGGTGATAAATGCAAAGCGTTTAATTACGCTTAAAACAATTATCCTCTGCTAACACGGTACTTATCGCCTTTATCAGTAAATTCAGTTGCACTTTGTTACTGATAAATGGCGGCATAATATAGATAAGTTTACCAAAAGGGCGTATCCACACGCCTAATTCTACAAATCGCTTCTGTATTACTGCCATCTCAACATTTTCAGTTGCTTCAACGACACCAATTCCACCTAACACTCTTATATCAGCGACTCTTGGGTGATCTATTAATGGCATTAATTCATCTTTGAAAATGCATTCAATATCAGCTATTTGTTTTTGCCACTCATTACGTTTTAATATCTTTAAACTAGCATTTGCAACCGCACAGGCTAGCGGGTTGCCCATAAATGTTGGACCATGCATGAAGCAACCCGCTTCGCCATTACTAATTGAATTAGCGACTTCGTCAGTACACAAGGTTGCTGCTAGTGTCATATAGCCACCGGTCAAGGTTTTACCTAAACAGATAATATCAGGACTTATATTTGCCCACTCGCAGGCAAATAGCTTACCGGTTCGTCCTAGACCTGTAGCTATTTCATCGGCAATCAACAAAACGTTGTACTGATTACAGAGTTCTCGGCAGGCTTTTAAATAATTAGGGTGATACAAGCGCATGCCTCCAGCACCTTGTACTATTGGCTCTATTATAAACGCGGCTATCTCATGATGATGTTTTTCGAACATTGCTGATAATTCATCAACGTCAGAAACATCCCATGCTTGATCAAAAGCCGTTTTCGGCGCAGGGGCGAATAAATTTTTCATTAATACCGGCTCAAACAGCTGATGCATGCCATTAACTGGGTCGCATACCGACATAGCAGCAAAAGTATCACCGTGATACCCATTTCTAACGGTCAGTATTTTATGCTTTTCAGGCTTATTCTTACTGTGCCAGTACTGTATCGACATTTTTAACGCAACTTCTACCGATACCGAACCACTGTCACTTAAAAATACTTTATTTAAACCTTTTGGTGTCAGTTCAATTAAGGTTTGGGACAGGGTAATGGCTGGTTCATGCGTTAAACCACCAAACATGACATGAGCAAATTTTTCGGTTTGCTTTATTAACGCATGATTTAATTCAGGATGATTATAACCATGTAGAACTGACCACCAAGATGACATGCCATCAACCAGTTTCTCGCCACTGGCCAAGTTAATGTGAACGCCATCGGCAGACTCTACCAAATAAGAAGGTAGTGGCTTCGACATTGAAGTATAGGGGTGCCATACATGGTTTTTATCAAATTCTAAATTTTCTGTTTGTTTTTTGTTCATATGTAAGGTTTGTTCAAGTAAATTAGTTGACATCTTGGAGTTGACGCATAGACTACCCGTTAATAATACTAGATGCAATTTCAAAACGAGTGAATAACTATGACACAGCAAACATCAGCAGTAAGTGAATCTAGGTCTACTACTGCCGCTAATAATATCAACCAAAGTAGCAGTGAAGCTCGCCATAACTGGCAAGCAGAAGAAGTTAAAGCGTTGTTTGACATGCCATTTAATGACTTGATGTTTAAAGCGCAAGTTATTCACCGAGCAAACTTCAACCCTAATGAAGTGCAGGTAAGTACTTTATTATCGATTAAAACTGGTGCATGCCCTGAAGATTGTAAATACTGCTCGCAAAGCTCTCGCTATAAAACTGACATCGATAAAGAACGTTTAATGGAAGTACAAAAAGTACTTGAAGCCGCACAAGTAGCAAAAGATCAAGGTTCAACACGTTTTTGTATGGGCGCTGGGTGGCGTAATCCTAAGGCAAGAGATATGCCTGCAGTGGTTGAAATGGTTAAAGGTGTTAAGGCTCTAGGGCTAGAAACTTGTATGACATTAGGTATGTTATCTGCGGATCAAGCGGATGAACTCCAAGGTGCCGGTTTAGACTATTACAACCATAATTTAGACACTTCGCCTGAGCATTATAATCAAATTATCACTACACGTACTTATCAAGACCGATTAGACACTTTAACCAACGTGCGAAGTTCAGGCATGAAGGTATGTAGTGGTGGTATTGTTGGTTTAGGTGAAGAAAGTAAAGACCGAGCGTCATTGTTAGCACAACTCGCCAATCTTTCACCACAACCAGAAAGTGTGCCGATCAATATGTTGGTTAAAATTGAAGGTACGCCGCTTTCTGACGTTGCAGATTTAGATCATTTTGAATTTATTCGCTGTATTGCGGTTGCACGTATTATGATGCCAAAAAGTCATGTGCGTTTATCAGCCGGGCGTGACGCCATGAATGAACAGATGCAAGCTATGTGCTTTTTAGCCGGTGCCAACTCAATATTTTACGGTTGTAAGTTGTTGACCACAGGCAATCCTGAAGCGAATAAAGATATGATGTTGTTTGATCGTTTAGGTATTAATACTGAAACTATTGCAACTTCAGAAATAGATGAAGCAAAAATTAAAACGGCTGTTGTTGATCAACAAAATAGTGATTTATTTTATAACGCCGTAAATTAATCTTTATGGCGTTTGATTTTTTATCTGCAAATATTGCACAACAAAAACAGCGCGCACGTTATCGTGTGCGCCAATGTGTTGCTGAGCAAAATGGCCGTTATGTTAAAATTGATGATAAAAGTTACTTAAACTTTTCCTCAAACGACTATCTCGGTTTAAATCATCACCCAGAAATTAACCAAGCATTGATTGCAGGGGCTGATCGATTCGGCACTTGTGCTAGCGGGTCTAGCTTAATTACTGGTTATTCTTATGCACATCAAGCGTTGGAAAATGACATTTGTGATTGGCTAAACAAGCCTAATTGTTTGATATTTGCTAGCGGATTTTCGGCCAATAACGCGCTAATGCATGCCTTAGGGCATGAGAGCTGCCAACTTTATTTAGATAAACTCAGTCACGCGTCATTAATTGATGGGGCTTTATCAAGTCATGCTAAAGTAAAACGCTTTTTACATAACGATACTGCACAACTACAACGATTTTTAACACAAAGCCAACAAGCAGCCATTAAAGAGGGTAACGAGCTAAACAAAGTTATCGTCTCTGAAGGTGTTTTTAGTATGGACGGCGATCAGGCCGACGTAGAACAATTATCTAAAATAGCACAACAACACCAAGCCTTATTATATTTAGATGACGCGCACAGTATCGGTGTTGTAGGTAATAAAGGTGAAGGAAGTAGCAGTGTTGCAGATGTGGACGTTATAATGGCAACGTTTGGCAAAAGTATTGCCACTAGCGGAGCTTTTGTTGCTTGTGATGAATTACTCGCTGATTATTTAGTTAATTTTTCACGGCATTATATCTATTCCACAGCAATTTCTCCGGCATTAGCTTGGGCAACAAAAAAGAGCATTGAAATCATTCAACGTGAACATTGGCGACGTGAAAAGATTACAGAATTGAGTCAATTACTTGCATCAAAACTCAGCAATAAAGTACAATTAATTAAAAATGCATCTTCAATTCATGCCATCGTTATTGGCGATGAAGTTGCGACACTTGCTGTGTGTCAAAAATTACGAGATAAGGGTATTTGGCTCAGCGCCATCCGTCCTCCTACTGTTCCAAATAATAGTTCGAGGTTACGCGTAACCGTAACATCGAAACATGAAAGTAAAGATATCAATTACTTAGCTAATTGTATCAATGAGGTTATAGCATAATGTCTGTAAAGACTAACCGTTTTAAGATAGCGAGATCATTTGGCTCAGCTAGTACTTCTTATGACATTTCAGCGCGTTTACAACGATACTGTGGTAAGCATTTAATGCCTTGGTTACCTAATCGCAACGATTTAACTGCGTTAGATTTGGGTGCGGGTACTGGCTTTTTTACAGAGCTTTTAGCAAGTCGTTATCAGTATGTTATTGGTTTAGATATATCGAAAAAAATGTTAAATTTTTCAAAAGAAAATCGTAACCAAAGTATTCATTGGCTTGAAGCCGACGCGTATAAAATTCCATTACAAGATAACAGTATCGATTTGGTTTATTCCAATCTTATGATCCAGTGGTGCGATCCGCTAGATTTAGTGCTAAATGAGGTAATGCGGGTATTAAAACCCGGAGGCCTGTTTGTTTTTAGTACCTTAATTGATGGGACTTTATTTGAATTAAAATCTGCTTGGGCACAAGTTGATAATGACCAACACGTGATTGACTTTAAAAAAGAAAGTGACATTAGACCTTTATTTGATGGCACTGATCGAAAATTATTGAATGCTAAACAACAAGATATTGTTTTAGAGTATGAAAATGTTTTACATTTAGCCCATGAATTGAAAAGCCTGGGTGCCAATCATGTACCTAAAAAGCAGGCCAAAGGTTTGGCGGGTAAAGATAAATGGCAAAAAATGACTAAAAGCTATCAAGACTTTATAGAGCCAAGTGGAATATATCCAGCCACTTATAAAGCTTTTTCTGGTCTTGTTGTAAAGTTAAACAATTAAGCTTGTAAAGTTTAATTGTTGCAAAATTCGTTATTAATTTAAAGAGTCAGCTGTTATGTTGAAATTATTTATCACCGCCACCGACACAGATGCGGGAAAAACTTACGCCGCTCAAGCACTTGCCCATGCTTTTGTTAGTAAAAATAAGAAAGTTGCGGTATATAAGCCAATTTCTGCTGGCTGCGAACGCATTCATCATGATCTAGTGAATGAAGATGCCTTGTTATTACTAGCGCAATCTAATTGCCAGCAAACCATTACTCAAGTTAATCCCATCGCTTTTGAACAACCTATTGCACCACATATAGCAGCCGCTCAGTTAAAACAAGAAATAAACTTAACTGATATTCAAGAAGGTTATGAAAGAATTACAGCTTTAGAGACAGACATTGTGATTTGTGAAGGTGCGGGTGGTTGGCGTTTACCGCTTGGGCAAGGGAAGTTTTTATCAGAGTTTGTTCAAGCAAGTCACCAAGATGTTATCCTTGTCGTTAATATGAAGCTAGGTTGTTTGAACCATGCAGTATTAACTTATCAGTCTATTATAGCTGATGGCTTGAAATGCTTGGGCTGGATAGCTAATTGCCCAGAAGATATGCCATATTTAACTGAAAATATTAGTGAGTTAACTACATTACTACCCATACCTAAATTGGCAGTTTTACCTTTTGATAAAGATATTACTAAAGCGGCGAAGCGTATAGATATCTCGCTATTAACCTCGCTACTTTAATCTACAAACGGTTAGTCATCTCAATTTACAGTAGGTAGTCTAAGTTATCATTAGGTGTGATAACTGACTTCTTACTCGCCTTAAATAAAAAACCATTAGCTTCAGTTGTTAGCTCAGGCAAACCAGAGGCGAGTTTTATGGTGTTTTGCATAATATCTAATGCCGTACCTTCAACAATCGCAACAATGGGTGTCGTCGGGTTAAGCACCATAAACTCAGCCAAACGTTGTTCACGTGTTTCCCCATTATGGCCAGCAGGGTTTTGATCGGTATAATGTGGGTTCAGCTGAAAATCAACAAGTTGTAAGGCATTAAAGCTCAACGGTTCAATAATCGGCATATCATTAGTAGTGCGAATAGAAAGCCCAGCAATATTTGATCCCGCACTCCAACCTATATAAGGCGTGCCTGTAGCTACTTTGTTCTGAATGGGCTTAATTAATTTATGTTGATATAACTGGTGTAATAAATGAAAAGTATTTCCACCACCTACGGCTATTGCTTGCGCCGTATTAATTGCGATGATCGGGTCATCATATTGATGGATGCCTGTTACCTTAATACCTATCTCGGCTAATGCGTTTTGAACCTTTACTGTGTAATCATCATAATTTAACGTGACTCCAGCATAGGGGATAAACAATAATTCAGTTACCCCATCAAGTTTTGCTTTTATCATCGCTAAAGCATGCTGTAAATATTCTGTGTTACCAACACGAGAGCTGCTAAGTAATAGTAAGTTTGCATTTTCAATGGTCAATTGATTCACCTATATAAATTTTTAATCTTTCTATTTTACCTGATTTATAAATCAAATTATTAATAATAATTTTCTGTTTCACTTTATTAAATTACTTTTATTTTTTTACTAAATTCATATTTTAGTTGCTTTCTATTTTGCTAACTCTGTTGAACATGCCATTGCGATAAAGCCAGAACGGGTTTTGTAATGGGAAGATTTAGCCACTCGATCATCAATTTGTTTTATCAATAACTCAGGTAAGGTTACGTTTATTTTATGACTTTTACCCATATAGGGAACAATGTCAAAATCAAGCACGGCCCAAATTGGAGACACTGCATCAGACAGCAACATATGCTCCTCAATAGATTTTGCGTGTGGTACTTGTTCGCCATATTCAACTAATACTTTTAAGTGTGAAACCATAGCTTCATTTAGTAATAAAAAACCCTCATCCATTGTTGTAGCTTTCACCTGGCAACCCGGTAAATCAACAATTGAAAACAGATAATTATTTTCTTCATTATTACGTAAAACCAATACGGGATATTTCATCGTTCTTCCTGAGTTCTGCTGTTGACTTAGTGTAACCCTAATAACCCCTTAAGTATACAGTATAGTAACCCTGGGAGTTATTCTCATTGCGCTACATGCAACCCTGGTAACTCCTTGTTAAGTTGCGATGGCAACCCTGGTAACCCCGGTTAATTTAGGAGTGACTATTCACTTACGTTTAAAAGCCATATTAATAGGCTTACAAATTATGATGTTTTGTAATATCGAATTTTAATTTTATTTGCGCTTAGAATGTAAATAGCTTTATTTGTAGAGTTATTAGGTGCTTTTATATGATTTTTTATGTGATTTTTATTATAATTTTTATTAAAATTTTATACATAAATTAGCGGAATGAACTTGTATTATGTTTGTCTAGCGAGGTTTTTGTGCTAAAAAAAGTGACTATTTAAGGACATAATTAAAATTTAATTTTTCATTATATTCTGATCAATAGGCCATTATGAGTGGATAGCAAAGAGCTACTCTATAACGCCTTTAATGGAAGTTATAAAATTAGATTAATATTTTTTATCAGTGTTTTTGGTCTATCTGTAGCCATCAGTTTAGAGCTGATCTTGAGCGAATTGATATCATAAAAGCTCAAATCCTACTGCTATAGTTAGTGATTTTTAGACCCGGCAAACAATTTTAGGTGGGGACTTTTCGATAGTCAGTAATCAACAATCGCTCAATTACCAATAATTTTCAAAACTAAAATGTCCAGCAGATCGTCTTAAGTGTTTTTGAAAACCTAATTCAAGTAATACATCTCGTGTGTCGTGAACCATGGCAGGATTTCCACATAAATAGAAAAAGCTACTTTCTGTATCTGGCGTTAAATTAACTGCCTGCATTAGACCACCATCTTTTAATAAGTCAGGAATACGTCCAGACATTATATGCTGATGTTTCTCGCGTGAAACTATCGGTAGATAAGTTAGCTTACCAGTATAATCTTGTTTAAATTTTTCGATTAAATCTTGATAGACTAATTCTTGACGGGTTCTCACAGCGTGGACTAAGATAACATTGTCGAATCGAGTTTGAGTTTCTATTTCAGCCAACATTGACAAAAATGGGCCAATGGCAGTGCCTGTTGAAAGTAACCAAAGGTTAGTGGCGGTTTCAGGAATTTCAGCCAGGGTCATGAAGCCACTCGGCTTTTCACCTACATAAATTTCATCACCTAGGTGTAGTTGCCCAAGTTTTGGGCTTAAATCGCCATTTGGAACATCTATAATAAGAAACTCCATACAATTTGAGCCTAATTTATGATTTGGAGAGTTAACAAAGGAGTAAGCACGTCTAAGCCAGTTACCGTTTTCATCGGGCAGGGCCAATTTTGTAAACTGTCCCGCCACATAAGGACCAATTTCTGATTTTACCGTGATCGAAAACTCGTTGTCGGTCCATTGTTTATAATTAATAACTTCACCTTTGGCAAAACCATTGAGTTTTGTCATCATCGTGATCTCCTGATAGTTTAGTTACTATGAGTTATATAAGTAACTATAGAACTAACGCATTACTTTACATAGCATTCTTTATAATAAAGGAGTTTAAATTGAAGGTATACGGTGATAGTCAGTCGGGCAATTGCTATAAAGTGCAGTTAACTTGTGCTTTATTAAACATAAAATATCAATGGTTCCCGATCAATATTCTTAAAGGTGACAATAAAAAAGCAAGTTTTCTAAATAAAAGTAATAACGGCAAGATACCACTTTTAGAATTAGATGATGGTCGCTGCTTAGTTGAGTCGAACGCTATTATTAATTATTTAGCGCATGGTCGCTATTTATTACCTAATGATGTATTTGCATTAGCCAAAGTACAACAATGGCAATTTTTTGAGCAATATAGTCACGAACCCTATATAGCTGTCGCTCGATTTATCTCAAAGTACCTTGGTTTACCTGAAAATAGGCGTGCTGAGTACGAGTCAAAACACTTAGGTGGCTATAAAGCACTTAAGGTGATGGAGCAGCAATTGCAGAAAAGTGATTATTTAACGGGTGATAAAATAACCACTGCCGATATAGCGTTATTTGCCTATACCCATGTTGCAGATGAGGGAGGGTTTGATTTATCACAATTTTCAGCCATAAGTCATTGGCTTGAAAGAATTAAAATGCAAGATAACTATCTTCCAATGCCTTTGTTGTAATGTCCAAGTATCATATCACTAATAGTATTTGTGCCGACTTTGATGAATTTACTGATAAAGTAAAACTAGCGGCGCAAATTTTTGTATTTTTACTTGTTTAAACCTGCATTAAGTAGTCCATTAAGTAACTTAATTTAAAGCTTGTTCTTTTTCACGTCATTAAGGTTAATTTCATAAGCGTTTCTGCCAATCCCGAGAAACTCTTCGTCAGTGAATACTATGTTATCGTTATCAAGAAAAGTAATCGCTTCTTTTTGTGTAACTATACCTAAGTCAATACGATATCTATCACCAGAAAAAAAGTCATCTCCTTGCCAATTTTCAAATAACCAAATACGTTGAGAATCCAACAATGCTAATCTTTTCTTGTTAGGACTTAAAGCGGCTGAAGTTATCCAACATAGCTTTACAGCGATAGTACAGGTCTTAAATTTACTTATTTTTATGGCATCGTAATTGGCAGCATGATCACCAATTTTATATAAAGTGGTTATGCCGTTAAAAGGCACAGTCCGATTTTTTGTAAATAAATATAAATGCTTTTTATAAAAAACGAACGCTTCAACATCAAACTCCATTTCGTCAGCTTTAGGTGGAAAACTGGTATGTTCAGGGTATGTGAACTTAATAATTTCTGCTTGAGTTGTTTCACCTTTAATATCTATAGGGTTTTCAATTTTATATATCGTCAACCATTTGCGAAGATTGTCATTATTGCCAAAGTCGCCTAAAAAGAAGTGGCCAAAATCATCTTGTGTCATATCCTCCCAGTCAATATTTTTAGCATTAGTGACGGTAATCGACCTTTCAATATCGCCTGACTTATTCAACTGATATAACTTTGCTTCATCACCGCTATCATTTATTGCCCAAAGCTTCATGCTTTTATCGAACTCAATACCTGATATTTCGTTCAGTTGAGCGTCAATGGTGGCATATTTGTTCTTATATAACTGATAGCTCGTAGTCGCTATGATTATAGCAACGGCAATAGCACTTCCGGTAAAAAATCCGGCGAGTGTTTTTTTCATAAATTTAAGGCCACCAAGAGTATAAAATTCAATAGTGCGCAGCATAGCAGGGAATAATAAATATTACTTGTCTCAAATTGTAAGTGAAAACTTAATCAGCAATTTAATAGGGTTATTAAGCTAGAGCTAAAAAATTGTAATGTTTTATTAATGGTTGATTGAAAATTGAGCGCAATGCAATGAACAGGCATATGCTTAATAGAACGGAAGTCGCCTGTTTTTTAGGAGGGTATATGAAAAACTCATTAAACCTCACGTTGCTAGCCGCAATATTTTTTTTCTTAACGGCCTGTCAATCGGCCAACAAATTACAAAGCTATGATATTGGTAGTCATACTAATAAATTTTTAGATGAAAAATTTAAAGGTTACAAAGAGATTAACGTAGAGACCGAGGATGAAATTTTTGCTTTGAGTAAAGAAATGATAATAATGGCAAAAAGTATTAGTTTAGAACGTGATACTCGTAAAAAAGCGCACAAGTTACTGCAACATTTTTTTAGCCCAGAAAACATCAATCTAGCCTATAAATCGGGGGCCAATGTTATCGCAGCCAAAGCATTTAAAAATAAAGAGGCAAACTGTTTATCATTAACTATTATGGCTTATGCGATATCCCAAGAGGCTAAGTTAGATGTTGCTTTTCAACGTGTTGAAGTACCTGAGTATTGGGTGCGTAATGGGCGTACCAACATGCTCACAGGACACATTAATTTAACGGTTTTGGAAGAAAGCTTTCCTGACAAAAGGGTACTTTGGCAGCGCACCGGTATTGAAATTGATTTTGATCCATTTGTTAATAAAAAGTCGTTTCCAAAGCGTAAAATTTATAAAAACAATGTGCTTGCGATGTTCTACAATAATAAAGCTGCCACAGCTATGGTTAATAGGGATTATGTCTCTGCCTATGCCTATTTAAAAAAAGCCACCTCTGTAGATCCTTATTTTTCTTCTGCTTGGGGTAATTTAGGTATTTTATATCGTTTTAAAGGCTTCCAACAAAGCGCAATTAACACATATCGATATGCTATTTATTTGAATAAAAATAATTTAACCGCAATGGCTAATTTAAGCATGTTGTTGCACATAAATGGGTTAAATGAAGAAGCAAAGCAACTTGATAGTCATATTATGCACAAGCGAGCTAGTAACCCTTATTATTATGCGCTACTTGCTGATGAAAGGTTATATCAAGGCGCTTATGAGCAGGCGATATCTCATTATAAAAAAGCCATAA
This sequence comes from Cognaticolwellia beringensis, assembly GCF_002076895.1. Classification (NCBI taxonomy): domain Bacteria; kingdom Pseudomonadati; phylum Pseudomonadota; class Gammaproteobacteria; order Alteromonadales; family Colwelliaceae; genus Cognaticolwellia; species Cognaticolwellia beringensis. The sequence continues at coordinate 4,144,528 of NZ_CP020465.1, forward strand.
AACTCAATGATAATATCCATGAATTTTATTTTGGTTTGGCTAAAGTTTATTACCAATTAAATGAAATTAAAAAAGCTGAAAACTATGTCAGAAAAGCCATAGCAAAAAACCGTAGCCCACAACTCGACAAGCAATATATAGCTAAGTTAAATATTTTAAAACAGATCGATAACAATACTAAATTACCATGATTAATTTAAAACCTTACTGTTTATTGTTGGTTGTTTTGATAAGCACAGCTTGCAGTATACATAAAAATTCATTTTCAAAGATAGGTTATAGCCCGCAAGAAACCGTGTTAAAACACTTACATTACTTATCATTAGATAGCTTGCAAGGACGGAAAATTGGTACAGCGGGTGGAAAATCAAGCCAAGATTATATTGTTGCCCAACTTGAGTTAAACAACATTAAACCGCTATCAAGTGAATATTTAGCGCCTTTTTCTATTACAGGTTTTTTAAATTCAACCCAAGGTAATAATGTTGTAGGTTTAATTACAGGTACTGAATTTCCAAATAGATTCATCGTAATTTCTGCTCATTTTGATCATATTGGCGGCCATGGTAATAAAATATATAACGGCGCTGACGATAATGCATCAGGCACCTCAGCTTTATTATATTATGCAAAAAAACTACAACATTCTCCGTTACGTTACAGTGTGATAGTTTTATTCACTGATGGAGAAGAAGTTAACTTAAACGGAGCAAAATCTTTCATCAAGCAAAACGCAATAATATTAGACAAAATAGTCCTTAACATTAACCTTGATATGATCGCGGGTCATGCGACAACAAAATATTTACGTTATATAAGCAGAGGGTTAAATGATCTCTTAGGCGAGGAAAAATCATTAGTTTTTGAGCAGAAAAATTATGCTATGCAATTAAAAAAAGGCTTCAGACAGCGAAACCCATGTGAGAACAAAAATATAAAGTGGCAACTCGCGAGTGACCATGGGGTATTTTATCGACAGCGTATTCCATTTATTTATTTTGGTGTTGGATGTCACAAAAATTACCACCAAATAAGTGACACTTTTGAAAACATAAATCGCGAATTTTTTCTCTCAGCAGTCGATATTATCTACCAACAAATTAAATTTATTGATCAAAATATATAAATTTTTCAACTGAGCTACTCAGGCTGGTAAAAATCACGTTATAATAACCCTTACTCTAAAAATTAATTAAATGAGGTTAACTCATCGATGGAAAAGCGATTTATAACAGCGCAAGAGTTACTTGAAGATTCATTTCGCGTTGCTGCGAAGGTATTTGAAGACGGTTTTAGACCACAATTTATTGTTGGCATTTGGCGTGGTGGTGCACCTATTGGCATTGCAGTACAAGAATACTTTGACTTTAAAGAAGTTGAAACTGACCATATTGCCGTTCGAACATCTTCTTATTACGGTATTAATCAGCAAAGCAAAGAGATTAAAGTTCACGGTTTACATTATATAATTGAAAATGCAAATGCTGATGACGGGTTGTTAATTGTGGACGATGTATTCGATTCTGGTCGTAGTATCGATGCGTTAATAACTCAAATGAAAAAGTTAACCCGCAACAATATGCCAACAGATGTAAGAATTGCATGTCCTTGGTATAAGCCAACAAATTCTAAAGTAGATCTAGTGCCTGATTATTATGTACATGAGTCAGCAGAATGGTTAGTTTTTCCACATGAACTATCTGGCTTAACACCAGACGAAATAGCGCATGGTAAAAAAGATTTGGTCAATATTTTAGACTTATTTAAATAACCTGTATTTATCTAAGATCAAAACACTAACCCATAGCATTGATATGCGTTAGTGTTTTAAATGCCCATCATTTTATCCACTTTACCTTCATACAAAGTAGGCCCTCATTAATAAAATAACTATAAATATAAAAGTTTAAAATCGAAATCCCAAAGCTAGCTTGTAATAAAATAGTTAATACCTTATCTTAATCGTTATAAAAATTAGCCATATTTTACTGGTATTAACGAATGAATCTAAAAGCAAGTATACTTTTTGGCTGTTTTATTTCTTCCGTAGGTTGGGCTAAAACACCGCTGATACTGTTATCGATCGATGGTTTTGCTCAACATTATATAGAGCAATATAAACCCAAGGCATTGACGTCACTTATTCAGCAGGGGACTAGTGCCAAAGCCTTGTTACCGGTTTATCCGAGTAAAACCTTCCCTAATCATTTAAGTATCATCACTGGTCGCTATCCTATAAATCACGGTATAGTGCATAATTCGTTTTTCCATCGCGATATTGGAAAAACATATAAATTGGGCGCTGGAAAGAATGATGTTAGATGGCTTACCGCTGATCCTCTTTGGCATATCAACGAAATGCAGGGTAATAAATCTGCAGTTTATTTCTGGCCAGAATCTGAAACCGCGATAGATAATAAAACGGCCAGTTATTACTATCCTTATGATCATTTTACACCCAATGAAAATAGGTTTGAGCAGATACTTGCATGGTTACGGCTTCCCGAATCTGAACGTCCAAACTTTATCGTGGGTTATTTTGCCAGTGTAGATGATGCAGGACACGAATTCGGTGCAAACTCGCCAGAACTTATTAATGCTATTAGCAAATTAGATATTTTAATTGGTAATTTTGTCGAAAAAATTAACCAAGAGTTTAATGGTGAGGTTAATTTAGTAATTGTTTCCGATCATGGCATGACAAAAATTTATCAAGATCATGTCATCAAATGGCAAGAAAATATTGTTGATGGCGTAAAGGCTATCAATGGTTCGACACAACTTTATTTGTATAGCGATAATGATAAAAAATTGCAGCAAAGCGTTAAGCTATTTAAAAATAATCAAACACAGGCTGAAGAACAAAATTATCGTATTTACCAATACCCTAACTTCCCAGCACATTGGCGTTTAAGCCGCAAAACGGCCACTGTACCTGATGTTATTATTGAAGCCTTACCCTCTTATATTTTTGATAATGGCAAAACCTCTATAAAGCCTGAAACACATGGTTACGATCCAAAACTTCAAGCTGAATTAAATGCAATCTTTATTGCTATTGGACCCGCATTTAGAAAAAACATGCAAGTTGAAGCTTTTGAAAACGTAAATGTATTACCAATTATCACACGAGCTTTAGGGCTTAAAGATGTCGATAATATTGACGGAACCTATCAAATAGCAGAGCTAGTCATTAAATAGCTTTACTATTTTTGTGTTATTGAATCGAAAACTCGCATAAGTCAGCGAAACATACTAAAAAGAATGCGACATAATGGCTATATATAAATTTACTGTGGTAAAAGGGCATCAAGTAGCGTCTGGGTGTGCTAATGATCCCCGGTTCCCAAAAGGTACCATTGCAGCCCAAACACCATTTTTTCGTGCTCTAGGTCTTGAACTTGCTGTATTTCACCCTGCAACTTTAAATGCACAATTTAACTGCGATGCTATTATATTAAAGCGTTATGACCATTTTTTTAAGCAAGTAAAATGGCATGAAGATGTTCCGCCTGAAGATTTCAAGTTTTGTCGATGCCATATCCTAGTAAAGTCAAAATCCTATCCCGCTTTAATTTATCAACCACAAGTAGTTACTAAAAAAGAACACTTACAGCCCTTAAATCAACTAGAAATCCTCGCGCCATTTATCCCAGGAGTTTTTTACGGTGATGTCCTAACGTTAGATATTGTAAATGGGTCAATTTCTCAATTTGACACTACCTAATGGTATTTTTAACGTACTTAAGATAATTACTGGTTATTAAAATCATAAACTTGCGAAATTTTCATTAATTACTTTTCAATAACATGCATAATAAGGTATGTTTTACATACAATAAGTCTTTAAATAATCTTCCTATGCAAATAAGTTACATTGCCCGTCAGGCTATACTTGACAGAAATCATCAAACGGTCGGTTACGAACTTTTATTTAGAGATAGTCCAGAAAATAAATTTCCCGAAATTGATCAAGATATTGCTAGTTCGAAATTGATTATTCAAAATCATTTTCAGGGTGATATTCAATCAGTAAGTTTAGGGAAATTAGCCTTTATAAATTTTACTGAAAAATGCTTAATTAACAAATATCCACTGATGTTCGATAAAGCTAGTATCGTTATTGAATTAGTTGGGCATCAATCTGCAAGTGATCGGCTCTTAAAAATTGTGAAGTACTATCATGATAAAGGGTATAAGGTTGCATTGACTGAATATGATCTTGATGAAAAATGGGACGTGTTATTCCCCTATATTGCGATGATAAAAATAGATATAGAAATAACCAATGCTAAACGTATACGTCCGGTTTTGGATAGAATCAAACCATTTAATATCAAATTAATCGCAGAAAAGGTAGAAACCAACTATCAGTTACAATCGTTAGCGGAAGTCGGCTTTAATTATTACCAAGGTTTTTTTTATCACGAGCCTGAAATTATTGAAGGGCAAACCTTAGCGCCAATTAAGTCACAAATGCTGCATTTAATCAGCGAAACATTCAATAAACCTTTAGATTTTGATCATATCGCAGAAATAATTGGTCACGACGTCAATTTAACCTTAGGTTTACTTAAATTAGTTAACAATGTTGCAACTGGCGCCCGTGTTGAAATTACTTCATTAAAACAAGCTGCTGCATATTTAGGTGAAGACAAGCTTAAGCAATTCGTCACCATTTTAGCGCTATCTAAATTAACCACCAATAAAACCAGTGAAGTTTCAAGACAGTCGTTAATAACAGCAAAATTAATGGCAGCACTTGCAACGGAAAGCGCATTTATTGAAGTTAGTGACTTTGCATTTATTACCGGGTTATTAAGTGCAATTGAAGTTATATTGAGTCGACCGATGGATGAAATTCTAAAAACCATGCCATTAGCCAAGCCAATTGTAGACGCTTTAGTAAACCATAGTGGATTATTAGGAGAATTATTAGATTTAACCATTAATTACATTACAGGTAATGGTGAAAATATACAGCAGCTAACTGATTTATACGGGCTTGATGCAAACTTTATTCATAAAGAATTTGTTCATGCTAGCAACTGGTGCAAGTCGTTAGGTATATAAGTTATTGGTCATAAAAAGAGCGTAATGTGGAATACGCTCTTTTTATTGGAAATACTATTCTTCAGTTAGCTTATCTTGAGTACGCTCATCAAAGTCTCTAGCATCATGTCTTTCATGCAGTTGATTCGATAACTCACCCCAGGTTTTATTAACCATAACTCCACGTTTAACCGCAGGGCGCTGATCAATGTTTTCAGCCCAACGCATTACATTTTTATAAGACTTTAAATCTAAAAATTCTGCGGCATCATATAAACGGTTTAAAGCAAGCGCACCATACCATGGCCAAATAGCAATATCGGCAATAGTATATGCATCGCCACACATGTAATCATTATCTTCTAGATGCTTATCTAACACATCAAGTTGGCGTTTTACTTCCATTGAAAACCTATCAATACAATATTCTATCTTTTCAGGTGCATAAGCATAGAAATGGCCGAATCCACCGCCAAGGTAAGGCGCGCTGCCCATTTGCCAAAATAGCCAAGACATACATTCAGTCCGATTTTCGGTTGTTGGTAAAAAAGCATTAAATTTTTCAGCTAAGTGAAATAATATTGAGCCAGACTCAAATAATCTCACAGATTGCTCATTACTTTGATCGATCAAAGCTGGTATTTTTGAGTTTGGATTAACCTCAACAAAACCGCTACCAAATTGCTCGCCGCTACTAATATCAATTAAGAACGCATCATACTCTGCTTCCTTTATACCTAATGCTAGTAACTCCTCAAACATAATAGTAACTTTAACGCCATTGGGTGTCGCGAGGGAATATAACTGAAAAGGGTGCTTACCTTTTGCTAAAACTTTATCGTGTGTTGGACCGGAAATTGGGCGATTTATACTTGCCCAGTTGCCACCATTTTCAGTATTCCATTGCCATACTTTCGGCGGAATATATGAATTTTCATCACTCATGTTATCTCCCATAATATAATATTGTTTATACGTTATGGTGAAACAGTTTAAAATGCCAGTCATTCTGACTATTTTATTATCTTACCTGGCTATAAGTCAGTTAAAGATGTTTTGAATTAATATTGAACCAATATACATAGTGAATAAACTGATAAGTGTTTACAGATGATATTTTGCTGCGTGACGGGTAATATCCTATCAATGCGACTGCAACGTTTCTGCGATAGTATCAACAATACTAAAAGCATTACTGCTATGAAGCACGCTGTCTGAGCTCCAAATGTTAGCAACACCCATAAGGGTAAGTCTTGTTATGGCGTCATCAACAAAAAATGCATGGGTGACTATGATTGAAATACTCGATGGTGCTTGAAGTTGTATTTGTTCTACCGCTTGTTCAAGGGTTTTTCCCGTACTGGCAATATCATCAACCAGGATCACGTCGCGATTGGTCAAGCTTAGGGCTTTATTGTTTTTATTACGTCCACTATTTTTATCACCAGTGTCGCTATTAGTTGCTAAGCTTACCTTAACATTCTTATCATCAAAGCGCTTTTTGGTCGCGATGGTATAATGCCAATTGTGCGGTTTGGCTATGGCTTGAACCCATTGCGCAGATTCTTCATCTGGACCAACGAGGACAGGTTGATTAAAGTGCTGCTGTAAAAATGTCGACATGGCGTTACTCGCATGTAAAGCAATGGCTTGACTGCTAATAGCCTCACTTAAGTTATTAATACGATGCAAGTGTGGGTCGATAGTGATAACGCGATCAAAATAGTCTCCAAGTAATTTACCAATAATCTTTTGGCTGATAGCTTCACCTTCGTGAAAAGCGGTATCTTGTCGCATATAGCATAAATAGGGCGCGACTAAGGTTATAAATTTAACACCTTGGGCCCGTGCTGCTGCAGCTGTGATAATTAATTCAATGAGCTTTTCATTAGGTTGGTTTAAAGTACGACATATTATCACTTGCTTTGGCAATGTAACCGGTAATAAAACTTTTGTTTCACCATCTGGAAATCGATGCAATACAATCCTTTTGAATGGCATCGATAAACTTTTCGCTAGTTGTTGTGCGGGTATTAAATAATCGTCAAAACCCAGTATTAAAGTCATCGCAACTCCTAAAGGAAAAATTAAATAAAGTAGTTATCGTTTGTCACCGGTGGATTTTTTTCTATGACATAAGCATTGTTTTCATTAGAAAATTGTGTGGAAAATTCATAATTACTCTTAAAGCAGGCGTATATCGTAAAAAGAATGTCACCTTTTTTAACATTATCGCCTACTTTTTTGCTGATATTAATACCGGCATTTTTATCGATAGGAGCGCCAGCAAGGCTTGCGATATGAGCAATATTTAAGTTATCTATGGCATGGACATAGCCGCTTTTTATAGCGGTTACCGAGTATTCTAACGCGGCTTTACGTTGTTGTTTTTGCTGGACTCCTTGTGCTGCAATAATGGCTTGCATCTTCTCAAAGGCCCGGCCAGACTCTAAAATATCTCTTGCGATATTATACCCTTGACCGCCTCTAACATCAGGATCAAACTCTAATATACGTCCTGCTAAGCGTAAAGATTTTTCTCGTAAATCACTTGGGGCACATTTTTGGTTACTTAATACTTGTTGAACATCTCTGGCTTCTAATGCGGGACCAATACCATTACCTATGGGTTGGGAGCCATCACTCACCACAACTTCTATATATAAACCAAATAGATCACCAATATATTCAAATAATTTTCTTAAGGCTAATGCCGCCTGATTATGATGAATTTTAGCGGAAGTGCCGACCGGTATATCAATGAGCAAGTGGGTTGATCCCGCGGCTATTTTTTTAGATAGAATAGACGCAACTAATTGCCCAGTTGAGTCCATAGATAATGGACGCTCAACCGAAATTAAAATATCGTCCACAGGGGCCAATCTTGCCGTTCCTCCCCATGTCAACATGCCACGATGCTGCTGTACCACCTTTTTCATTTGTTCAATGGAGAGCTCAACGTTAGCCAATACCTCCATGGTATCGGCAGTGCCGGCCGGTGAGGTAATAGCACGGCTGGAAGTTTTAGGCATAAGCATACCGTGGGCAGCAATGATTGGCATAACTATCATGGTGGTTCGATTGCCCGGGATACCGCCAATACAATGTTTATCTACAACAATAGCCTCGCCCCAGTTTAAGCATTTACCCGTGTCTACCATAGCTTTTGTTAAAAAAAAAACTTCTTCACGCTCTAAACCGTTATGGCTACAAGCGACTAAAAACGCAGCAATTTCCATTTTTGAATAACGGTTTTCTAAAATATCCTGACATATAAGATGATATTCATTTTTATTGAGCGTTTCACCGGCAATTTTTCGGTGTACTGATTCAAGCGATATGGGTGGGGTGGCCGGTGCAATGCTTACGTTAACTCCCTGCCTTTTCGCCAGTTGTCCGAAGGCTTGGGTGCTTAAACCGAGTTCATTTGTATCGACAATAGCGCAGTCATCAACAATATTTAATACCGCAAGTACAGGGCGAACATTACCTTTTACAGATATTTCTATTTTCATTAATGCCTGAAAGCCTTCGGTACGGTATAAAGGACAATCCCGATGTAAATAAGCTACGTTCTCTTTAAAGGTGTCAATGGCAACGGATTTGAGTTTTAACATCAGCTAATAAATCCTTTTTTACTCAATTATAATAGTTGGAAAGAGTACTCGCCTTTAGCGACGTTAGTCAGTATGCGGTAATTACAAATTTAGCTCCGCTTATGGTCTTAATGAAAATAACGATTCATAGATATAATGTAGCTAACCACCGCATACCTGCGGGCTATATAGATAATGGTAAAGCAGCAGTATGAGCACGGTATTTTAGACCAAGTAAATTGATTTATAGGGAAGATATATACATAGCTCATACCTATCAGTTAATTTTAGGCTGTGACGGGGGTGGTGTTAAAACCTAAAGCTAGCTTTTTTATTCTCTACACCGCACTGCTAGCACATCACATTTTGCACCGTGTAAAATAGCATTAGCGGTAGAGCCGAGTAATAATTGCAACCCATGCACACCGTGGCTACCCGTTATAATTAAATCGACTTTTTTACTTTCTGCAAAAGCTAAGATTTCCTCGCTAATGCGTCCTATAGGTATATGCAAGCTTTGCTCTTTAATTCCTAGGCTTTTAGCCAGAGGTTTTAGTTGCTCTTTCGCACGCTCTTCCAATATTCTTAAGGTACTAACACTATCTGTTGCGTCTAGGTTAGGAACAACACCGTATATACCACCATAATAAACCTCAGGTATCGGCTCTATTACATGAATAACACTCAGTTTGGCCTTGGTAAGCTGTTGCAATTCTTTAACTTTATTTTCAATGTGACTTTTAGTGTTATTAAGTTCTGTGGCTAATAAAATGTGCTGATACATAGACTTCTCCATTTTTAGATAACAATATTTTGTTTGTAACTGGCTTGTACAACACTGACTTTGTGTAGGTGTTTTAGTTTTTGTGAGAGCACTTCCATTGCTTCTTCTTCACCATGAACAAGAACCACAGGGGGACTATTTTCAAAACCTTGATACCACTCTAATAAACCTTGCTGGTCAGCATGGGCAGAAAAGCCACCAATAGTATGAATATGGGCATTAACTTGTATCTTCTCACCCCATAAGTTTATATTTTTAGTACCATCGACAAGCGCTCGGCCTATGGTGCCTCTCGCTTGAAATCCAACAATTATTACATGGGCATTTTTACGCCAAATGTTATGTTTAAAATGATGCTTAATTCTACCTCCTGTACACATGCCGCTACCTGCGATGATGATAGCACCTGAATTAATTTGGTTGATTTTCATTGAGTATTCAGTTTTTTCTGACATGTGCAGGTTAGGAAGATCGAATAGACCATCATGATTCTTGTTAATATCTAGCGCTTTTTGGTCGTAAACTTCGCTGTGTTTAGCGTAAACACGGGTTGCTTTTATCCCCATAGGACTATCAAGAAAAATTTGCCAATCACCCAGCTGCCACTGGTCAAAATGTTGTTTAAATTCATAAAGTAGCTCTTGGGTTCTACCAACAGTAAAAGCAGGAATCAATATATTGCCTTTATTACTTTTAGCTTGAGCAATAATCTCACCCATTTCTTGCCAAGTATCGTCCCAACTGCGATGCAGCCGGTCGCCATAGGTACTTTCCATAATGACGAGATCAGCATATTTAATTTTGCATGGGTCACGCAAAATAGGGGCGTTCTTATGACCTAAATCACCACTAAATACCACTTTTTTGTTCACACCATTGTCATTAAGCGTTAATTCAACGATGGCTGAGCCAATAATATGCCCTGCATCTTTGAGAGTTAGTTTAACACCTGGGCAAATTTCCACTTCCTGATCATAGTTAAGCCCTTTAAAATACTGTAATGTTCTTTCGGCTTCTTCAGTGGTATAAAGTGGCTCTATTAAGGGTAAGCCTTTACGTTCAAGTTTTTTGTTTTCCCAACGCGCTTCTTTTTCGTGAATATAGCCCGAATCAACCAGCATGATTTCACATAAATCTACGGTAGCGTTATGAGTAAATATATTGCCATGAAAACCTTCTTTAATCAGCATGGGTAATCGCCCCGTGTGATCAAGATGCGCATGACTGACAATCACTGCATCAAGTTCAGATACATCAAAAGGAAAGTCGTCATGATTATGTCGTTCATGCTCATGAGAGCCTTGTAACATACCACACTCCAGTAATATGTTTTTATCATTAACTTGTATCATATAGCACGAACCTGTGACTTCTCTCGTCGCACCAAAAAATTTAATATTCATCTAAAGCTCCAATAATTATTATTGAGGATAATATTGATACTTGGTATGTCGGTAAGGGACTAAGGTATAATTTGGTTGTAAAAAGGTCACCAAATCAATCAGTTCAGTTACCGTCATTTCGTCATTAAAAACTTTCATTTTAGATTGTCCGTCAGCCGTTTTTGCCTGAGTTAAGGCAGGATTAGAAAATTTATGAGAAGGGTTAATAACTGAAGTAACTAATTCAGCATAAGTGACAATTTCAGTTTTATTGCCGCCAAGGAAAATTGAAATACTTTCATTTTTCTCAATACTGGCATCCTCAACATTCTTAACTCTGTGGCAAGCTAGACATTGAAACTTTAAAAATACTTTTTCACCTGCAGCTACAGAGCCTTTAGGAAGGCTAAATCCTTTAGGAGAATCAACACCTTTAGTACAGCTGAACAGGGTTAATAACACAGTGATAAGTAAAGTGAACAGAGTGTATTTCATTATCTTTCCTTAACTGATTTATTGCTTAGATAATCGCCTATTTCTTCTTAAACTAGCAGCCTTGCGGGAAATAGCAGCGTTATATTTAAACCATGCTATCTTCAAGTTTTTTACATAGCTGAGAGTAAAGCTTGTCTTTCAGTATAGTTAAACTTATCCGATAGCACTTATTTGTCTGACCAAATGTTGATTAAGATCAAATTGCTGATTTTGTAATAACATTAAATTTGTCAGCTGATTTAGCCAAAGTGTTTGATGAGAACTACAGATAACGATAATAAAAATTTTTTGATTACTCTATTGATACAGATCAACTGCTTTTTTTTATAACCTGCTTTAATTAAGTTAGTTAAATTAGCATGTGGTTTAAGATGACATCAAAGCAGCGATAACCCCTTTTATCCATTACCTTGCATTGGTTAATGCTATTGCTATTAATTGCTGTCTATTCGTGCAAAGAATTACGAGAGTTATGCCCAAAAAAGGGAAGTGTTCCGGTATAGATAGAGCGAGAAACTGCATGTAATATTAAATTCATTCAAATCTTCGACACTATAGCGATAGCGGGCTTACGCTAGGCATCATGAGTTTATCAAGCAATTTATACTAACCGCGTGATGCTAGCTTTATCATCATACGATAAATGCAAATGCCAGTAATTTGGGTATTATTCATTATACAAACAGGGGCAATACATTATTTTTCAGGTTTTTACAGATATAGCCTCTTGGCTTGTGGTTGATATACTCGGTTTATCTAGAGCAACAAAACTAGGTGATGCGCTGCACTTCTTTATAGAAGATACCACAAAGATCTTTTTTCTACTGTTGGTGATGATTTACGTAATAGCCTTATTAAGAGCGTCGATGAATCTCGAACGTGTTCGTGATTATTTAGCGGGTAAACACAAAGGGGTCGGCTATTTATTAGCAGCTAGTTTTGGAGCCATAACTCCGTTTTGCTCTTGCTCAAGCATTCCGGTATTTTTGGGTTTTACCTCCGCCGGTATCCCTGTTGGGATAACGATGTCATTTCTAATTACCTCACCTTTAATAAATGAAGTGGCAGTACTATTGTTACTGAGTTTATTGGGTTGGAAATTCACTGTGCTTTACGTCGTTGTGGGAATGTCGATTGGTATTTTAGCGGGGGTTTTTCTTGATGCCATCAAAGCTGAGAGATGGTTGCAATCGTTTGCAGCGAAAGCATTAGTGCGAGGTAAAAAAGCTTCTTCAGGTGTTAAAGTCGCACACATAAGTGCCTTATCTTTAAAAGAACGCCATAATTTTGCAAAAGATGAGATGTTAGAAATATTTGCTCGAGTATGGAAGTGGGTCATTGTCGGTGTGGGTTTAGGCGCTGCTTTACACGGCTTTGTTCCAGACGGTTGGATCCAAGAACATTTAGGGGCTGGTCAATGGTGGTCGGTTCCTTCCGCCGTATTACTGGGTATACCGTTATACTCTAATGCCACGGGTGTTATTCCTGTCATGGAAAGCTTAATTAAACAAGGGCTTCCAATCGGCACGACACTAGCTTTTTGTATGAGTACCGTTGCGGCAAGTTTCCCTGAATTTATTTTATTGAAGCAAGTGATGCAATGGCGATTATTAGCAGTGCTTTTCTTGCTGTTACTGAGTGCATTTACATTAATTGGTTGGATTTTTAATTTCCTAACGCCGTTTATTTAAGGCCTTATTTAAAAAGGTTATATCATGAAAGAAATCAAAGTATTAGGTACGGGTTGTGCAAAATGTACAAAATCAGTTGAGGTGATTACAAAAATCGCAAATGAGCTCAATATTGCAGTCCATATAACCAAAGTCATCGATCCAGAAGTGATTATGGCTTATAGCATAATGACCACACCAGCGATAATTGTTGATGAAATAAACGTGCACAGCGGTTCTATACCGCATAGAGAAGCTATAATAATGTGGTTGAAAGATTAATTATCTGATATTTATACTGTTTTTATAAGTTATCTGATGTGCTAGTAAATTAACATTAGTACCTAAAATTACAATAATATTGTGAATAATCATTATAAAAGCAGGGCGGTTAATAGCGTATTTAGTATCGTCCAAGTTAATACCCCTTTATACAGAGGTTTATTATTGAAGCTAGCCCGAAAAATTAGTCAACCTTTCGACGTTAACACTTTCAGCACGCTTTTTATTTTTGCACATAAACGGTATCAGTGGTTGCCATACTTGCATAACCAAGAACTTCAAAAATGTATTTAAGGCCCACGTTCAATTTCTATGCTTGTGAATGTATGCCCTTTTAACCAGTGTGAAGATGCTTTTTTTAGCTGTTACTTCTCGGGCCGCGCCAGAAAAGATAATATTCATTTACACTCCTGTGCTAACTCATGTTAACCGTGTATATGCTAATGGTAAAATTTAAGGTGGTGCTTGCCAGACTATTTTTTCTCTGATTTAACTAGACCGCTGATCAGCTCCATTGGTAGCGGGAAGATGATAGTAGAATTTTTTTCACCAGCAATTTCAGTTAAGGTTTGCAAATAGCGCAACATAATCGCGTCAGGCTCTTGTGAAAGTTTATTTGCAGCTTGGGTCAGTTGACTCGATGCCTCCATTTCACCAGTAGCATGAATAACTTTAGCTCTTCGAGTTCGCTCTGCTTCGGCTTGTTTGGCAATGGCACGGATCATACTTTCATTTAAATCGACGTGTTTAATTTCAACATTAGATACTTTTATGCCCCAACTGTCGGTTCTGACATCTAAGATAGCTTGAATATCGGCATTTAACATGTCGCGATTAGCCAACATTTCATCTAACTCATGTTGGCCCAGTACTGAACGTAAAGTAGTTTGCGCAAGCTGAGAAGTTGCCTGTAAATAGTTTTCTACGTTAATGATGGCTTTTTGTGGGTCAATGACTCGAAAATAGATCACCGCATTGACTTTTACAGAAACATTATCGCGACTGATAACGTCTTGGCTGGGTACGTCCATAACTACTATACGTAAGTCGACTTTCACCATTTGTTGGATAAAGGGTATCACGATAATAAATCCAGGTCCTTTGACTTGATAAAACCGTCCGAGTAAAAAGATCACCCCTCGCTCATATTCTCGTAAAATGCGAAAAGCACTGAAAAAAAGTGCAATCACTAAAAAGATCATTGAGCCAGTGAATAATTCTGTACTACTAAATAGTTGTGTCATTATTTTGCTCCTCAGTGGTTCTGAAAACTGCAGTGGAAGGCGCTAAAACTAGCGTTAAGCCATTCACTTCGAGTACTTGCACCTGCTGATTTTTTTTCAATGCCTTTTTGCTGCTAGCAGCCCAGCGCTCCCCATTAAAAAGCACATAACCCAGCCCGTTAAAATCATCTTCTACCATCACCCAAGCATTAATTATTTCTTCCTGGCCACTGACAATTTTATTTTTGCGCGCGCGGTAGATAAACCCTAAAGCAAAAACAATAAATAACACTGAAAATAAAGTGAAACTCGCAATAATTGGCAGTGATACTCTAAATTGTTCAAGTTTTGTGTCGAATAAAAAAATTGAGCCTAGGGCGAATGCGCCAACGCCACCAATGCCAAAAACACCAAAGCTTGGTACTAATGACTCCATAGCTAATAGCACCACTCCTAATAGCAGCAGAGCAGCACCAGCAAAGTTGAGTGGCAATAGTTGAAAAGCATATAAAGCGATCAGCAAGGATATACCACCGATAATACCGGCGATACCAACACCAGGGCTGTAAAACTCAAAGAGTAAGCCATAAATACCCAGTAACATCAGAATATAAGCAATATTAGGATCTGTAATTGTGGCAATAAATTGGCTGCGCCAGTCGGGTTTTTTACTGAGAATAACGGCATTGCTTAACGCTAATTCAATGTTTTTATCCTTTACTGCTACTTGCTTGCCATTGAGTTTATCTAATAGTACTTTTGGTGTTTCTGCTATTAAGGTAATGACGTTATCTTCTAAAGCTTCTTTAGCCGTTAATGTAGCGGCCTCTGCTACAGCTTTTTCAGCCCATTGCTCATTGCGCGAACGTAATTGAGCCAGTGAGCGGATATAGGCAATGGCATCATTTAATACTTTATTTTCCATAGCCGATGGCGCGCTTTTTTGTACTTTTTCGTCATCAGCAGGCGTCATTGGCGAGGCAATATTCACTGGCGTGGCCGCACCCAGAGTAGTGGCCGGAGCCATGGCGGCAATATGGCAAGCATAAAGTATATAAGTACCAGCACTCGCTGCCCGTGCACCGGGAGGGTAAACTAAACAGGCAATTGGGATATCTGAATTTAAAATACTCTGATTAATATCACGTAAGCTAGCACTTAAACCACCCGGCGTATCAAGTGTAATTATAATCAACGGGACATTATTTCGACTATTAGCACTGTTTATTTCTCGCACTAAATAGTCACCGATTGCGGGCCCGATAGCTCCTTTTATAGTCAATAATGGTATTTGGGAAGCGAGGGAGGGCAGAACGTTTTCTTGCTGCGATGGTGTCATTAATTGCTTGGGTAAAGTTACTTCAGCAGACATGACTATGTCTGCTGTGATCACAGTGCAACATAAAAGCCACAACACTCGTAACAGTTTACACATAACCATTCCCATGAAGAAGTTAGTGTAAGTTTAGTTGAGGCTAGGCGATAACTCTAATTAGCATGCTTAAAGTTTGATTGAGATCAATAGACAATATTAATTGTTCTGCAAAAAAAGATAAATCAAAGGCGAATAAACGTTGAGATGTTACTAAACAAAACTATCAAACTGATATTTTTGTTAAACTCGACTAAGGTATTAACACAGGAATAACGATGACATGCTCAGATTATTTGAATCATTTATTAATAAAACAAATGTCATTCATCATTCATAAAAGCTTATGCTTGAACTGTTAATACCGAATATTAACAATGTTAAAAATTTCGAAGCACAAACTATATCTATAACAGCTAACTATAAATTCAAATGAACATTACTGTTGTCTTATCTATGTAAAATTATGAGCAAAAATAAAACTTAGGAGAATTAAGCGATGATAGGTATAAATCAAGTTATCCTATTTTTTGGATGATGTACGGTCATAAACATGAGCGTTTATCTTTTTTTCTGCTTTGGTTATAACCGTCTTTAAACTCTCTACTATCAGCCTACACAGTAAACTAGTCATTATCAATGCAGCAGTGTTGCCTACACTGCATTTCACCTATATGGGTAATTACAAAATAGCATTGCTAACTGTTAACTTAGCCCCATATATGGCATTAAAGTTAATGACTTAATGCTAATGTCGGCAGAATAATGCTTTTTGGTGGATATTCAAGAACACTATGTTAGAGCTAACAAAACAGCCGTGTCATGGCACTAAAATAATAGGGATACCAACATGGTGGGCTAGTTGATTGGCAACACTTCCAAGCAAAATATCAACAATGCGAGACCGTCCATGCCTACCAACAAACAGTAGATTTGCATGGCTTGTTTTAACCTGTTCTAAAATGACTTCAACGGGAACACCCCAAACCAACTCAGTCGTAATATCCACAGTTGAATTATGATACTTATCAACCAGAGGCGTTAATACGCGCTTGGTGACATTAACCTCCTGTTTGGCTCGATCTAATAAGGGTGGGGCAACACCGTCAATTACTTGGGTCTGTAAATATGACCAATCCATGACAGTGATTAATTTTACTTTAGCGCCAATCTGTTCTGCTAAATTAATCGCACGTTCAGCTGCTCGTTCACCGAATTCACTACCATCAACGGCCACAAGGTATAAAGGTTTACTCATATGTATGTTTCCTTCATTAAGTACGCTATTTTTTATAATGTTCTACTAATAAACGGTTCTTCTATAGGGAACTAATTGATAATTTGATTGTAAAAAAGTCGTTAAATTAACGAGTTCAGATACGGTCATAACATCATTATAATTTTTCATTTTTGATACACCATCGTATTGAACAACGCTGAGTGCATAACCCTTAGCAAATTTATGTGAAGGGTTAATAACGGATGTCAGTAAATCTGCATAAGTTTTAACTTGGGTAGATTTACCACCCAGTTTGATATTATATTTTGGATTATCGATAGTACCTTCTGGTGCTTGTATACCAGCCACTTGATGACAAGCCAAACATTGGTATTTTAAGAAAACAAGTTTGCCACTATCAACGTTTCCCTCAGGTAAACTAAAACCTCTGGGTGATTCAGGACCTAAATCACAACTGATTAAACTGACCACCATTAACGTGAATAAAATAAATAATAATAATAAGTTTTTCATAATTACTCCAATTTGCCTAAGTACATTTGATAATGTATTTAGGCTGACCATAAAAATAATTATAATGAAGTCTAGTTCAGTAAATAACGTCTATCCAGCACTTATATAGTAAAAGTTTAATGTAGATCAAACTTTTACTATATAACTTATCTCGGTTTTATTCATATTCAACTTTAATTTTCTTCAAAATACTAATCCACTTTTCTTTTTTTACCGCTTTCAGCACGCTTTTTGTTTTCACTTTGCACGTATACGGTGTCTGTTGTAGCCATACTCGCATGACCAAGATCTTCTGAAATATCTTTGAGAGGGCGTCCACGTTCGATTTCCATGCTTGCCCCTGTATGTCTTAACCAATGTGCCGTTGCTTCTTTCAACTTTAGTGCTTTATTTGCACCTTCAGATATTCGCATATTTTCATGAGCTTGATCGAAAACATTTTGTACTAACCGGCGTAAATGTCGTGATGTCATACCGCCTTGGCCACGTACTTTTTCAACCAAAATTGCGTTTTCATTGCTGGATGGTAAGCCTAGTAGTCCACGTGAATTGCGATAGCGCTCTAAAAAGGGTAAAAAATCTACAGGAACCGTAATATCTCTTAACTTGCGGCTTTTACCAAACACTTTAAGCCACCAGTTTTCATCATCATCTTGCCAAAAATGCCCCATAGTTGGCGACCAATTTGGCCGTTCAGATAATTCAGAAATCCTTAAAAAGAGGGTTTTTAAAGAGGCAATCACGAATAAATTTCGTTCAAATATAGGGTTTTCATCAGCCATTTCAACAGCGGTATCCAACACGTATTGCCATTGACTAGCCGTTAAACGTTTGATTTCTTTCACTTGTGAGTCAATGATAAAATGTCGGCAGTCTTTTTTCGCAATTTGAGCGGGATTACCAATACAAAAATCTTCAGCCATTAAATAGTTATAAAAGACGATGATGGCGGTAAACATTGATGAAAGCGTTTGTTGTGATGGACGGTATTTTTTCTTATCAACAACATATTGGGATTTTTGACTTTTTGGCGCTTGAATCTTATAGGGAAACCAATGTTCATTAGCTGATGAATAACCATTAGATAATTTGAAACGTTCTTGATTGGATGTGCCAATCCAAGTAACTGGTGGTTGCCAACAAAAGTCAGCGTATTCAAGTAAATCAGATTTACGTAGTTGGTCTATTGGTTTTTGCTTTTCAATAAAGGACCAAAGCAGAAAACGTTCAACGTCATTTCTAAATCTGTCATAAGTATGTGCAGATTTGTTTCTACCAATATAAGT
Source organism: Cognaticolwellia beringensis (assembly GCF_002076895.1). Taxonomy (NCBI): domain Bacteria; kingdom Pseudomonadati; phylum Pseudomonadota; class Gammaproteobacteria; order Alteromonadales; family Colwelliaceae; genus Cognaticolwellia; species Cognaticolwellia beringensis. The sequence continues at coordinate 4,163,423 of NZ_CP020465.1, forward strand.
AAGAAAAAGCTTTCCCCAGTTAAATTGTTCAAGCCACCAAGTTTCATTTGTAGAGAATATTTTATCTAGCTCTGGATAATCTTCTAAATCAAAATCACATAAATCAAGATATGGTGGATATAAAGGTACAGGCTTATTTAACATCATTTTATTTAAAACCAGGTAAGATAGTCGATTGAAGTCAGTTTAATGCATCCTACCCACTATGTCCAATACTGAAGAGTATCGGACATAGTGGAGTGTGTGAATGCTTTGTCTATCTGTCTTGTGATTACTGCTAGAATGTAAATTTTAAAATTTGTTTAAAATCATCTTAACTAGGATAAAACCATGATTGCGGATTGTATCTGTAAATTTAATTAATTTTATCAGATGCCCGATCATCAATTAATGTTACTTTGAAATTTACTATGTTAGCCAAGCTTGTATTCAAACTCAACATTGCTGTTTCGACCTTAACGGGATGACATCATGTTCATCCAATATTAAAATTCAGCATCGTTTTCACAAATAATTTAATCACTATCGACATCCATTTTCGTTATTTGACATTGTGGGATGAAAAACTCAGCTTCTGCACCAGAAATTATTTGGCTGCAGTGCTGTCTACCATAGCAGGTAAATTGTGTTGGGCTTTTCGATATCTTTTTTTTAGATAATATTGTTTGGCTGTGTTTGTGTTTGCTGAACAGCTTTTACTTATCAACGAAATATTCAACCGTTGATAAGTAAAACTAGCAATAACCCGTATGGTAATTACCATAACTATCTTACTTGTTGCAGATACTACTTACTATACTAAGTTATAATGCAATATATTATTTATTAACAGTGCTTTAGCCTGAATCATTTTAGTTTTTCAATTATACATGAAGCTTTTATAAAAGAAAAAAAACCTATATCCATTGTCGTTTCTTGAAGAATATCAACATACCGGTAATTGAAATTGCCATCAGTCCTAGTACAGTTATATAGCCATATTTCCAGCCTAATTCTGGCATGTTGAATGGACTTATACTGGAGTCAAAGTTCATACCGTAGATACCGACAATAAAAGTTGGTGGTATAAACACGGTGGTAAATATGGTCAAAAACTTAATAACGTCATTTAACTTTAAACTCACACTTGTTAAATAGAACTCCATGAGTCCTTGAGTCATTTCATGGTAAGACTCAAGTGTATCTTTAATTGACTCAACATGGTCGTAACAATCCTTCATGTGTAATATTGTGTTCTTAGATATTACTGAATTTTCTTCTTCTCGTAATATATCGGCAATGAGATCTCTATGTGGCCATATGCGTCGGCGAACTAAAAGAACTTCTTTTCTTAGCGCATGGATGCGAGTTAAGATCGCCCTGTCCCTTGTATTTAGCAACTCATCTTCAATTTCTTGAATGGTTTCAGCATATGCTTCTAACAGAGGAAAACCATAATCTATTGTCGTGTCTATTAGGCTATACATCAGATAGTCTGCCGGCAATTTTCGGATCTTACCTACATTCGCCATTAATCTCTCTATAACATTTTCAAATGGCATAAACGAACCAGAACAAAATGAGATAAGTGTGTTTTTAGTGATAAAAAGACTCACTTGCTCTATTTTTGTCACTCCTTCATCACTTAACGGTAAATTTAGGATAAGGAATATCTGATCCTCATTAATCTCAACTTTAGGCCGTTGACCATTGTTCAGTATGTCCTCAATATGCAACTCATGAATATTGAGCCCTTTGGCCAATGTGATCATAGCTTCTGCAGATGGGTTACCCTGAACATGTATCCAAGTAATGTTAGTATTTTCAATAAAATCACGACAAGTCGCTAGCTCTAAAACCGTATGATCTACGATATTTGTTTTATTATAATCGATTAAGCTAACTGTATAATTGACTTCATCAGATTGAGAAATTGTTCCGGGCTTAGTTCCAGGTTGGCTATATTGTTTATTAAATAATTTCATTTATTTAGTCCCTCAGAACTTGATTCAGCTAGACCTTAGCACTTTATAACTTGTTGTCAAAGGCCAAACAATGATGCGTTCATTTATTATAATTTGAGCTTTAATATGAAATAAATGACAGTTTTTGACTGTTATCATTATTGTTAACAGTTGATTCCAATAATGGTTAAAGCTGCACAAACAACTATTTGTTTATCAGATTGAGTAAATTGATAATTAAATTACAAGCGCCCTTTCACTATATGACTAAAGCTTAGCGTAATAAACTTTTTAAGACCTAAAAGTCACCTAAAATAACAGTGATATTAATAAGTTAGCAACAAATAACCAGATAATATCGGTTCAAGTATACTCTATACCTAAGGAATAAAGGTATTAGAAAAACCTGATAAGTAGGATCCCAGAAGCTAACATAACAACACCAAGTATTTTACGAGCATTAATAGGTTTTTTCTCAAAACCTATTAATCCAAAATGGTCTAAAGTCATTGCCATAGTAAGCTGCCCCATAAGTATTAAACCAACTAACATTCCTGCGCCTACTACGGGCGCTAGAGAGGTTGTAGCAAAAACTAAATATGCACCTAAAATACCTCCCGTCCAGTGCCACCATTTTGAATCAGTGCCTTTTATTTTTCTCGGAATAGTAATTTTAAGTAACACAATGACAAAGAAAAGAGCAACAGCACCAATGGTAAAAGATATTGCAGCAGATAGCATAGGGCTTTGAGTCCATGTAGCCGTAAGCTGAGAGTTCACACCGCCTTGAATCGCAAGACACATACCTCCAGCAACACCCATCAATATATAAAAAATATTCATATTTATTTCCTACCGTTATGATTTACGAATAATAAGTACACCAACACCTAGTAAGGCAATACCAATCAGACGTACCTCGGTAATTGAACGAACTGGATAACCCGCAAGACCAAAGTGATCTAAAACTACGGCTGCTAATATTTGCCCCGATAAAATTAATGCTACCACCATACTCGCGCCTAAAATCGGTGAGAGATAAACTAGTGAGTAAACAAAATATGCCCCCAATATTCCGCCTGTCCAGTGCCACCAGGCTAATTTATCGCTAAGTTCAGGTATTGAAACTTGCAGTATAAAGCTCAAAGCCCATAGTATTAATGCCCCAACAAGAAATGAAATAGCTGATGCTAACACCGAATTTTTTGCCCAATGCTTGGTCAGTTGCGAATTTATGCCCCCCTGAATTCCGATGCATGCACCCGCAAGTACACCCATTAATATAGCTATCATATTCATTAAATCGTTTCCTAAATTGAGTGACATTATTCTTAAACTATTATGTGAGTCACTTTACTGATATTACTTGTGAGTAATTATTTGTAGATAGCAGCTAGTCAATCATTGATCTCGCTATTATACGGTGCAATTTTCGGTTGTTCTAGACGTTAACTTACTCAAACTTAACTTTATCAACTGAATAACAGCGCAGAAGTAAATATACATCCAAATCAATGATTAAATTAGAATAAATATGTACAACATAAGGTATTTATTTCAGGTTCAATCAAAAATAAAGGGCTCTTTTTTGGCTTTAATTCTGATCCAATTAAGTGAAGACCTAACTGATTTACGGGCAAGAAGATTATTTTCAAGCTTGTGCTTTCCTGGAAACGGGATCAAACTTAAACCAATTAATATGGTGATTAAGCCTTGCCCAGGTAAAACCAGCATAGCAAGCCCACAAATAAGCAAAAATAAACCAAGAACAATTTTTGCTATGTGAGCAACAATGTTTAAGCCACTTTTTATGAGGGTTAATCTAGAGGTTTCATTTATGTTAGCTTCAGCACTTTTGTTTAGGCTAATACTTTTAACTACCTTGTTTTTACGTATAAAATATCGGGTATCCAATTGTGTGATAATGTAACTTATCACTATAAAATATACGACTGAAGCGATTGTAGTTATCAAAATAGTTAAGAATATAAAATTAGCACCAAAACTTTGGGTTAGGTATGTGACAATGTTGTTGTAATATTCTTTAAGCACTCTTTTTCCATAATTGATTTAACCGCTGACTTACAGCGCATTATTTAAGTTGGGTTTATGCAAATATTTGAAGCATTACTTGAATGGATCACCATTCATTGGGTAACCATCATCGTTGTTTTCCATATTAGCCTATCTCTAATGACATCGGTACATGTACTTCTCTTCAAAGAAAATGAACGCACGTCTTTAGCCTGGATTGGCCTTGTGGTGTTATCTCCTGTTATCGGCAGTATGTTCTATTGGCTGTTTGGTATAAATCGTATTAAACGTTCAGCACAAAAAAAACACCCACAAACACTCAAGCAAAAGCTGAAGGAAGATTTACGGTATCAAGTAAGGCCTATTGAGTTTCATTGGCTACCAAGAAATTGGCACTCAGCAATTATCGCTGGACATAATATTCATCCCGTTAATTATCTTACAGACAACAATATTGAACCGCTAATTAATGGTGATATGGCTTACCCAGCCATGATCCAATCAATTAATAGTGCCAAGCATTATATTGTTTTATCGAGTTATATATTTGATTACGATTCAATTGGTCACCAATTTGTTGAAGCTTTAGCCCAAGCTCATCAACGTGGTGTTATTGTTAACGTGTTACTAGACGGTATTGGCGTGGGTTATAGTTGGCACAAATCAGACCGTGCATTAAAGAAACTAGGTGTAAAAACGGCCCGTTTTTTACCTGCAATTTCGCTCACTAGCATTCGATTTATTAATCTTCGAAATCACAGGAAAATACTCTGTGTAGATGGAAAAATGGCTTATATAGGTGGTATGAACGTAAGCCAAAATAATGTCATTAAATCGTCAAAGCACCCTATTGATGATGTTCACTTTAAAGTTACTGGCCCCGTAATTGATCAAATCAGCCAAGTATTTATAGAAGATTGGTTTTTTGCTACCCGTGAGTTAATTAAGTTTCCAAAATATAAGGTAAATAAATATCAAGATAAAGCAAAGAAAACTTGCGATAAGTCAATTGTTGCTCGCGTTATCCAAGACGGTCCAGACGAACATCATAATAGAATAAGATGGACATTAATTAATGCCTTAGTGAGCGCAAAAAACAACGTAAAAATCATGACACCTTACTTTATTCCGGATCAAACATTAATAACCTCGCTGCATGCGGCAGCATTGCGTGGTGTGTCAGTCGAAATTATTGTGCCTAAATACAGCAATATTCTTTTTGTCGATTGGGTGATGGCGGCAAATTTCTCTAGAATTATAGAGCACGGTATAAAGATATATAAAAATAATAGACCTTTTGACCACAGCAAAATTATGCTGATCGACGACATCTGGTCATTTATAGGCTCTTCCAATTGGGATGCCCGAAGTTTGGAATTTAATTTCGAAATTAATATGGAATGTTTTGATACCGAACTAAATACTAAACTAACAGCGTTATTTGACTCAAAGAAACAGAATGCTACACCTGTTCTTGCATCTGATCTTAAGGGGCTAGCAACTTACAAAAAAATTCGAAATAACTTTTTTCGATTATTTTCGCCCTATCTGTAATGTTATTATTAGTTTAATTTAGCTATCATCCATTTTCAAAGGCCAACACTTTCATGATTAAAAACCGATATAGCGCCGTTGAATCACTTAAAATCATGGGTAGCGCCTCGAAAGAGCAACTAGGCCCAAACATAGATCTATTATTGTGGAATGTTTACAAATGTAAGAAAAAGGGATGGCACGAAGATTTTGTAACACTGATGGCTGACAAAGATTTAGTACTTCTACAAGAAGCTATTGTCAACTCCCCATTCGATAGCCATTTCAAAAAATCGATAAAGCATCAATGGATAATGGCGCGCAGCTTTAAAAGTACCAAAACCAACATAATTACCGGCGTTAAAACTGGCTGCACTGTTGCCGCCAATAAATATTATTATTCAGCGTCTAAACACAGCGAACCGCTTTCAAAGACAAAAAAAATGTTGCTGGCAACCTTTTACCCTTTAAATACACAAGCACAGTCATTGCTAGTTGTTAACTCCCATCTTATCAATTTTGTAGCATTCGAAAAATTCAAAGTGCACTTAGACCAAGTATTTCGAACGCTGAAAAATCATGATGGGCCAATAATATTGGCCGGTGATTTTAATACTTGGAATAAAAAAAGATTAAAATACTTTAATAGCCTAGCTATGTTGTTTTCGTTGGAAGAAGTAAAAATGACACGTCAGCCAAGGTTAAAGCATTTATTTAAACATCTTGACCATATTTATTGCCGCGGGTTAAGCGTTGTCAATGCGCATGTGCATACAGACATTCACTCTTCTGATCACTTCCCCATTAGCTTATCGTTGCGTATTATTGATTAAGTCATTAAAAATATTTATTAAACAATATGCAGACAAGCATAAAGGGTTACAAGTTTTGTAGCTTAACCGTATGTAGCTTTAATAAAGACGAAATATATAGCGTTTGTACAGAATAATTAAATATATAAATCTGAATAATATTGATGTTTGCGATGTAATTATTATGAATTTTAGTATGTAGTGAAACACTTTTTATCAGAAATAATGGCTTAAAGTGCAACCCGTAAAAACTGACATAATATTGGGTGCAAAGTAAAAGTGTTTTGTAGGTCAGCATTTATGCCGTCAGAATCATCAGACAGCACAAACATAAAAACACTGAAATTTACATCTCAGGCTAAACCAGAAATACCAACTATTATGACCTTAAAGTTAACGTCACTAACACAATACCATGGTCTGTACTTTCACCATCACGCTCAAAAATAGGGTTAATTAAGTGCCTATCATAAGTTTCATAGCCGCTAACTTGAAATAAGCTGTCATGATAGCTGGCATCAAATTCACACGATAATAATATGTAATCGAGTACCGAACTACCCGCTCCAAAGTAATGTGTAGGGTTACGCGTTACCTTTTCGTTAGGTATAAAGCCTTTATTCTCAGTTGCTTGCGAAGTTTCATTGATTAAAGCGATTTGATACAAATCCCAAGCGTCATTTAAGCAATATTGTTCAAGATAGGCATCACGATCTATAGCTGAAACAAAACGTAAGGTATTTGTGAGTAAATGACTTAAAATACCATCGCTAAGCGTATTATTAAAATCCCCCATTAATACCATAGGGTTATTAGTTGCTTCACGCCGCTCGATCATATCTACCATGAGTAAGGTTGCTTCACTACCACGTTGGATAGTTGAGCCCCAACTACCAGCCACTTGTGCTTTTAGGCTATCAATAATCGTTTTTTCTGCCGAGCGTTTTATATTTTTTTCATCAAGTTCAATCATCGAACGTTTAGATTTAAAATGCACAACATAACAGTCACAGTTGCCTATATGGGGCACTTCAATCGTAGCTCTAACGACCTTTCTACTAAAAGAAAAATCATCTGCTAAACCTAAGGCTTTTGCAAGTTCTGTGTTTGGTTGAACAGCAACGTTATCAACTATGGGAAAACGTGATGCAATGGCAACAACCGGGCTTTTATAGATAAAATCATCAATAATATGGGGTTGGTCAACTACTGCAAAGTATTCATATCCCTGGGTTAGAACTAAAGCTTTTAATGACTCTGTACTAAATACCTCCTGAAAACCAATAATATCAGGCTGATGCTCACGTAGGTATTCAGTAATCCAAGTTTGTTTTTTGTGCCATTGCTCGGCACTATAAATTCGCTCGAAGTCGTAGTATGCATTAGGCGGTGCAAGGTAATTAAATAAATTGAAAGTAGCAATTTTAAGTTGTGAATCGGCTACTGGGCTTATAACAACCTTAGGAGATAGTGTTTGAATGGTTTCTTTTTTGTCTTGCTGGTCGATGATATTAACTCTAATAAACGTTGAATAATAATTATACCTGAACGATCACCAAAATTAATCAATTTAAACCAGCTTAATGGCTAATACATTTATCGCTATTTAAATGCATCGATAGGTAAAGTTAAATAATGTAGGCCATTATCCGCGGCTTGTGGAAAATGACCAGCGCTAATATTGACTTGAACAGATGGTAATATTAGTTTTGGCATAGCTAAACCCTGGTCTCTTTTATTTCTAAATGCGACATATTCTTCAACAGAAACTTCGCTATTAATATGAATGTTTTGGGATTTTTGCTCAGCGACACTACTTTGCCAAACATAATCATCCCTTCCTTCTGCTTTATAATCATGCCCCATATAAATACAGGTGTTTTCAGGTAGCGCAAATATTTTGTGTATTGAATGATATAAAGTTTCAGCGTCACCACCGGGGAAGTCACATCGTGCCGTACCATAATCAGGCATAAACAAAGTGTCGCCAACAAAAGCATTACTATCAATTATATAAGTCAAACATGCAGGTGTATGTCCGGGTGTATGTAACACCTCAATAGTAAAACTGCCTAATTTCAGCGAATCACCTTCTATTAATAATTGGTCAAACTGCCGACCATCTGTAGCGAATTCAGCTGAAAAATTAAATATAGGCTTGAATATTTTTTGCACATCAACAATGTGTTTTCCAATCGCTATTTTACCGCCTAATGCTTTTTGTAAATAAGGCGAAGCGGTTAAATGATCCGCATGTGCATGAGTTTCTAATATCCAAAGACACTGCCATTGCTTAGTGTTGATATATTCGATTATGTCATCGGCTAACGCTGTTGATGTTTCACCTGATGACATATTAAAACCTAATACAGAATCAATAATGACACATTCATTTTCGTAGCTATCAGCCACTACATAAGTTGCTGTATTCGTTACTTCATCAAAAAAACTCTTTATTTTTAAATTAGTCACTATTAATCCCTATTTTGTAGGTTTTATATATAAAGCTTTATTCGCAGTTACCAGCCAATTGCTAGGCTTAATTTATCAAGTATCGTTATGAAACTGGTCTAAATAGAGTATTACTACAATAAAGCCTTGTGAATAACCACACTAACATATTAAATATTAGCGTGTAATACATTAGAAAACCCTAATATTGCGTAATTCATTATATTAATTAGAAAATTTAGACATAAAGGATGAGGTAATAGCTATTTCAATCGGTATAATAACCCAAGACTCTTCCTCAGCTAACTATCAAGTCATTGTTTAAAGGTGTATTTATTGTGGAAACAAATTATATAAAAATCATCGCAAGTACACTTTTCGCCCTTTTTGCTTTCGCTGCTAATTCAGTACTGTGTAGGTTAGCGCTTGGCGAAAATACTATTGATGCCGCAAGTTTTACCACAGTAAGACTACTTTCGGGCATTACGATATTATTTGTAATTATCACTATTACTAGCAAAGTGAATAGGCCTAATGAAAAGGTTAAAACGAAAGGTAGTTGGTTTGCCGCTGCTATGTTATTTATTTACGCTTTAGCTTTTTCATTTGGTTATATCTCATTAGATACTGGCACTGGCGCCCTGATTTTATTTGGCGCAGTGCAAATAACCATGATTATATCCAGTGTAATATCGGGCAATAAACTGCACTTTTTTGAATGGTTAGGCTTAACGGTAGCTTTTACTGGCTTTGTTTATTTAATTATACCGAGTTTGACTACACCATCTCTAACGGGCTTCATATTAATGAGCATTTCTGGTATTGCTTGGGCATTTTATACTTTGCTAGGAAGGGGTTCAAATAACCCTCTAAATGATACCGCATACAACTTCTTAAGAACGTCCCCTTTTGTATTCGCCCTAATCGCCATTGTATTTAGTGTTAGTCATATTCACATAACGCCAACGGGCATTATGCTTGCAGTTTTGTCTGGCGCTATCGCTTCGGGGATCGGATACTTTGTTTGGTATATGGCTCTAGCAGGACTTTCGGTCACGCAAGCTGCTGTTGTTCAATTGTTTGTCCCCATAATAGCAGCTCTAGGCGGTGTAATTTTTACCAGTGAAATGATCACCCTACGTTTAATTGAGTCTTCAGCCTTGGTACTTGGTGGTATTTTAATGGTGATATTAGGTCGCTATTATTTTGTTGAGTTGGCCACAAGAAAAGTATCTAACAAAAATTAAACTTATAAAATATAAGATGTGCTATTTTAACTATTTAATTAAATTAAGAATTTGCTTAAACTCTGATGACCTACAATCTTTCACAAGCTCGTACAAACACATTTCTAAACCTGTAATGTCAACGCCATTGCCCCTTAACCGGCTTATGCCAAGGTCTTTATTTGCTAAGGTTCGAGAAGAAACACAATCCCCAACGAATTGTACTTTATAGCCTAGTTTTAAAAGTCCTATTGCTGTTTGATATGCACAAATATGTGCCTCAATACCACAAACTAGCCAAGTATCTACGTTTTCAGCTCGCACTGCCTCTATAAACTTAGGTTCATCGCATGCATTAAAAGTAAATTTAGATATTGGAGTAGTTTCTGTTAGAAGTAAGCTGAGTTCGTCAACGGTAGAGCCTAACTTGTCAGGATTTTGCTCCAGACAAATTATTGGTAAACCTAAAGCCTGTGATCCTTTAATAAGCTTTTCACAATTACGTATTAAATTATCATTACCATCAACTAAACGAGCGAGTTTCCCCTGAATATCTACAACAATAAGACCCGTACTTTCCTTTTTTAACATGCTTCCACTCCTAAAGTTTGTTTAAGCTTTTAACGAGCCTACATAATAACTGACTTACCATCTAATAAAATACTCTAACTGGCTTGATTTTTTTTAACATCAAAATATTTTCAATTTGATTGGTTAATCTATAATAAGACTATTTTTAATAGTGGGTGATATATTTATCGATTCAATTTACAAATATAATATGGGTAATGGCGATAGCTAGGTAACTGTCGCACTAGGATGAATAACGGCTTTGGTGATTTTTCCATACTGTTGCTTCACTTTTATATCGGCTAAAGGCATGTGATTGCAACTATATAAACCTGACGTAATTCCTTGGCGAGATGAGGCCGTTCTCACCAAAACATCAACAATTAATCCAGTTGATTTCATTGGTTTTATCTTGTTTTTATTACCCGTTTTCGGGTTGTTGTTATAAGTGGTATCAGCATTTGCAAAGCTTTTTTCACGGCTTGCTGCAACGATGCAAATAGCGTTTTCAGCTGCGCGAGATAATAAGCTAAATTCAACCTCACTAGACTCTTGAATGTCAAACGGTACCAACAACACGTTAACGTTATTTAAAGCTGCAACTTTTACAATTTCAGGTATGTTAGCGTCATCAGCGATCAGTATAGCAATGTTAATATTCCCCTGCTCTAAGGGTAATTCTATGATGTTTAATTCATTTCCCAATGCGCTCCACTGGTATCTATTGCAAAAATGTAGTTGCTGTTGCGTGGCAAATAAACCATGTTCGCTTATTAATACACCCTGATGCACGCCGCTAATAACTAGACTTGTGCAGACGTATTGAAAAGGTCGTAATGTTGCACTGATTTGTATGATGAGTTCAGTACACAATATTTCTATTGTCGCGAGTTGTTCAGCGTTATGGCTGATCGTTTTATCTGCAATAAAAAATAACTCTGGTAATTGTATGATATCACTGAGGTTATTTTCAATGTAGTGACAGACATCTTCTATGGCTTGCTCGTTAGATTTGTATGTTGCAAATATCGCTACATTGGCCGTCTCTGGTAAGATATTACTGATGGCTTGTTCAATATTAGCCGTATGCTGTTGTAATGTTACTGGTTGTTGATAGAGTTCAACACGGCGTTGCTTTAAAAACTCAGAGCCATCAGGTCTACATTTTTTATTTAACCCTGCCACAGCCATGTCGATATCAGCGAAAGTAAAACCCTCCTTGTTATTTGCTAAAGACGACAAAACCTTACCGTTCACAGAAATTATTTGGCTATGACAAACACCCACTAAATCCGCTGTTAAGTTCACTTTTGGCGTAGACTGTCCAATTTTATTTGCTGTAGCTACAAAGACGTTATTTTCAATCGCTCGAGAGAAATTCTGTAAAGCGCCTTGTTCTACTACATATGAGCTTTGTGAATTGCATAATAATTGCGCCCCATCTAAAGCCAAGTCTCTAGCCGCTTCGAATGTAATAATATCGCTACCGGCTAATAAACCAAGTTTACCAAAAGCTGACGTTACTGCATCAGTCGCTTTATTGAAGCAGACAAAAAATTCATTTTCTTGTGCCAGCAATAACTGTTTATCTGATTGCTGAATAAGCTTTCCAGCTGGTGAGAACATACATGAGGTGACACTAATATTAGATTTAATCGTTGGGTTTTGATGTTCACGTGTAAGGTCTCTGCGCAAAGTTACGTTGATTAAAATATAACTGTTGTATTGTTTAGCTTGGCTCGCAATTTTTTGAAAAAATAGGCCGTTAATATCTAAGGCTTCATGCCAGGCTTGATTATGATCTTCGTAACAAGCTTCAGTATTACTATATTCTGGCAGAACGATTAAATCTGGTTTGCATGCTGCCACCTCATTTATCATTCGAATACAGGTTGCTTGATTTTCTTGAGAATTTAAGGATGTGGCAAATTGAGTAACGGCTACTCGCATGATTTTTAGTTTCCAGGTAATTAAGGCTGATTTAAACTGAGTCAACTAATGGCACTTTTAGCCATTGGCAAGATTATACAATTTTTAACTTAGTTTGTGACCTTGTCGAGCAAAGGAAAATAAATAAACTAAAAATCTCACTATTTTGCACATCAGCAATATCCTAACACTAAGTAAAGTACTGATAATATTAAAGATGAATATACATAAATCAAAGAATAGCTAGACGATGTGGTGGCTGACTGTTAGTCTGTACAGTGGAAAATTAAAATTATCGCACCAATTAATTATGTAATAGTTAAAATTGTATGCTTTATTTGGTGAACTGAACTTAACACGCTTAATTCATAAGGAAAACCAATGAAAAATTTGATCATGATATTTGCAGCGCTATTTACGAGCTCGCTTCCAATAACGTCAATGGCTGGCAATGTTAGTTCTGCTGTCGTTATAGAACAACAGCGTAGCGCAATTACTAAACAACAGATTTTATCTATGGTTGATAGTAACGAAGTACAACAACAATTAGTTGCACTTGGCGTATCTTCTGCAGATGCAGTAAACCGCATTAATAATCTTACCCATGCAGAGCTTGCTCAGTTGAATATGCAAATTAACGATGCTCCTGCGGGCAGCGGTATAGTTGGCACAATAGTGACTGTATTGGTTGTAGTTGCCGTACTTGATTTATTAGGTATTACCGATGCTTATTCTTTCATCGAACCTATCTAAAATCATTAATAAAGCAATAAAGGTTGGCATAATTGCCAGCCTTTTTTTACTTATTGGCTGCTCAACACCTCCGCAAACGTTGAAGCTTACTCAGCAACCCCCTACAAATATTCCGTTAACTGCAAATATTAAAGGTGTACCGTTTTATTCGCAGCAAGCCTATTACTGTGGGCCCACAACTCTTGCCGAAATTTTTGAATACAATGGCGTAAAGCTATCACCTGAAAGTATTGCCCCGCAGATATTCATTCCAAATAGAAAAGGAAGTTTGCAATTAGAAATGGTCGCAGCCATTAGACACCAAGAGTTTCTTGCCTATGCAAGTCATGGCTCCTTAGAGCAACTTTTACAACTAGTACACCAAAAAATTCCCGTTGTAGTGTTACAAAATTTAGGCCTGTCGTGGTATCCACTTTGGCATTACGCCGTGGTGAAAGGCTATGACTTAGAAACTCAAGAGTTTATCTTACATTCTGCTGATATTGAAAACCGCAGAGTAGGCATGAAAGTATTTGAACGTACTTGGCAACGCGCTAAATATTGGTATGTAACTGCACTAAAGCCTACGCAAAGCATTAGTGCATTAAACGACTTTACATATATAAGTGCTAGCCAAGATTTAATTTCGATTGGTAAAGGCCCCGCTGCTATTCCATACTTGCAGCAAGCGATTAAAGCCTGGCCTGAAAATTGGCTAAGTTATTTTTTATTAGCTAATTATTATTTCGAAAAAAACAACATAACTAAAGCATTAGACTGGTTTGAACAAGGTCTGACTTACGGTGATAATCAAAGTGATTATTTAAATAACTACGCTTATGCTTTACTTAAAAATGGTGACATAAACCAAGCTAAACATTGGATAGAACAAGCATTAAAAATCTCACCCAATGATGTTAATGTTATAGCTACGCAAGCAGAAATATTAGCCTCACAGCTTTAATTTTAAAATGATTTAACCGTTATAATTTTTCCAAAAAAAAGCTCACTTACCTTAAGTGGGCTTAAAAAATCAGATAACCAATCAAAACCTACGCAATAATTTAACGCTTTTATATATTACTTACTTTTATATTACTTGGTCTTACCTAAGTATTTCTTCAACAATACCGGTAAAGTAGTTATATCAGTCACCAAAGCCACAATCATCGCAACACTGGTGAGTAACCCAAACAACATGCTGGGCACAAAATTAGAAAATACCAAAGTACCAAAACCGATAACGATCACTGTTGTGGTATATATGAGTGCATAGCCAACCGATAAATTAGTGCGTTTAACCCAAGTATCACTACTGGCTTCATCAAGTTTGATTTCTTCTAAATATCGATGAATATAATGAATAGTATCGTCCATTGAAATACCCATAGCAACAGCTGCAATGGTGATGGTCATTAAATCTAATGGAATAGCAAAAATGCCTAATATGCCCATAATGACCGAGGTGGTAATTAAGTTTGGCACTAAGGCAATCCACGCTACTTTAAACGATGAGAAAATTATCATCAGTGTTATCGCCATAGCGCCATAAACAATCAGTATTGTCAGTATTTGGGAGTCAACTAAGCGCGACAATACATCTTGATAAAGGATAAATAAGCCCGTAAGTGTGTACTGCTGTTTTTCAATACCCAATAACGATAGTTCTTGATGAATTTCTGCCAATAAATCAGCTCTATTTAAGTCTTTAGTGCTATCTTGTACTCGCATTGAAATACGTATTTGCTTATCTTTTTCAGAAAAGTAAGCACCAAATAATTCTTGCTGCAAGTTAGGCTCTAAACTTTTGTATAGCGCCGTAAGTTCGTATTCTGTTAAAGGTTTACCATTTACCACCTGGGCAATTTTAGTAAAGTCGGCAATAGACGTAATGGCTCCAATGGCTTGTTGCTTAGCCAACATATTTTGAATAGCCGTAATCGTTTGTACCGTACTTGCAGAAATAACTAAATCTGACTTTATCTGCTCATCGGGAATATCAAATAACACGTCAAACGGTGTAGAGCCGCCAAATTCTTGGTCGATATAAGTGAGTTCTTGTCGAACATCGGTCGACTCGCTAAAGTAATTTAAAAAACTATTTTCTGCGGTAAGTTTTAAACAACCCAGTACGCCAACAATGGTAATTATCGCTGATATTATCACTATTTTTTTAGGTTGGTTTTTAACCAAACTCGCAGTTGCGTTCATGCCACGTTCAATCTGCTTGTGCTGTTTAACAAACTCTTGCTTATTAAAGAGTGCCAATAGTAATGCTGGGAAAAAAGCTAAGCTAACGGTAAAGCTTACCAGCATAGCAACCACCATCATCCAACCAAAACTAATAACCGGTTGAACACCACTAAAAATAAGTGAGCCAAAACCAATAGTGGTAGTTAAGCCGGCATAAAAACAAGGTTTTATTTTTTGCTTAATCGTTGCTAACACTAATTGTTTATGTGACCAATCAGTGTGTTTCAAGACCAGTTCTTGATAATGCACAATCAGATGAATGATCATGGCCAATGACAATATAATTTGCAGCGCAAATACGTTAGCAGAAATAACCGTGACTTTAAAATCAAGCGCAGCTAGTAAGCCTATGGTCATTACAACACTGGTTGCACAGCAAGCAATGGGTAATATTACCCAGCTGAATTGTCTGAACAAAAACCAAAGTAAAACAATCACAACCAAAATAATTAACGACCCAAAAAGCACTAAATCACTTTCAATAATTTGAATTAACTCGTAAGACAGTAAATTATTACCACCTAAATAAAAGTCGCCGTCTTTTTTATAGGGCTTTAAAATCGCGCGAATACTTTCAATTTCATCAATACGTGTTTGTTCTAAGTTTTTATTAAGTTTTTGTTGTTCATCCTTCAGTTGTTCAAGGCTATTTAGCTCTTTATCGGTTAACTCTCGGGTTAATAAATGACGTTTTATATCAATAATAGCGTGATTAACTTGCTCTACTTTGTGGTCTGATTTAAACACCACTTGCAACGACATAGCTGTTTGATCATCGTTAATGAGTAAGCCTTCATATAAAGGATGCTGTTTTAAACTTAATGATAATGTTTGTTCGTCAAACTTTTGCTTTTCCCATGTTAGATTTTTAACATCCGCTGAAACCGCATCCCCTGCAGTAAAAATAGGCATGTTAACAATGCTTTTTACTTGTTTAACACGAGATATTTCTGCTATTTCACGGCCAATACTAGAAACGGTAGTTAAGTTATTCGTTGCAAACAACTGGCTATTTTTGGGTTTAAAAGCGATTAATATGAATTCTTCTGAGCCATAACGTTGATCAGCAAGCTGCGTTAAAATGTAGTGTTTATTGTTATCAACTAATAAAGTGTCAGCCGACGCGTCTATCTCAAAGTGCTGTGCTTGCCAAGCTAAGGCTGCTGTTAACGCGGTAAAGGCAAGACAAATAACATAAGCCCACATAGTTGAGTTTTTATTTAACATAATTATTCCACTACCGGGTTGATGGTTTTATTTGGCTTAGATATAGGTTTTTTTTGCTTTTCGGTTTTAAAAATTTCGTTTCTGCGAGCTTGTCCATCTCGTAATATGTTTTGCATATATAAATTGCGCACAAACTCATAAGGATTTTCAATATCGGCTATAACATCAGGATATTTAGCTAAAATAGGTATTTGTGCTTGTATACCATCTGCTAGTAATAGCTGCGTGGCAGCATCTTCGTCGTTGATAAAATTAAGTGGATGCACAAAGTAGTTAAAGGTTAATGATGCTGTGTCCCGTAAATCAGACGGGCCGAGTAATGGTAAAACAAGATAAGCACCATGCCCAACACCATAGGTAGCGAGTGTCTCACCAAAAGTTGTTTTATTACGCTCAAGATCCATTAAACCATTCGCGGCATCAAACAAACCCAACAGGCCAACAGTGCTGTTTATCAACACACGAGAAACGCTTTTTCCTGACGCTGAAAATTCCCCCTGTAGTAAATGATTGATCGCATAAAGTGGCTCACGTAAATTATAAAAAAAGTTACGTATGCTGTTATCGATTGGCTCCGGAACAACTTTTTCATAACCATTGGCTAATGGACTTAACACATAACGATAAACCGTATCGTTAAACTTGAAAATAGGTTCGTTAATAAAGCGCAATGAATCTTCTGGTGCTTGATAACTAACGACACTAGGCTGGCTTTGTTCAGCTGCTATTTCATATGGACCTTTTAAAGGCTGTTCATTACTTACTGGTTTTTCAATTAGGTTTTCATTAGCCGACGAACACCCGACGCCCAGCGTAAGCAAAACACTGATTAATGTACATTGTAGAAAATTTTTATGAGGTAGCGTAAAATTGAACTTCACGTTGTATTTTATTTTTAACATTATTAACTCCCTTTAACTATTTAACCTGATACTAATATTGCAAATCAAGCTATGTAGGTAGCAGACAAATTTATGTGTAAGACATTTAAATAAACACTTTACATTGTGTTCCATCTACTCACTATAACAAATGGATTAATGCCATAAATAATAACACCTTTATTGCAATCACGAACGATTGAAATGAATAAACTTTACCCTTTATTTGAATAATTCACTAACGTAATTGACAAAAGCTCGATAGACTTGCTCATCGAGTTTTTGCTTTAGTATTCACCTCATTATTTACTTAGGAGCACTTAGTGCCAACATCTTCACTTATTTCAGATCCGTCAGATACATCAAACAAAAACATTGCCGCGCCAATCGCTAAAAAAATTCCTCATAAAATGACAATACATAATCATCAACGTATTGATAATTATTATTGGATGCGTGATGACCAGCGTTGCGATGAAAAAATACTGGCACACCTAAATGCTGAAAATAAGTATGCTGATGCTATGTTGGCAGAACAACAACCGCTACAAGATGCCCTTTTTCAAGAGCTTAAAGCACGTATTGTAAAAGACGATACTACCGTGCCAACAAAGGACGGTAAATATTGGTATCACAGCGAAATAAATGGTGAGCAAGAATTCTCAAACTTTTACCGCGCAACAAGCTTTACCGGTGAGAATAAAACGCTGATATTAGATGTTAATGCCCGTGCGGAAAATCATGAGTTTTATGACTTAGGTGATGTGTCAATTAGTCCCAATGATCAACTTATGTCCATATCAGAAGACATTGACAGCCGCCGTATATATACCATTAATTTTAAAGACTTAAATCAAGTCTCAAACTCTCCCGAAGCTTATTTATCAGATGTTCTCGTTGAAACCGAAGGACAAATTGTTTGGGCTAACGATAATCAAACGGTATTTTACGTAAAAAAAGATTTAGACACTTTATTAGGCACGCAAGTATATCGACATAAACTTGGTACCAAGCAAGCCGATGACGTCTTAGTGTATGAAGAGCACGATCACAGTTTTTACATAAGTTTAGATAAAAGCCGAGATGAGTCACAAATATATATTTGTTTACACGCTACTGAATCAACGCATTGCCTAGCAATGAGTGCCGATGAGCCAAATGGCGAATTTATTGACTTAGTCCCTTATCAAGAAGAACACGAATATTACGCAGATAAAATGGGCGACTATTTTTATATTGTCAGTAATCATCAAGCTAAAAACTTTAAATTAATGAAAGTTGCGGTTGACGAAATTGCTGACATGAATACCTGGCAAGAAGTTATTCCACATAGAAACGATGTACTACTTGAAGGCATAGAGATATTTCATAATTTTATTGTGATCACCGAGAGAGAAAACGGCCAAATTCGCTTTATTGTGCATACCACTAAAGGCATAAATGCTGGACAGCAATATCCATTATCGTTCGACGATCCTTGCTATTTCGCCTGCCTTGGCGACAACCCCGAGCCAGAAAGCACCGTTGCACGGTTATATTATTCAAGCTTAACGACACCGGGCTCTTTATTTGAATTCGATTTAGCTACGGGTGAACGAAAGTTACTTAAACAACAAAAAGTATTAGGTGAATTTAACAAAGAGAATTATCAATCAGAGCGACTATTCATCACCGCGCGTGATGGCGTAGAAGTTCCTGTATCGCTTGTTTATCGTAGTGACCGCTTCAAAAAAGACGGTACTAATCCCTTATTACAATACGGTTATGGTGCTTATGGTATTACCATAGATCCTAACTTTTCTAGTCAAACTTTAAGTTTACTCGATCGGGGCTTTGTATACGTGATCGCCCATGTGCGTGGCTCAGAAATGTTAGGCAGAGCGTGGTACGACAATGGAAAGATGGCGCATAAACAAAATACCTTTAACGACTTTATTGATGTCACCAAAGCCTTAGTCGCACAAGGCTATGGCGCAAAAGACAAAATATTCGCTTCTGGCGGAAGTGCTGGTGGCTTATTAATGGGCGCGATAGTAAACCAAGCACCTGAATTGTATTTGGGTATTGGCGCACATGTACCATTTTTAGACGTGTTAACCACTATGCTTGATGAAACTATACCACTAACCACGAATGAATATGACGAATGGGGCAACCCTAACGAAGCGCAAGCCTATCAAGATATTCTAACGTATTCGCCAATTGATAATATTAGTTCGCAACGCTACCCTAATATTTTGGTAACCACCGGATTACACGACTCACAAGTACAGTACTTTGAACCGATGAAATGGGTAGCAAAATTACGAGAATTTAAAACAGACGATAACCTACTGTTATTTAAAACTGATATGGACGCTGGACATGGCGGCGCATCTGGGCGCTTTAAAAGCTTAAAAGAAAAAGCCTTGGAAATGAGCTTTTTTATCTCTTTGTTACCTGAATCTGCTACTAAGTAAATTACCAATGTAGTGCAAATGTAGCGCCAATGTAAAGTAACAGAGTTAATCGTTGGCGTTGCTATTCTCAAGTTTATTTTATATCTCTTGTGAATAACAACGCCCTTTAAAAAACGAATCACAACTACTTCGCCCAACCAATTATTCAGATCAATGATGATAATTTATGAGTAGAAGTCATAACGATACTATATATTCGTTAGTCATTTATTTTAGTGTTTTTAATTGCTGCTATTTCAAACAGCGGGTAAATTTTCAGCTAGCCATTGTTTAAATTGAGCTTTGGGTAAAGCGCCTGACATACGCGCAATTTCTTTACCGTGATGAAAGATCATTAACGTAGGAATTGAGCGAATATTATAGCCACCAGCAGTTTGTTGGTTATGCTCAGTGTCTAACTTCACAAAGCAAGCTTGCGTAAACATTTCACCTGCAACCTGTTCATAGGTAGGTGCAAATTGTTTGCATGGCCCACACCATTCAGCCCAAAAGTCGACCACAACGGGCAAACCATTACCTGTGACAAAACGGCTGAAATTGTTATCGCTACCTACAATCGGTTTTGTTGAAAGCACAGTTTTACCGCACTTACCACATACGGGCTTATCGTTAAGTTTTCCGCTGGCTAAACGATTTTTAGTACAGCAGTTAGCACAAACGATTAGCATAGATGAATCAGACATATTAAATCTCAATAAAAAGTTGTTGGGAATTCGTTTATAAAATACAAAGTAGAGTAATTATATGGGTTTTTGCAAGATTTAATTCAAGTGTAATCTGTTTATTAACTTGTTTTATAGTGGAACTTTTAGTGAGAATTAAAACAATGCCTGCTGAACATCGCTTTTCAAAAATGATTTAACATCGCATGTCTTAGCTAATTTTAAGAAATCATTTAGTTAAACATTAATGACTGCCCTGTCTGCGCTTGCTTTATATAAAGCACATGGTTATTCTGAGTTTTTTTAGTATCACAAGTTACATATTAGTATGAAATTACCCGCTACATTGCCAATAATTCTTGATGGTGGCATGGGTCGAGAGCTCGAACGCATTGGTGCGCCCTTTCAACAACCAGAATGGTCAGCACACGCGTTAATTGAATCTCCCCATTATGTCTCACAAGTACATCGTAACTTTATTAATGCCGGAGCTGAAATTATTACCACAAATACCTACGCTTTAGTGCCGTTTCATATTGGTGAGAAACGCTTTAAAGAACAAGGGGCTGATCTCATCAAGCTGGCCGCTAAATTAGCTCGCGACTGCGTTAATGATAACGATGTTGGTGACCTTGATGTGAGTGGTAACGTTAACGTAAATTCCAAGGTGTTAGTTGCCGGATGTATTCCACCCGTTTTAGGCTCATACCGACCCGATTTATTTTCAGTGACACAAGCCAAGCCTTTGCTTGAAGCTTTAATAGTAAATCAAGAAGCTGATATCGACTTTTGGTTAGCTGAAACAATATCGTCAATCGAAGAAGCGGCCATGATCAAAGCCCGCACGGCACAAACAATCAAACCTACTTGGATTGCATTCACCGTTAAAGACGAAATAAACACTGAATCACGGCTACGTTCTGGAGAAACTGTTTTTGCGGCGGTTAGCCAAATAGCTGGGCAGCATGTTTCGGCGATATTATTTAACTGTAGTGCGGTTGAAGTTATGGAATCAGTGCTGATCAATGCGAAACAAGCGTTATTAGCACTTGGCCTTGAAGGCAAAGTTCAGCTAGGTGTGTATGCGAACAATTTCCCACCCATTGGTGAACTTCGAGAAGCAAATAATGATGAAGGTTTATCGATTATAAGAAATGATATATCGCCAATAAGATACCGCGAATTCGTATCGGCTTGGATTAATGCTGGCGCATCTATCGTCGGTGGCTGCTGTGGCGTTTCTCCAGATCATATAAAAAAGTTATCTGAGCTTAAAAAGCTGTAGACTTTAATTTTATTTAAAAGAAAAAACGCAGCAAGTGTGACTAGCTCATGTGTTGTTGTTGGCGCTTTAAGGCTTTATTTTTACTTGGGGCTACTATGTTGGTAACCTGATAAAGATTCAGGCTACTAAACAGACTTTTCAGCTTAGCAGCCTCATAATCTTGCTCAATTTTTTCGATCACCAAAGCATGTTTTTCTGGATACAAAGCTTCAACGGCTTGCGAAATTAGCTCAAATAACTTTTTCAAATTAATTTTATGTATCTGCCCCGTTTTGTTAAAAATCCATTCAGTAATCGCCATAAAATCATCAAATGGCTCATCGGACAATATATGGGGTAATGCGTATTTAAAGCGCCCTGAATTACCAATCATGTCCCAATAACGGGCAAAGCGATTAATACGTTGCATGGTGGCGAAGCTGACCCTGTCGGTGCTTAATATATTAAATGGTGGCAAAGGATTAAACCGTAAGTCGAACGCTTCGGTATGCCTGATGATTGGGCTGCCCTTCAATCGTTTCAAAATACCCATTTGAATTTCATGCGGCCTGCAATGATAAAGCTGGTTAAAGCTATCTTTAAAACTATCGAAGGTTTCACCCGGTAAACCAAAAATAAGATCGGCATGAATATGTGCGTGAGTATTATCTTTCAACCAAATTAAATTATCTTTCGACTTAGCATTATTTTGCTTACGGCTAATATTTTTTTGTACTTCGGTATTAAAGGTTTGTATGCCAATTTCAAACTGTAAACTGCCTTCAGGAAACTGTGCTAACAACTCTTTTAACTTTCTCGGCAGGTGATCGGGCACCACTTCAAAATGTAGGTATAGATCGTCAGTCATTCGGTCTAAGAAAAACTGCATAATTTGCATTGTAGTATTAATGTTTAAGTTAAAGGTTCTATCAATAAACTTAAAATTACGCGCGCCACGGTTATACAAAATTTCCATTTGCTCAAGAAATAGCACTATCTCAAATGGTACTGAGGTTTTATCCAAAGACGATAAACAAAATTCACACTTAAACGGACAACCACGCGACGCTTCAACATAAAGCAAACGGTGAGTTAAATCTTCATCAGTATAATACTGATAAGGCGATGCAAGATCTTTTAGCTCAACAGGTTTGGAATTGAGAATTTTTTTGTCTAGTGGCGCATCGTTAATAATGTCTTTACACAGTTGATAAAAACTTAAATCTGCTGGACCAGTTAACACATAATCGGCACTGGCAACAATCGCTTGTTGCTCAGTTTCATAACTTACTTCTGGGCCACCTAAAACAATTTTAATTTCAGGCGCAATAACTTTTAACAGGCTTACCACATCAGTAGTTTCAACAATGTTCCAAATATAAACCCCAAAACCGACAATATCAGGTTTCGTTGCTAATATTTGTTCAACAATATCAATGGCACGCGTTTGAATAATAAACTCTTTAATTTCACAAAATCCCTGTAACTCTTGCAAATTAGCGTACAGGTAACGTAAACCAAAACTGGTGTGAAAGTAACGAGCGTTAAGGGTCGCAAGCACAATTTTAGGCGCAGCTTTGTCTATTTTAGAGGCGTTTTTTTGAGTATTATCTTCAGTAAGATGAATTTGTGTAACGGGTAATTCAGTGTGATGTTTTTGCGCTGCCATACAGGATCTTAAATGCCTTTGATAATATGGCGGCAATTATACGGTGATTGCTGAAGATATTCAGCAATCTTATTTTCGCATAACAAACTATCTGTCGAAAAAATTTTACAAGCTGAAGCCATATAAAATAAATATCAACAAATTTTATACTTCAGGTTTCTCCAGATTAATTATTATATAAATTATATGTATCTATTTTATATACAGTTAAGCCACGTTGCTTCTCAAGTCATGAAATGGGGCAACTTTCCTTATTTTGTCCAAACGGAAAGTTGTTGCTTTATCTGTACACAAAGGACTGTTATTAATAATTAAAATGGATAAAGCATATTTTCTGTAACAGAAGCTGTTTCCTACTATTAAAGAGTTATGTTTCAAAGCGGAAGTGGAAAGTAATTACGCAAAATGAACTTGGTTCCTCGTTGTAAATTAATTTAATTGCGCCTCCATCGGCTAATGAATATTATGAGCTGCTTGGCTTATCAAATAATGAACGTTGCTAGGTTCTTGTACGTGACTCGAGCGGAACAACTATATGGCAATTAAATAGGATACTGAAGTTCCCCCCGTTTTGTGGTCACTGGCAAGTATATCGGTGACAAAATAGCATTTATTCATTTATTTGGTCTTGGTATAATGGCAGCTTCTATGTATTGGTGGGGCTTAGTTTGAAGCCAGCCAAATACCAAAAACATATGTCGGGCCGTCCAATCAGCGCACCCACTATGTAAATCGTTATGTGCATTAATGGCCGTTAATTCAGCTAAATAAAAGGAGCAGTTATGTCTCATTACATAGACGGATTCGTTCATGCGATTCCCCGAGATCGACTAGAAAATTACAAACGCCTTGTAGCAAAAGTCGCAGAAATTTGGAAGGAACATGGTGCACTTGACTACTGGGAATGTGTTGGGGATGATTTACATTTAGCGGGAACTCGCTCGTTCATTGATCTCGTTGACGCTAAGGAAGATGAAACCATCTTGTTTGGTTGGGTCGTTTTTGATTCTCGTGAGGAACGTGACTTGGCTAACGCGAAAGTTGCAGCCGATCCGAGAATGGAGCAATTGATGGCCGAATCAAATATAGAATTTGATGCTCAACGGATGGCGTATGGTGGATTCCAACCCTTCATTTCATCGACCAACGTGAATGCCTAATATAAAGAAGAATTGGCTAGCCGGACTTAGTACATACAAGAACTTTTAGGTCGAACAAAATAGTTGACTTTAAATTAGTAGGTAATTGTTTTTATAAAATAATACCATCCGGTTAGCGTGTGTTTATTAACATTGATTTATTTCACTATCTTAATCTTCTTTACGCTTTTAGAGATCAGAACAAAGTTTAAAAACGTATAGGCTATACTTTATTTAACCCACTGATAAGGGTTTAATATGTGTTGTGTTCCTTGTACCTGCCCAGTTGTTACATCACAACATATTTTACAGCGGAATAATAACCGTCGTATTATATTTAGCATGATCGAGGAGTTTTAATAAATGGCCGAAGATTTTCAATTAGTAGCAAAAAGTCGAGAATCTGAGTGTGCTGAACGAGCCGAGTTTTTTGAAGATAGACTACGATTTTTTTCTAAAACCAACTGGATTACCTTGATTGTACCTTCTTTATTAGGAGTCCTTGCTGGCGCAGCACTTTCTTCCAATGTGAACCCTATTTGGCTTGGTTTAGGTGCATTAATTGCTGCACTTTTGACCGCAATACACAAAGGCTTAGATTGTGATGCGCATCAGGAGGAATGTCGAAGGATAGTGCAGGCCAATCGAAGCTTTGAAGTACGTTACAGGACACTTCATCAAATAGGCAGTGAAAATATAATAGAAGAATTGCGTGCTTTAGATAATGAACTAGCCGCTTTACGTGCAAGCCAATTGGCAACAGTTGAACCCTTGTGGTTTAAAAAGGGTATCAAGAAGTAAATTCACCAGAAATAAACAAGGTAGAATGTTAGCTTCTCTAAAACCCATGGTATTTACGATTTCAGACAATATGATATATTTATTTAACTTACTACTATCAGATGGCTATCATTAGCTCAGCCCAAGAAAATTCTATTATAGGGTTATACCAACTTGCTATTACACTAAACAATATTTACGGAGAATGAATCGATAATGGATATTAATGAAATTACTACTTTTTTTGGTTGGTGTACGGTCATTAATTTGGCTGTTTATCTGTTTTCAGCATTGGCTATAATCGTGTTTAAACGTTTTACGACTAACCTGCACAGTAAAGTAATGGGAATAGATGCTAAAGCGTTACCGCAACTGTACTTTAACTATTTGGGAAACTATAAGTTAGGTATTCTGATATTTAATCTTGCTCCCTATTTGGCATTGAAGTTAATGGTTTAGGGGTAACAAGCTAATATAAATTTTCAGTTATTCATTGCCATCTTAACCAATTTTGTCATTAACTTTCTCAATTACGCTCTCATATACGTTATTAAGTTTTTAACCATTAAATTGGTCAAACTTTATTACCAGCTCTGCTGCTTTTTTATTTTGCCCTTTCAGTTTTAAAACTTCAATTATACATTCGATGGTGCAAAGGCCACCCGTAGGTTGATTGGCTCTAAGTTTATATAAAGAACTGCTTTCTGTTTTCAGGGTAAAATGTGGCGCACTCCTTAAATATGGGCTCTGATTAAATATTTTTTTTGCTTCTTGCCATGTAGCATCAATAATGATGATATTTTCATACTCTTCAATTGTCAGTGGTGTTAACGCAGGTATTGCAGATGTTACTTCTGATGACATTGTCAATGCGGATTCTGGTAAAGGATCTGTTTTCGAATATAACAGTGCCGCCTCATTATTTTCTATCAATCGAATAAGGTCTTTATTCGGTTTTATTCTTTCCCAAAGAATACGTTCAACTAGGTTATTAGCATTTTCTATCGCTAGACAGCCAGTGTTGGTTGCCCTACGTAATTCACGCTCATGTGTTAGTAAAAATATTTTCATTGTTCTGCTTTAAGTATTTGAAGGTCAGCGCGCTTGAATCTATATATTTGAAGATTTATCTAAAATATTAAGTGAATGACATACAGCGGCGATACGCATTGTAATGTCGATGTTTTTATCAGGCTCATTAGCATGTTGCAGTGAGTTTACATGGGAACGCAAACACACATAGCCACCATTGATTAGCGATATAGCGACACATGCATGGTGATACTGTGTTTCATTTTCAATATTCAGCATGGCAAAAGATCTAAAGTGTAATGCTTCAAGAATGCCCCCTTCTGCTATATCGATATACTGGCGCGCTACAAAATAAGGATTAGTGCCCCCCATTCGAGCAACAGCAAATTCAATATCTCGTTTTTGTGATGGTGTTGGTTCGTTGATCACTTCTAACATTAGATTTTTAAGGTATTCACTGCCGCAAGTATAAACAGCTGCCCAGGCTGAATAGGCAACACTTAACTTATTTTTATCGTTGGTATTACTTTAAATTAAGTTAACTGCTTTAATTTTATATCACCTATAAGCTAAAAATAGTTAAGTGCTTTTAGTGATATAGCTTTAGGCCCGGTCACTAAAAGCACGCATGCCAAAACGATATAAATGGGATATAAATGCGATTGGCAATGCTAGTGCTGGGTTTACTGTAAACAGCACTTCTTATATTTTTTGCCACTGCCACAGGGGCAAGGTTCGTTACGGCCAACTGTAGGTAATGAGCTAACAGGTACGCTGTTCTCTAAAATAGTATTTTCGTCGTATAATATATTCGACAATAAACCACCTTCGCCCATTAACGAGTCAAATAGTTCGTTGTCTTCGTTTGACAGATTATCGAGCACGCTATCATCTTCATCATCAACCCATGACAATAAAGTCTCAGTAAGATTAAAGTCGGTTTGAATAATGCCAGATTCAATCAACATCATTGCGTCAGCACTATTCCACGCTTTTACTTCCTGTTGTTTAAAGCGGTCTTCGTCAAATAAGTTTTTATCCTCGACACCATGGTCACATAAGCCAATAAACTGATCTTTAAAGTCATCTAATTGATAGTCGATACAATAGTCGGCTAATGCGCTCATTAAAAAACTATTAACTGAGCTTGGTACCACCAAAAATGAGGCTAACCAGCGAGTTACATGCTCGCTTAATTCAGTTTTATCAATTGAGCCCACTTCAAACTGTGCAAATACCGCTTCCATAGCTGACGCTTTACAATACATGGCTTGATGAGCACCTGTAATATAGTCAGATAAGGCTTGTGTATCACCATTAGCAACATTATAAAATAAAGTTGAAGTTAATTCAGTTAAGGCATCGCCAAATACGCCTTCAAGCGGGGTTGAAAACGAGTCACTGCGTGAAAATAGCTGCAAGCATTTTGGCAACGCGGGAGAATGCTTTAATTCAGCACATAATAAAGTACCAAAAAATAAAATGGCGTTTTGTTCGTCGGTTAGCGTAGTGTCATCTGCGACAAATTGATCAATTAATCGCTCTAAATCAGGATAAAATACCGACCAATTCATTTTAACTACTTCGATCGCTTCAACAGGTAATTCGTTGCCATGGGCATTGGCAATGACCCATAAAGCTTGTTCTAAATTCATATAAATTCCGCGTTATATAATCAATAAGGTGTAGCAAGTGCTATATGGTAAACATTTACAATGCCCGTTACCATTTATAGCATCATTTATAACTGCGTTTTCTGCTAAATTTTACTATAACAGTGCAATAATTATATTTACACGTAAATAAAGCGGTGATGTTTAGCTTTTGTGCTGCTACTTTTATCTGCTATTGAGGCTATTCCAGTATTATTTTCGGCTTTTCTTAGTTAAAAAAAAGCTCCTAAAGATATGTATATTACTTCATATTTCATTAACAATATCCCAGTGCTATAGTTTTTTCGTAATACAGAATCAATATATGCATTTTATTTCATATACTTGTATTAATAAAACCCAAGTAATTAAGTTGATTGTCATCGGTCATATCAAAACAGTTAAAACACTGGTGAGTTTTAACTATTCGGCTGTTACAAAAACAAACATTTAATTATTCTCTTTTTTTAGATCAGGCTTTAGTTAAAAGGAATTCAATAGTGTCAAATAAAATTGCGGGCTTTTTTTCTTTCTTAATGAAAGATAAAATAATTGCTAAATCGGGGTTTAATCGCTGGCTAGTCCCACCAGCATCAATTGCAATTCATTTATGTATTGGTTCTGTTTACGCATGGAGTATATTTAACCCTGCACTTATTAAAGAATTAGGGGTAGTTACTAGTTCATCTGGAGATTGGTCTTTAAGTAACGTTGTTTGGATATTTTCTGTCGCTATTGTTTTTCTTGGATTATCAGCGGCAGTCGCGGGTAAATGGCTTGAAGAAGTTGGTCCCCGTTGTGTTGGTGTTGCTGCCGCATTTCTTTGGGGTGGTGGTTTTATTATCGGTAGTATTGGTATATCTACCCATCAATTATGGCTTGTTTACCTTGGTTATGGCGCACTCGGGGGTTGTGGTCTAGGTTTAGGCTATGTTTCACCGGTTTCTACTTTACTTCGTTGGTTCCCTGATAAGCGAGGTATGGCTACAGGCATGGCCATTATGGGCTTTGGTGGCGGCGCTATGATCGGTGCACCATTAATTGCTTCTTTGTTAAAATTCCATGCGGTCGCACCAACTTATTTAGGGACAGAAGGTGCTGTAACACTAATAACTGAAGCGGTTTCATATTTCTAATAGCAATCTAGGTAATAAGCGTTTAAAAAATTAAACTTGCCAAGGTAACATATCTTCTAGATCAACAATATCGCCACAAGCAATAGACTCATAGCCCGCTAACTTTGCAACCTCTTCATGAAATTTTTCACTTTTTATCTCAGAAATTAAGCGCTGTACCGATAATTGTTCAAGGGTCTTTTGATGACAAACTAAAACGTAGTGCTCTGTAGTTAAAGGGATGAAATCTAGCGCAAATTGACGAGCTGCTGTTTCAATACCAATGCCAACATCTGCCATACCTGAAGCTACATATGCCGCGACAGCAGAATGGGTAAATTCAAATTTATCAAAACCAATAACATCTTTAGCGTCCACTGATGATCTTTTTAGGAGTTCATCTATCAACAAGCGCGTACCTGAATGTTTTTGTCGATTAATAAAGGTAACATCATCCAGCATTAAGTCAGAAATTTTAGTAATATTTTTAGGGTTATCTTTTTTGACAATTAACCCTTGTTTACGTGTAACAAAACGGATGACTTTATAGGTATTAGCTTTGAAATATTTATTATAAATATCAATTAACCTTTGACTAACAATATCGGTTGGTAAGTGAAATGCAGCAATATCACATAGCCCTTTACTCAGCGCATCAAATGACTCTTCATAGCTTTTATATTGTAAGTCTAGTTTAAATTTATGGGTGAAATTAGGTAGCAAAGCAACAGCATAACCATAGCTGGCCGCAATTTTGAGCAACGGCTCTTTCACCATTAAATGTTTTTGTATTTCTAAATTCAATTCTGACGCAATGCTGATTAACTGAGGTTCAAATCGTGCCTGAGCTCTTTGTTCAGCCCAAAGTAGCTTTTCACCTAACGGTGTCAAAAATGCCCCTTTGCCTTTTTTTAGTTCGACTAAATCAGAGCCAAAAAAGTCTGTCCATTTTTTCAGTACATTCCAGACATGACGATAAGACACACCTAGTTTTGTTGCGGCTATCGTCAACTTTTTATCATTATGTACGGCATTAAGCAGGACAAAAAGTCGAGGGTCTACATACTCACCTTGCTCATCATAAAATGACCATGCGGGTTTAATTTGAATTCTCTTTGACAATAGTGCTTTATCGGTCATTTTTCACCTGTATATTATTTTAGCTTTGCTTGGAAAACCATTGATATTGATTAAAGACATTGGCTTCTCATTTTTATAAGCTAAATCAAGCTGCTAAAGCTATTTAAAAGACGCCAACCTATGAACTCTAGTTCATATTCTTATGCCAAAACAATGGTGCTATAGTCAAGCTATAAAAAAGAACTACAAGATAATAGCAAATATGCAATTTATTTCACATGTGTATTTTGTAACAGACCTTCAGGAGTTAGTATGAAAATAGAATTTTCTTCCCCTTTGTCCAATGTGGAAAACATCATTGATTCTTTGAAAAATAAAGAAGGCTCTCTGTTACCTATATTACATGCCATTCAAAAAGAAGTGGGCTATATCGCTCCTCAAGCAATTGAACGCATAGCGATAAAGCTAAAACAAACTCCAGCGGAAATTCACGGTGTCATTAGTTTTTATCATCAATTTCGTACATCTCCCCCAGCTAAATATAAAATTCAAATTTGCCGTGCAGAAGCATGTCAATCACGAGGAAGTCGACAACTTGAAGTACACGCTAAAAGTTTTTTAAATATTGATTATCATCAAATGACGAGTGATAAAAAGTTCAGCTTGGATAGTGTTTATTGTCTAGGGAACTGTGCAACTGGGCCTAATATTAGAATTAACGATGACCTTTATGGTCGTATTTCTAATGAGAAATTTGAACAGGTTCTTTCTAATGTAGACCGCGAATTAAAGTGAGATAGACAATGACAATGAAAATTTTTATTCCACGAGAAAGCACAGCTGTATCTTTAGGAGCCCATGATGTTGCTCAAGCGTTTACGCACTATGCATCACACCATGATATTGACTTAAAAATCATCAGAAATGGCTCACGGGGTCTATTTTGGTTAGAGCCTATGATTGAAATAGAAACAGCACAGGGTCGTATGGCCTATGGTCCTGTAGCATCATCTGATGTTGAAAGTATCATGGCGGATATTACCGATAATATCTGTCATGAAAAGCCACCATGCCATACGCTTGCGCTAGGCCTGACGGAAGAGATTGGCTATTTAAAAAAACAAACTCGACTGACATTTGCCCGTGCAGGTATTATCGACCCCGTTTCTCTTGATGATTATCTGGCCTTAGATGGCTTTAAAGGCTTGCAAAAATCACTGGCGTTATCAACTCAGGAAATTGTCACTGCTGTTGTAGAATCAGGTCTTCGTGGCCGAGGTGGTGCTGCTTTTCCTACGGGGATAAAGTGGCAAACGGTTAGGGATGCAGTCGCTGAGCAAAAATATATTGTCTGTAATGCCGACGAAGGCGATTCAGGTACCTTTGCCGATAAATTAGTGATGGAATGTGACCCGTTTATGCTTATTGAAGGCATAATTATTGCCGGATTAGCGGTGGGTGCAAACCAAGGCTATATTTATTTACGCTCAGAATACCCTATTGCCGATGAAATTTTACAACAAGCGATTAAGATTGCTAATGAAGCCGGTTATTTAGGGGATAACATTTGTGGTAGCGGAAAAAGCTTTAATTTAGAAGTGAGATTAGGCGCAGAAGCGTATATTTGTGGTGAAGAAACCGCCCTATTAGAATCGCTAGAAGGCAAAAGGGGGATGGTTCGCTTCAAACCGCCACTACCTGCGTTAGAAGGTCTGTTTGGTAAACCCACCATAGTTAACAATGTCCTCTCGCTCGCGGCTATTCCTTTTATCATGAGTCAAGGTAGTCAGGCATACCAACAATATGGCACAAATCGTTCACGAGGTACCTTACCTTTTCAACTTGCGGGTAATGTTAAGCAAGGTGGATTAATTGAACTGCCCTTTGGCTCGAGCTTACAAGATCTGATTGATGATTTCTCAGGGGGTACCGCGAGTGATCGTCCAATCAAAGCGATTCAGGTGGGGGGCCCATTAGGTGCTTATTTACCGTTAAA
Organism: Cognaticolwellia beringensis; assembly: GCF_002076895.1. Lineage (NCBI taxonomy): Bacteria > Pseudomonadati > Pseudomonadota > Gammaproteobacteria > Alteromonadales > Colwelliaceae > Cognaticolwellia > Cognaticolwellia beringensis. The sequence goes on from NZ_CP020465.1 coordinate 4,195,862, forward strand.
TAAACTCGATATCCCACTTGATTATGAAGCATTTTCTCAGGCATCTGCTGTCCTCGGTCATGGCGGAATTGTGGTCTTTGATGACAGTGTTGACATGCTTGAACAAGCACGCTTTTCGATGGAGTTCTGTGTGGTCGAATCTTGCGGGAAATGTACCCCATGTAGAATTGGTTCAACGCGCGGTGTAGAAGTCATTGATCGTATAAAAAACAATGAGCGACGCGCTGAGAATATGACTTTACTTAACGATCTTTGTGACACCATGATTGACGGCTCTTTATGTGCAATGGGCAGCATGACGCCTATCCCCGTGCGAAGTGCTTACAATGATTTTCCTCAAGACTTTTATTTACCAACGCAGGAGAGCAATCATGATTAAATATTATGATCCGGCAACGAACACATCCTTCAATAAAGCAATCGATTTTGATAAAGATTACGGTACGCCTGCCAGCACCTCCACAGAAATAGTCGCTATTGAAATTGATGGCGTAAAAATTACCGTTCCTGCTGGTACTTCAGTAATGCGCGCTGCCGCAATAGCTGATATTAATATCCCTAAACTGTGTGCTACCGATAACATCGAAGCGTTCGGTTCTTGTCGTTTATGTGCCGTACAAATTGAAGGTATGAGAGGCTATCCAACCTCTTGTACAACACCGGTTAAAGAAGGCATGGTGGTATCGACTGAAAATAATGACATCGCAAAATTACGACGTAATATCATGGAGCTCTACATATCTGATCACCCACTTGACTGCTTAACTTGTTCAAGTAATGGCGATTGTGAATTACAAGATATGGCTGGCGCTGTCGGTTTACGTGAAGTACGTTATGGTTTTGATGGCGAGAATCATCTTGACGCCAAGATTGATGACTCTAACCCTTATTTTACTTTTGAACCCAGTAAATGTATCACCTGCTCTCGTTGTGTTAGAGCCTGTGAAGAAGTCCAAGGCACGTTTGCTTTAACCATTGAAGGAAGAGGTTTTGCCTCAAAGGTCAGTGCTGGCACCAGCGAAAACGATTTCTCATCCTCTGATTGTGTCTCTTGTGGGGCTTGCGTACAGGCATGTCCAACAGCAACCCTGATGGAAAAATCAGTCATTGACAAAGGACAACCAGAACACAGTATTATCACGACTTGTGCTTATTGTGGCGTCGGTTGTTCGTTTAAAGCTGAAATGAAAGGCGAAGAAGTTATACGCATGGTGCCCTATAAAGGTGGTAAAGCTAATCAGGGCCACTCTTGTGTAAAAGGTCGCTTCGCCTTTGGTTACGCGACTCATAAAGACCGCGTAACTGAGCCGATGATCCGTGACAGCATTGATCAGCCATGGAAAGTGGTTAGTTGGGACGAAGCCTTAGAATTTTCAGCCAATAAGATTAAAAAAATTCAGGCCGAATATGGCCGTGAAAGCGTTGGCGGCATTACATCATCTCGCTGTACCAATGAAGAAACCTATTTAGTACAAAAATTGATCCGCGCGGCTTTTGGTAATAATAATACCGACACCTGTGCCCGTGTTTGTCATTCACCTACAGGTTATGGTCTAAAAGCGACCATAGGCGAATCAGCAGGTACACAAACCTTCGATTCAGTAATGAAAGCTGATGTCGTCATGGTCATTGGCGCAAACCCGACCGACGCTCACCCGGTATTTGCTTCACAGTTGCGTAAACGTTTGCGTCAGGGAGCAGAGTTAATCGTGGTCGATCCCAGAACCATTGATTTACTTAATACTGCGCACATAAACGCAAGTCATCATCTACCGCTAAAACCGGGCACCAACGTTGCTATGATCAATGCCATAGCGCACGTCATTATCAGTGAAGGCTTGGAAGACAAAAATTTTATTGACCAGCGCACAGATGAATATAACGCATGGCGTGAATTTATTTTGGAAGAGGTCAACTCTCCCGAAGCGATGGAAAGTATTACCACGGTTAATGCCGAGTTAATCCGCCTCGCCGCTCGTACTTTTGCCAAGGCAAAAAATGGTGCCATCTATTATGGCTTAGGTGTTACTGAGCACAGCCAAGGTTCAACCATGGTTATGGGGATAGCCAACTTAGCCTTGGCCACAGGTAACATAGGTCGTGAAGGAGTGGGGATTAATCCATTGCGTGGACAGAACAATGTTCAAGGCTCTTGCGATATGGGTTCATTTCCACAGGAACTGCCGGGTTATCAGCATGTGAGTGACGATGTGCTACGTGAAAAATTTGAAAAAAATTGGGGCGTAACCTTAGATAACGTACCAGGATTTCGAATTCCAAACATGTTTGACGCGGCTATAGAAGGCACGTTCAAAGCCATGTATGTGCAAGGAGAAGACATCTTACAGTCCGATCCTAATACCCAACATGTACAGGCCGCATTATCATCATTAGAATGTTTAATTGTCCAGGATATTTTTCTAAATGAAACGGCATTATACGCACACGTATTTTTACCTGGTTCTTCATTTCTAGAAAAAGATGGTACTTTTACTAATGCGGAAAGACGGATAAATCGCGTGCGTAAAGTCATGAAGCCATTAGCTAAATTCGCAGACTGGGAGGTTACCCAAAAGCTGTCTAATGCTTTAGGTTACCCAATGAATTATCAACACCCGGCTGAAATAATGGATGAAATTGCCTCATTAGTGCCTACGTTCAGTAAGGTCAGTTACCAAAAGCTTGACGAACTAGGCAGTATTCAGTGGCCTTGTAACGAAGAATTCCCTGATGGTTCACCCATCATGCATGTGGAAAGCTTTCCAATTGGCAAGGGGCGTTTTGCAATTACGCCATACTTAGCCAGTGAAGATCGCGCTAATAAACGCTTCCCACTACTATTAACCACTGGACGAATACTCAGTCAATATAATGTTGGTGCGCAAACAAGACGTACTGCCAATCAAACATTGCACACAGAAGACTTGCTTGAGATACATCCCAATGATGCGGAAGAAAGAGGCATTAATGATGGCGACTGGCTAGGCATTAGCAGTCGCGCGGGTGATACGGTATTAAAAGCAAAAGTGAGTGATCGCATGCAAAGTGGCGTGGTCTTCACGACCTTTCATCACCCGATAAGTGGTGCCAACGTTATTACTACCGACAGTTCTGATTGGGCGACTAATTGTCCTGAATATAAAGTGACGGCGGTACAGGTTGAAAAAGTCACTTCGCCATCAGCATGGCAAACGCGTTATAAAAAGTTCACTGCCGAACAGCAAGCGCATTTTAAACGAAGCCCTAAAAAGCAGAAAACCACCATAGGAAATTAACTTTGACACTGGAAGACGAACTAAAGCTGCCAACAAGCCATGTAACACTGCCGGTGCACTATTGGCAGCAAGGTAGTGAGCTAGTAGAAGGCAAGCTGGACTGTATCGCTGAGGAAGTGCCTATTGCCATGGTCTACAATGGCATTTCTCACGCGGTGATGATGGCCTCACCGGCGAACTTACATGAGTTTTCCTTAGGGTTTAGTTTGTCTGAAGGTATTATTAGTAGCGCCGCCGAAATGTATCATGTTGAGCTTGTTGCCAGTGAAAAAGGTATAGAAGTACATATTGAGATCAGCTCTGAACGTATGATGGCTTTAAAGTCACACCGGCGTAATCTGACTGGCCGCACAGGTTGCGGTTTATGTGGTAGTGAATCACTGGCGACCGCCATTCGGCCAATAAAGAGTGTGACGCCACAAGCGTTGCCCCCTTCGCAAGTCATTCAGCATGCCCTGTCGCAACTAAGTGAGCACCAAAAATTACAATCGTTAACTGGCGCCGTGCATGGCGCGGCATGGTGCGACAGTTCTGGCAAGATCGTCCTCTTGTGCGAGGATGTCGGGCGACACAATGCGTTAGACAAGTTAATTGGTACCTTAGCGCTACGTAAAGTGGACACTAAGAACGGTTTTGTGCTGATTTCAAGCAGAGCAAGTTATGAAATGGTGCAAAAAGTAACGAGTGTCAATATAGCCACATTAGTTGCGGTGTCGGCGCCAACGGCGTTAGCAATAACCCTGGCAAATCAAGCTGACCTTAATTTAATTGGCTTTGCTCGCCCCGGTCGCCATACGTATTACACAAATTTAAAAAATCAAATAGGAACAATATAACCATGAGTAGTTCGCAAATTAAAACCTTGGTTAGCATGCTCAACCAAATTGCCGCTAACAATAACTACAAAAAAACCGATGAAGAAACGGCTAAAGTTGTTGCTGATCACGTAAATAAGTTTTGGGCACGTTCAATGAAAGAAAATATTATAAATTATGCCAATAGTGATGGTTCAGCGTTATCCCCTACCATAAAACTAGCGTTAGCTCAGTTATAAAATTAGACCACCATGCATAGCATGGCTCAACCATAATGCAGTTACAGGTGTAGTGGTATTATAGGTGTAGTGGAATTATTAGAATACCAAAGAGTTACCTTCGCTTTACTTTAAGCATTCGGGGAATTACCTCAGGTATTCTCAATTTTAATCTTATACCCTATATTGCATTAAGTTTGATGGATTAATGACAAGTTCAGCATAATTAGTTAGCCATGTATCATCTGCGTAAAATTGAACTATGAGTCGCTCAAATAAGGATGAAATACTGGCCCATCTGTTTTAAACTGCTTAGATCGCTTCGACAGATAGTTCGTTGCCACGCGCATTAGCGCTTACCAAGAAATTTTGTATTCAATTCATCTAAATTCCGCATAAATTCTACATAAATAACCAATGATCAGTGGTAATTACCCGTTGTTATATAATAAACACGTCCTATTACCGTCAATATGGAAAGCAACCTATTCAAGCAAATTCAAGCAAGTTCGAGTAAATTGTCATGATTTATTTAAAGAAGATTGTTTAGCAAATTGAAAATCCCATTAAAAAACCTTTCGTACAAGGTTAATATAATAATCTTAAAAGAAGTGTATAGTTAAAAACTTAATCAATATTATGTAGCTATTTACTGAAAAAAAAGGTCAATGTATGTTCAAAACCATCGTGCTCTTTATTGTTACAACGATTACTGCCACCCTGCTTGTTTGTATTGTTTCTACACAAATAGTATTAGCAGACGTGCAGTCATTTGGACTTAACATAACCGCAGAAGTTCGTTTAGATGCCACGATTAAAGACTTAATCGGGCTAGGCCCTGTTTTATATTTATTAACAGCGCCGGGATTTTTAATTGGTTTTATTATGGCTAAATACGCGCATAAATTTATGGGTGGCAACAGAATGGCTTGGTATATTGCTGCTGGGTGTACTACTTTCCCTCTGACTATGATTCTTATTCAGTACAATATGGGCTTAACAATAATAGCTGCAGTGCGAACGCCGATGGGATTACTTTTAGCCACTTTGTGTTGTATGTTTTCTGCATGGCTTTTCGCCTTTTTAACATCGCGCACGAACATTCAAAGTAATAACTCAGGTAATAATTCAGGTACTGACAATGAAAAGTAATCATCATTTATTTAGAAAACTTAGTATTAGTTTATGTTTACTCATTGCTAGCACCATCACTTATGCTGAATCAAAAACCCAAGAATATAAAGTATCAACTGTCGTTGAAAATTTGACATTTCCTTGGTCGATCGCTTTTTTACCTAATAGTGATATGTTGGTTACTGAGCGCGGAGGCAGTTTAAGAGTTATCAGAAATGGTCAGCTACTCAAGCAAGAGGTTTCTGGGTTACCTGAAATTTATGTTGCAGGCCCCGCGGGACTATTCGATGTTGTTTTAGATCCTAACTTTGCAGTAAACAAAAAGCTTTATATATCTTACAGTGGTGGCACAGCAAGCAATAACTTTGTTGAAGTGATCAGCGCGACATTACAAGGTATGTCATTACAGCAGACTAAAGTGATATTTACCGGCTCGAGTAGAAATACTCCGCATCATCATGGCGCAAGAATGACGTTTCTACCTGATGGCACCCTTCTGATAACCGCGGGTGATGGTTTTAATTTTCGCGACCAAGCACAATCACTTAATAGCATGTTAGGCAAAGTACTGAGAATTAACACTGACGGCACTATTCCAAAAGATAATCCGTTTGTTGGTCAAAAAAATGCAAGACCTGAAATATACACCTACGGCCATCGTAACCCACAAGCCATATTGGTGAGTAAAACTAAAAAGGTTTGGCTGCATGAACATGGACCTAAAGGTGGCGATGAATTAAATTTAGTTAAACCAGGTGTTAATTATGGTTGGCCTGCCATTACGCATGGCATAGATTATTCAGGTGCTATAATCTCACCTTTTAAAGCAGCAGAAGGCATGGAGCAACCTGTTACCTTTTGGGTACCATCTATCGCACCCGCAGGGATGACAGAGTATCAAGGCGACATGTTTCCCCAATGGCAAGGTGATTTATTTATCGCCGCCCTCGCAGGAAAAAGTGTAAGACGATTAAGTTTAGAAGACGATAAAGTAGTGGAACAAGAAACAATGTTAGCTGATCGCAAACAAAGGATCCGTGATATTAGAACCGGCCCAGATGGCTATATTTATATTTTAACTGACAGCGCGCAAGGCGAATTATTGAAGTTATCGCCTAATGAGTATCAGTAGACCTAATTAAAGTATTTATGTCTTATTTCGATTAGGTCTACAAATTCTATTTCGCTAATACCAAATTGATTAATTAGATTTAATCAGCAATAACTTAGAAGATAAACACTTTGCATTGCATTGCTTTACTTAGGCAATATATTTGCCATTCATCAGCCATAAATAAAAAGAAGTTTTCAATCTGAAATGTACTCAGGTATTTGTGTAATTGATAAAAAAAACTATCCTATTGGGATTTTAATTTTCCCACTATAAAGTTTATAGCGTCTTGACTTTGAAAGGAGTTATGAGAGGAAGGTGCAATAATAACCTCTTTTGCATATCGATAATTCGCCGAGTCGTAGCTGACCACACCGTCAGATATCGCTGAGCACAATATTGCATCCGCACAAACTAGCTCACCATTCGAACCGACGATAGCATAGGCATCTCCGGCAATGGGCAAATCATAAAGTGTAGTCATAAGCGGATGACCCGGCCGTAAAACTTGCACACTGTTAGGTCCATAATCTAATAAGAAAGGTTGCATTTTTTCAGTAATCACCTCTGGCCCTACCCGCTTAATCAGAGCTTGAAATAACTGAGTAAACTCCCTTGGAAGAGTGACTAAAAGTGCGCCAATATAACCAATGGTCGAATTGGCAACCTCAGAGCCTTTAAAAGGCGTATCTAAGAAAAAAACCGTATTATCTTTAAACAAGGGCTCAAAGATAAAAATATCTTTAACGCTATTATTTTCGTCGGTTAAAAACTCTTCAGGTCGCTTATTAAATGCGGTATCCCATAAGCTATAGTTAGTTTTGGTTGCTAACAACTTAGCCAAAACACCGCCCATACTATGGCCTATAAACACCGCGTTATCTGCCAAACTAGGGCTATCCAGTTCCTTGAGTAAGCGAGTTAAATGCTCCCGGGTTCGAGAGGCACTATAAAAAGGTGGTGGCCCCGAGGGGTAATAAACATGCCAAATTTGGTAGCGAGACATTAACTTTGGCTCATTGAGCACGGCCATGGTTAAGTGTCGCCAAATCAAGGGGTCAGAATTTAGCCCATGGATCATGATAATAGGTATTTTATGCGCTGAAACACCGCCAATAGCAAATACGCCACGACGCTTTTCTGCTTGTGAGGGAGAAATAAATCCTAACCAACTAAACTGGTCAATATTGGCTTGTTCAATCAGCGCTAAAAATGCCGAGCCTGGCGAGTGTTTTAATGAATATGTATTGTCGCCAATTTTAATGTCAGAGCCTTCATGATGAAATTGCAACTCAAGCACTAATTCAAAAATGTCAGCTCTTACTTTGATGCCAACAAGAATAATAGTTGCCCCCTTCATCACCCCTTCAAGGGGAGCGAATTTATCTAAGCCTATTTGCTTGTTTTCCCTACTCGACACTACAGGTATGCCTAGCTGACCAAAAATTTTGGGCTGCAAGCGACTGTCTATGGCGAACATTTCTTCGCTAAAGGTAAAATGACTAGGGTTAGCGTAATGTAACGTCACGCTATTTTTTATCAACCCGTCTTCTTTATCAAGCTTTACCAAGCTGTATAGCGCTTGGTTGTAACTCGCGATCGCATAATTTCGCAACGGTTGACTTAAATTCTCACGACCTAATAGCTCATTGGCGCAATGTAAGAGTGATATCAAACCTACGTCGGTATTTTTGGTTGTCGATAAACAATAACCATGCAGGTCTTTCGCCGTAAGTTCAGCTAAATCAGGCAAGGAAGCATCAATGACGGCATTATTGATAGCTACATTAGCCGTGTGGTAATCAAAAAATCGTGACGATGAGCAACTTGTTAATAAAGCGGTTACAGACAGTAAAGCTAATAAGTAAATTAATTTAGTCATCATAGTCAAATTCGTATAAAGCATGGAGTAACAATAGTTTATCTGCGCTGTAATGTGAACTGTAATCCTCTAAATAAACTAGCCTAGCGCGCGAACACCAGTGTATATATTGCAAAGCCTTTGAGCTCATTCTTTTTTACAGAATGAAATATCCTAATTTTACTAATTTTACTAATTTTCAATAGCTAAAAAGAAATCTACTATATTATTGTCACCACGAAATGACATTATTTTACAATTCATCAATAGGAATTAGTTATGTTAAATGTTAAGAAATCTTTAAAAACACTAATAGTAGGTTTAGGTTTAATCGCAGCAACAAGCAGTTCAGCTATTGCCGGTGAGCCATCAAAGCACTTACTAACACCGAATAACCACTCGTTAATTTTGATTGACCATCAACCACAAATGGCTTTTGCAACTCGCTCTCATTCGGTTGAAAGTGTACGTAATAATGTCACTGGCTTAGCTAAGGCGGCAAAAGCTTTTAAAGTTCCTACTATTTTAACCACGGTTGCCGCTAAATCTTTCAGTGGCCCGATTTTTCCAGAATTACAAGCTGTATTTCCAAATCAAACGCCAATTGATCGCACCACCATGAATACTTGGGAAGATAAGCGAGTTACTGACAAAGTAAAATCTTTTAAGAAAAACAAAGTTGTATTTGCTGCGCTATGGACTGAAGTCTGCGGTGTAGGCCCAGTGTTATCGGCCATTGAAGAAGGTTATGACGTATATTTTGTTACAGATGCATCAGGTGGTGTTAGCAAAGAAGCTCATGATATGGCGGTACTGCGCATGATTCAGGCCGGTGCTCAACCTATTACTTGGTTACAATATATGCTTGAACTACAACGTGATTGGGCTCGCACAGGTTCATATGCTGACGTAACAGGTATTGCTAAAGATCATGCCGGTGGCTACGGTTTAGGTCTTATCTATGCAAATGACATGTTTAACGCTCAAGAAGGTCACTAGTTTATCAAAACCTAAAGCCCACAATAGTGAGCAATAACTCAAGGCCACGAAAGTGGCCTTTTCATTGGAGCAGCAGATGAAAATCACCTTATTGTTAGCATTATTAGTACCTACAATACTTTATGCCAGTGATGAAGCCAGTACAATGGCCGAAGCTGAAAGTTTGAAACGAGCGGCGCAATTATCCCAACAATGCCTTGGTTGTCACGGCGAATTTGGCATTGCCCCGATAACGACTAACCCCAATTTAGCCGGCCAAAATGCAGAGTACCTTGAATATGCCTTAAAGGCCTATCGAAGTGGTGAGCGTAAAGGCGGTATGGCTTTTATTATGCGCGCTAATGCGAATGGCTTGTCGGATCAAGATATAAAAGACTTAGCCTTGTACTTTTCAGCGCAAGCTGGGCGTAACTCCAGCACAGAACATTAATATTAGCTAATGACGCCAATATGAAATTTATTAAAAAAAATCTTACTGTTGCCATCTGTTTTAAAGCTCTATTCTGCCGGCGCACCGAATAAAAAACCATGGAAGAGTTAGGAATTACTAAAAATTCCATAGCGCCAAAAGGCAGTTTTTATGAAAAAAATACAGGTGGCGAATAAACAGGTGGATTAGTTGATCCTTATCCAATGATTTTCTATAAAACCATTGCTGGCTTGCCACAAATGCCAGCAGATGCACAACTTAACTACAGTAAATTTCTCTACAACAAGCGGTCAAGGTTAGGTTTCACTATCATCATGGATGAAGAAGTTGCGGGAGAATTACCAAAAAAATACTTTAAACGTGTAAAAAAATGAGCATCAAAAGATAGGTAATAAGTCTGGCCTATTCCTATAAAAAAGTAACGAACCCGAATTTTATTTATAACGAACAATTAGGTAAGAAAATGAATGTTAAAAACACAGTAAACGACTATGGTAGCATTGCAAAATGGTTACACTGGGGCTCAGCTATGGTTTTTTTTGGTGCCTATATCAGTGTTTATTATCGACACTGGTTCACCGAAGATAAAACGCCTGAAAATTGGACAGCACTTCAGCTACATTTATCATTTGGCGTTACATTAGGCGTACTTGTGATACTACGCATTATTTGGCGAATGAATAATCGCACGCCTGATCCTGAGCCCGGTACAAAACTAGCGAACTTAGCCGCCCATGTTGGCCATTATGCACTATACGCTGTCTTGATCATTATGCCGGTCACGGGTTATCTAGGAGCTAAAGTCGATACTGAATTTTTCTTTATCTTTGATATTGCTCGATTTGAAAGTACGCAGTTGTTCCAATCTTTTATTCGTCAAGAGCTGGGTATCAGTTACGAAAAATTTGAAGCGCCGCTAGACTTCATCCACAAACAAGTACTTGGCCAATGGTTGGCATGGATGCTGATAGTCGGACACGTATTAGCAGCCTTGTATCATCACTTTATAAAACAAGACCGTACACTAAAAAAAATGACCACCAATAAATAGAAGATAAGTCCTAATGAGCAGATAACTTTAAAAGTTTATAATTTCCACTTCGCTTAGAAAGTCTTTGGGCATTATTGCCTCCTCAATGTGTTGAGGAGGCATGCACTAAAACGGAGGAAGATCAATATTCCGTTTCAAGTGCTTGTTAGAGTTAATATTTAACTTCCTTTCTTAAAGTTACTAAAACTTCACCTTCAACAGTAATTGTAGTTTTTCCATAAATATACGGGATATAAAACCAAGAACTATGTATGGTTGCATTTTTTAATGCAACGCCACCTTTTCTTTGTTCTATTGCACGATCTAATGCTTCTTCGGCACTGGGATTACCTGTAGGGATAAATATAATAATATGACTTGAATCTTCACCTTTTACCCTTTCATTATCAGATGTAGCTGTAGCTAACTCTTCTTGTGAAATGTTTTTTGTGGAAACATAAGTCAAGTCAGCTATTCTATGCGAACAACCTGATAAAAACATGCCGACAAGAACCGATGAGGCTAATACTATTTTTTTCATTTTATTTCCTTGCACTCGAAATTGAATAATACGTTAGAGCTTGAGTGCTTGAAACCCTAACAGTTAATACCGCGGTGGTTGAGCATCTTTCTGGACTTGTTATTCGTAATCCACCTTATCAATGAGTTTTATAGAGACCTCAACATACAAACCCTATTCAGTGAGTTAAATACTCTAAAAGAAGCCCGCTAATCTTTCGATTAGCGGGCTTTTCTTAATGTGGCGGTGAGATAGAACGTCCCACAGGGGTTTTTATCGTATTATACAGTCCACAGATACAACCTAAACTATTGATATATAAGAAATATACTTCCATAGCGAACTTTATTGCATTATACTAACAACTGAAAATGACGGTCTTTTTGACGGTCTTTTTGACGGTCTTTTCAACAAGCCACACTCACATTATTATGATACAGGTAAATATTATGCCACTAACAGACACCGCAGTTAAAAATACTAAACCAGAAGATAAAGCACGTAAATTAACAGATGGTGGTGGCTTGTATTTACTTATTAAACCTACAGGTAATAAGAGTTTCAAGTACGATTTCAGGCTTGATGGAATACGTGGTACTTATACGATTGGTAAATACCCTGATATTAGCTTAAAAAAAACACTTGAAGAGCACAGAGAAGCACGTGAACTAGTTGCTATGGGAATAAATCCTAAGCAGATTAAAGTTCAGCGTAAAGTTAAAGATGAACTCAAGAACAAGCGCTTCAGCTTTTACATGAACCAATGGCTTGAAAAACAAGTTCTAGCTAAAGCAACCTACTCTGATTTAAAGCAGCGTATTGATAAGAACCTTATACCCTATTTAGACGGTAAGTATATCAACGAATACACTACTGCTGACTTGCTTGGTGTAATGCAACGTATGAGTAAACGAGGAGCTAAGGAAACGGCTATTCGTTTAGCTAACATATTAAGGCGAGTATTCAACGAGATATTAATTTTAGGTATTATCGACAGTAACCCTGCACAAGGCTTAGCTGAATTGCTACCAAAGCCCGACAGACGTATTGATAATAACTTTGGTCATATTACATCAACAGTAGATTTAAGGGTGCTATTAAAGCAAATTGACCGCCCTACTGTTAAACAAGACTTTGCTGTTACTCAAGCTTTAAAGTTAATGCCCTTAATATTTCTTCGCCCTCACAATATTAGATTTTTGAAGTGGGAATATATCAATTTTGAAGATTGCATAATCAATATTCCAGCAGCAGAGCTTAAAAACAAGAAGCCACTAGATGTTCCATTAGCAACTCAAGCCATCGAAATATTAAGAGAAATGCAAGCAGTTACAGGGGATAAAGATTACGTGTTTGTTACTAGCCGAGGTAAAGACACACCACTAAGCGAGAACACAACAACAAGAGCTATTCAGCGATTAATTAACCCTGTAACAGGTAAACTGTTTGGTTCTGGCTTTATGACCTCTCACGGCTTTAGACACACAGCTAGTACAATGCTTAATGAATTAGGCTACCATTCAGATATCATTGAATTACAACTAGCGCATACGAATAAAGATAGAATTAGAGCTACTTACAACAAAGCTCAATGGATGGAAAAACGTATTAATATGATGCAATCTTGGGCTGATTATCTTGATGGGTTAAAAAGCCAAGGAAATGTTACACCTATTAATAAGAAAGTAATTTGATAAGGACAATATAAATGGATTATGCACAGACAAAATGATACAAGAATTGGCTGATTACTTAGCGGAGTTAAGAACCCAATGAACATTAAATCTATATCCTTCACAGACCTGATTCCCTTCTCAGTTATCTTAGATAAATATGCTAAATCCCCGTCAAAACTTGTAGAATATTTTGTTGCTGGAATTAGAAAGAAGATTATTTTCTATGCAGTTAATCAATCTGAGAAATATGTTCACATGATTCGTTGGGGCGAGAATGATATTGATGCTGGTCAACCTCCATTTCATGAAAAAGAAAAAAAGATCTTTGTCGTCAAGGGGGAAATGCTCCCACTGGCTAAAATTCATCAATTCGACAAGCTTTTCAAAGGTGCCTTAAATGAAATTGATCTTTTTGAAGATATCGGAGATTACCATGAACTTGTGGAATACCAGAGAGACTTAAAGTTATTCCCTGATTATGGAGCAGATACTGGGCTAACCTCCCCAGTAGAGTTCAGGGGTATCGAATATAAGCACATTTTTATTGAGGCTAAAGATATTGAAGCTATAGAAGAACTATTAAAAACACAAAGTTCTCCAAAAGCCAACATACAGACTCGAAGGGAAAACGTTTTCTTTGAATGGCTTAAAGATAAAGACGAGCTAGTTATAAGTAACACGAAGAAAGACGATGTTTGGGAAGAGTTAAGAAAATTAGACCCTCACCTTTTCAGTTCATTACCTAAAAATTTCTTCCGAGTTCAACAAATAGTGGAATTTAAATCTGGTCGAAAAAGAAATAAGTAAGTAAGTAAGTAAGTAAGTAAAATTAACCATATTAGCTACAGTCTACAGAATACGTACTATTTAACTTGGTCATAATTATGTAAAAACTTTGACCAAGTTGACCAATTTTCATAGTCAAAATTTCTCTTAAAATACCCCTCATAGCTCATGCAATAACGCATCAGAACATTAGGGCTATTAAAGGATAAATAATGACAAGTACAAGACTACTTCGGATTAAACAAGTTCAACAACTCACTTCGCTTTCAAAAAGCTACATATACCAACTATGTAATCAAAACCAATTCCCTAAGAGCATTCCTCTTGTAAAAGGCGGTACTGCTGTAGCTTGGGTAGAGTCAGAAATATTTGCTTTCATAGAGTCACGAATCAAAGCGCGTGATGAGGGGGAAGTTTAATCATGACGACTTCACAAGATGATTATAAGCAAAAGCTAATCAGCAATCATAGTAGTAAAAAGGGATTGAGTGGGGAAGTTAATGCGAACTGCATTAATTACACCTATGACCCTAATGACGTTGGTTCATGGCGAAGACACGTAAACAATTTAACTGGGTACTCATGTTCTTTGTATTCACTACGCCCAACAACAACATTAATTAATACTAAATAAAAAGTCCGCACTGAATAAACAGAAGCGGACTTAATAGATTCTTCGCAAGATCAGTATAACAAACTTCTGTTTTTTAGTGATGACTTTCTTTTGTACATAAGGAAGCTCACATGAAATTTTTTGACATTCAAAATAACGTTTTAACCGTTGTTGAAATAATTACAGTTCAACTTCAAAGTAATGAAGCTATTACAGCCTCATTGCTTTCTAGTAATCCAACTCGTGAAATAACCTCTTTAGACCTTCGAGCCAAAGGAGTAAGAAGCCCTAACCAATCCATTGGGAGAATCAAACAAAAAGGCGCAATCATTAAATCAACCCGAAGAACAATTAAAGATAAATTTGGCAAAGTACATAAAGGCATAGCCTGTTATACATTACAGGGGTGGAAATAATGTCTTATACATTAACCCCCTATTAGCCAGCTAACATCAAAGCAACCGAAAAACACTTGGCTAATCAAAGATGTTATTGAACAAGCTACTACGGGGATGCTCTTTGGTTCCCCTGCAAGTGGTAAATCATTTATCGCTATGGATATGGCCTTTTGCATAGCAATTGGTCATGACTTTGCCAATAATCCTGTACAACAAGGACAAGTCGTTTATTTAGCTGGTGAAGGCTTTAACGGCCTTAGTAAACGGTTTAAGGCGCTAGAAGAGAAGTACCAGATACAAACTAGTGATATCTATATCTCTAACATGCCAGCATCTTTGATGTGTAAAGAAAATACAGATGAAGTGATTGAGGAAATAGATAAGATTTGCCCCAATCCATCATTAATCATTGTTGACACCCTTCACCGTAATTTTGGAGGTGGCGATGAAAACAGTGCTAAAGATGTTGGTAAGCTAATGGAAGTGATAACAGCAATCATCAATCATACTGGTGCCACTGTTCTTTTAGTGCATCATTCTGGTCATAACTCAGGTGATAGAGCTAGAGGGTCAAGTGCACTAAAAGCCGCTTTAGATGTTGAATATAAAATATCTAAAAAAGGTAGCGTTGTCACAATGATAAATACCAAGGTTAAGGATTTTGATAAACCAGAGTCTATTTCTTTTAACCTTGTATCTCAGCCTATTGTAGGGTGGTCAGATGATGAAGGAATGCCAATTCAATCAGCTGTCTTAGAGTTAAATAATGCTGCTAACCCCAAACGTAAGGCTACTCTTTCCAAGAGAGAAAGTGGTGCTTTAAATGCCTTAGAAGTCTTGATTAATGATAAAGGAATAACAATACCGCAATCAGTGATAAAGGCTAACCCTATACTTTCAGGGAAAAGCTATATTCACATTGATGATTGGCGTGCTGAAGTATATCAATCGCTTGATAATGAAAAATTAGACCTACAGGCAAAACAGAAAGCTTTCAAACGCGCTAGAGATAAACTCGAACAAAAGAGCTTGGTAATAGTTACTGACGATTTCTATTGTTTAAGTTGATTTTTTCCTGTGGTTTATTAGCCGGACAATCAAGTACACCCTTTAGGGTTGTGTACTTGTATGTCTGGCATAATCTGTAAACGTTAAATTCTCAGGACTAAACAGTTAGACTTCTTTTTAACCATCAGTTTAACCATCAGTTTAACCATCAGTTTAACTATCAGTTTGGATAACAGCTAGTTTTAGCAAAGCATCAATGTATTTATTGTATAAAAATCAAACTATTACTACGGTGTTTGTGTCGGATTACTTTACACTACTGTCTTATTTTCCTTAAATAATACTTACACACACCTGATATTGTTTAAGTTTTTGGTTTTGGTGCACTTTTTGCTTTAAAAGTGAAGTATTGTAATGTCTCCATTTTACAATCGCCTATCAAAATTAATGGAAAGAATTAAAAGGGAATCTAAATGAAATTTGAGTTTTTAAAAGCTGTTACAGCAGGATTTATCTTGTCTGTGAGTTGTCTGGTTAATTTGGCCAATGCAGGTCTTATGAAATCCACAAGTGAAGGGTTTGATATTGTTATTGATTCACAACAAAAAATTCAATGGTTAAATACTTCACACACAGCTAATTACACTCAAAGTGAAATACTAAATATGACGAAAGAAGGTGGCTCTCTTGAAGAATGGCGATACGCCACTTTTGATGAGATGGTGTCAATGATTAGCACAATATATCCTTTCTTTAGTGGCACTATCCCTAGCGCATATCGTAACGGTCTTGAAACAGTAAATTTCACAGATAATATTTTATTTCACGAATTGATAACTGATGAAATTAAAGTTTTTGAT
Organism: Cognaticolwellia beringensis; assembly: GCF_002076895.1. Classification (NCBI taxonomy): domain Bacteria; kingdom Pseudomonadati; phylum Pseudomonadota; class Gammaproteobacteria; order Alteromonadales; family Colwelliaceae; genus Cognaticolwellia; species Cognaticolwellia beringensis. Next base: position 4,212,596 of record NZ_CP020465.1, read on the forward strand.
AATTATTTTGGTGCGGTTATTGATTGGGGCCATTCATTTTCAGTAAGTGGGATTTATGGAAAGGTCGCTTACAATGTAGATTCAGGTGGTCTTTTAGTTGATGAATACCAGGTTTTTTCATTGTTTGATGGATTAATTTCTGAACCATCATGGGAGGACCATATTACTTTTCATGTTGGAACATCATTTAACGATTTAAGCTCTCCAAATAACCATTTTCTTGTTAGAAATACACAAACAGTTTCTGAACCACCTACACTTGCCATATTTGCTCTAGGAATTATGGGCTTAGTGTCGCGTCGTTTAAAGAGTAAATCGTAAGATTGTTTCACTATCATAAGTAATGGAAAATAATTAAAAGGGAAATTTCATGACGTTTAAGTTTGTAAGCACAGCTTTAGCAGGTTTAATATTGTCAATTTCAACGATAGCAAATGCTGGTCTCATCGTTGACACGGATAATGATAGCTTTATAGATCAATCTACTGGCTTAGAGTGGATGGATTTCGGTGTTAATAATATATACTCTTTCGATCAAACATTAGAACTAATTAAACCTGGAGAAATTTATTCTGATTGGCGTTTAGCTTCAAGGCAGGAAGCATTCTCGCTTTGGAAAAATGCTTTTATAGGAATTGGCGCAGATGGGGAAGTTCAGACCCCCGATAACTTCGATTTCATATTAGCTTGGGATAATTCAGAATCTAACCCTAATCATGATTCAATTTGGGAGGATGTGTTTGATATCATGGGCTACAATCATAGATATGCGATAGATATGATTATTGAAGAAAACCAAGCTCAAGCTTTATTTTTTAACGATGACGGTTCTGTCGGATATGCTTACTTTAATGATAATAAAAACAGCCCTCAATTTGATTATAACGCCGATGACTTTATAGTGCTCAGTTCTCTTGCTGACGATGCAAGTCACCAACGAAATCAAGTACACACTGTATTCAGTACACTTCTTGTAAAACCAGTTCAAAGTGTCCCAGAGCCAACTACTCTTGCTATTTTTACATTAGGAATGATTGGCTTGGCATCACGCAGGTTTAAATAGTAATATTCCAGAGAGTTAAATGCCAGAAAGCACCACTCGTTAAGTTTGGTGCTTTTTGTTTCTGCTACTTAGTAGTTATGTGTTGAGTGGTGTGCTTATAAAAACTAGTGGATATGTTTGTTATGAGTACGTAAAGCTCTTTTACTATCAGCCTAATTGATAAGGGGGGGGCTTGATAGCTATATGGCGTAAAGGAAGTACATGTTTGATAAAAAATTTATACTATTTTCAGCATAGCGTTCTGTGTATATGTGTGTACTTATTTGGAAATGTGCCTAATTAGCCGTTATTTTTCAATAAAAAACTTGAAGATTCGGCTAGTATCAGCCAACCCGTAAACCCTTAACACGACCTGTCGCACCAGAAGCAGAAATTGAGCAAACGGAGCTACGAATTAATGAGCTTGCGAAGCAAGTGAATGAAATGAGTAGTTAGTGAAGCGAAATGTTCTGTGAAATGAGTGAGTAAGGTTCAGTGTTTGAAAGCCTAATGCTAATGACAAAAAAATAAATTTATACTTACTACTTTGAATATCAGCTGTTAACGGTCAACACAACTACGGGTATTGGTAGGGTTATTGATTAACAGTCGCTTAACTAAGGTGTAGGTGAAGTCATGCTTGTACTAGAAATACAACCTCATGTGCAATACAGATGTGAGGGTATTTGAACCAATAGCACACTGGATTAACGACAGGTTTAAAGCATAAGAAAGCAATAACTTGTATGTGCACCTTAGTAACCGTAGTTATTAGAGCCGTTAACTATTAACACTAGCTATTGACGGCTCTCATATCTACGGGTATATGCGTGGTATGCCTTACAGTTTAGTGGCCAGCTTCTAGACCGTAGTTAAGCTAAGCATTATTTACTAATACTAACTGTAGACGAATACTAGTAGTTATTAGAGCCACTAGAAGCTGATATTAGCTGCTAGCGGAACTTATAACTACTTACAATATGCGCCCTCTTGTACCGACCATAAACACCTAAAGCCACTAAGAGGCTAAAAATTGTTTGCTAAAATGTTGAGGAGCAAAAGCCAGCTGTAATTTGTCCGACTTGAAAACCCTTGTTAAGTGGATTTCTCTCTAATAGCTACTGAATACGCTATATCACTTAAGTTACCTATTGTTATCAACATTCGCTCATCTTCTACTTTGTTTTTTACAACCAACCTTAACTCATTTTGATGCTCATACTTTTTATCTTTTTGAAAAGGGTTTAGCTGATTTAAATTTAATTCGAGATTAAGATACTCAACAGACTGTCTTTTGTAAGAAATTGACTTTGTTTCTAAATAGTGATCTAAACGCTCAAAAAACTTCTCTAAGTTGTATATTACAGTTGCAGAACCACCAAACTTCCTCAGTAGCTTTTCATCAATTACGTCTAGCTCATTGGTGTAGTCATTAACAGGAATGATTAAGTAGTATATGCAGTAAACAGATAAAGAAGCATATTCATGGCTGAATTCTCTGTGGACTCCATTAGTTATATTACCAACAACCTCGGTTTCTCCGTTATCAAGAACTCGGCTTAAAATAGCATTTGAAAAAAAATCAACTTTATGAGCTCCTTCATTCAAATCGCCAACTTCATCATTATGCTCTTCTTTGCGATAAAAACTCAAAGGCTGCAAACACATTTGTCCATGATTTAAAAAGTTCTCAGTGTATTCAGGTTTTGAATACTTAATTAAAAAGTGCCGATGCATAGAATCTAACGCCTTAAATAAGCGGAAAATAATCGTTTGCTACAATGTGCAAGGCACGAGTGCAGCCAACTGTATTTTTCCGTTTGATTGCCTGATATTTACTATTTAAAGCTATTAGGGTTGTTTATTAAAGAAAATAGATGCTATTACCGCGCATATCCAAGCTGGAGCAACCATCCCTACAGCTAGTACAGAAAATAATATTAGATCTCCACCGTCACAAGAACTAGTTTCCGCACAAGAAATAGCACTGGAAAGTACTTTTATTAATACAAACCAAGCAATAATCCCTGTTATGACCCCACCTTTGTTCAGATCTTTAAAATCAGACTTCATTTTTCACATCCATGTTAAGTACCAACGCCCTTTTAGGGGGTAAGTAATAATTTGCTGAAATAGCGAGGAACTAGCAAAAACCAACTGTTTTTTTGTCCTTTCGAGCAACTTTTTATGCTTTTTCTTGATACTTTCTTGCCCAATATCTAACAGAACTTGTCACAGTTTTTGATATGCTAAGATGTTGAAGAAAAAGATTAATCTTCTCTAGATCATTACCCGTTTTAGTATCTGCTCGATCTAAGACCTGTTGGGGATCAAAAAACTTTGGCATTTCGCTTATGTTAGTTTCCATCTCATTTCCTGAATAGGTCCACAGCAAGTAGGAAACGTACGCAGGTATTCTAATGTTGTATTTGTCTGGTTTTTCAAGTTTATTGAATTCATGCAATATTTGAGATGAAGCCATCCGTATACCGTTTTCACCCTTTATCTTACCCTCGAACAACTCTTCCTCAGTAAGATTAGGTACTTTTGAGACTTTCTTTAATTGAACGCTGTTCGACTTGATTTTCGACTTCAAGTTCCAGATTTCTTTCGCCTTAGCGATTTCTTGGTTTGAAACTTCATCACAGGAAAGCCAGAGCTCCCAAAACCAAGAACTTATCGCAGGGTATTCATCACTGTTTGGGAGGATGTATACCGCGGACTCTACCCAACTTTTCCCATCATCCAAGCTCAATCCGTTAGCTGAGTAGTTTGCGGACCCAACGATAGCACCGTTTTCGGTTATAGTAACTTTTGAGTGCAGTAGACTTGAATGCCGAATTTCTATGTTTGGTTTGCTACGAAGTTTTTGTATTACTTCAGGGTTTGTACCGCCCGATAACAGGTTACATACAATTTTAACCCTGGAACATGTACTTAGAAAGTCGACTGCGCCTTCGCCCCAGAACGCTACAGCAATACACACTGGTCGTTCAGAGCTCTGTTGTTCAAACAATTCTGTTGTTTTTTCTGCAATCATACTACCACTTGATAAGAACATAGCCACCTCATATATCCGAGCAAAACGCCCCACTAACAGGCAAATAATTGTTGGCTAAAATGTTAAGCGAAACGAAACCGAGCCAACTGTTTTAGTTCCGTTTAAATGCCAATCAGTTTAAACCCGTCACTTTTAAACTCGTGACCAGATAAACAACCTATATGTTTACCTGATATTAACCATACTTCTTTAAAGTTATCAGTTAAATCTAAAAGGTTTTCTTTTAATACTTCATGTTCAACCTGCATAGCCATCATATTTAGATAAAGTAGGACTATAAGACCTTTAGAGTCAGCATAATGTTTTTCAACTTTTTTACCTAACACATCACGTATTCTAGTTAGACCATAAGAACTTGTGTAACCATCGCCTTCTAGCAATTTTGCAGAAATTTGTTCAGGGCCTTCTTGCTTATATTCCAAGCCTCTTTTTCTGCCTGAGTCCATTACCTCTACAAGTTGAATTAGTTCAATGCGAGAATTAACATGTAGTTTGAAGTCATATTCTCTTTGTTCATCAATTTCTTCAATTTCAATTAAACACTTTTCAACATGGTTACAATACCCAACTCCAAACTTGGCAGCGCACCAGGCTTCAAGCTTTCTGCTGTGGAGTCTTTTATTAAAGAGTTCTACCTTGGGAATTGCTTCGTGCTCTAATTCTGTTTGTATTAAAAGTTTTGATGGTTCGAAAATACTCATAACTATCCGTGTTGGCTAACGAGACTGTAGAATTTCTCTTTTTGAACAAAACAGCCTCAATATTTATTAAAAATTAAGCCTCAAATTGCATTGCTACGTGAAATCTGAGGCAATATCCCACTAAAAAGTGACTTTTATAGGCGGTATGAACATAAAAATTATCCGTCATTTTATATTTTGGAGAAATTCTACAGCCTCAACGCCCATTTAAGGGGCTGATTAATAGTTTGCTAAAATGTGCAGCGAAGCGGAACCTTGTAAACTGTTTTAGTTCCGTTTAAACGCTTTGTTATAGGGCTAATGGGTATTCCCACTGGTTACACTTTGTGAGTTCAACAAACTGGTCACTTGGGTATTTAATTACCTCAAGTATATTCGTTGGCTCGATATTTAAAGTACTAAAACCTTCATGATCAATGCTATTTTCAAGTTGATGCCCCTTATTTTTCAGGAACACTCTTATCATGCATGAATCTGGGTAGTAGCTATTATTTAATGACGATATATCCACTTTAGCTTTAACAATGCAAGGAATGCCAATACTCAATAAAACATCGCTTAAATCGCCTCCAATATCATGAGAGTTATATAAAGCTTCGCCTCCCCAATATCGTAAGAATCCCTCGATTCCTGTTCGACCAGCTAAAAATGGCTTAAAAAAACAAAACCATATCATATTTTTCCTGTAGCGATCATCAGCTTTATTATTACTTATCAAAGATTCCGAAACAGTTTTGCTAATTAAACATTTGTCATTCAAGTGTTCAATTCTTTTGACTAATGAAGCTCCATTTTGTAATTCCATACCGTTAGCTAGAATAGAATCAATTTCTTCTTCAGTTAATTTGGTACAGTGGTAACCCACTAAAAAGTACTTTCCTAACATTTCACGCATTTCATAAATTTTAGAGTCATATAAATGCGTTAATGCATCTTGTTTGGAGCATTTGCATTGCCAACCTAAGAATACTGCAAAATTAGATTCCAAAAATTTTATAATTTCATCAGGCCAAGTACTCTGATCATTAATGATTATTGAGATAATTTAGTCCTCTAGAAGTGAATGTGTGGAATAATGAAATGCCCTATTACGCCTCATTAAGCGGCAAAAAATTGTTGGCTAAAATAAGCAACAAAGGAGCAAATAGCCAACTGTTATTTGTCCTGCTTGAGTGGCTTAGCTCTCGTTGAACCCCATGTAGTAGCGAAAATAATGCACAAACCAAAGTGTTTTCTTGGCTATATGATGAAGTTCATAATTATCTAGTTCTGGAAAATTAGAATCTTCAGTAATATGCACAATATTATTTCTGTTGTCTCTAATTAGTTGCCAAGTCCCTATATGAGGAAAACTTATTTCTTTTAATTTTGCTTCAACTTTTTTGGCTCTAGTTATACCAAATACTTCATTGAAGAATGCATCTATTGCCGAAGAGCCAACACATATAGAAGCAATCCAACAACCACTCCGGAAACACCTTTCCATTTCTTCAGTTAATGCAAAGTAAAAAGCATAACCTTTGTCATACTCAAGATAATAATGCGCACCAGTATTTGTATCTCGTTGAGCGTTAAGAACCGCGGAATCTTTTTGACGACCAAGTTGCTCATTTCTCATTGCCCATTGGTCTTCAGTTGGTGGTACAGGCATACCATTATGGTCATTTTCTAAAAAAGGATCGAACATATTACCCCTGAGAGCTAACGAGGCTGTAGAATAACTCGTTTATTATGAATTCCCCCATAAAATGGGTGTACAAAATGCATTACCTATATCGAGTTAATCCTCTACAGTGCGATATAGAAGCACAAAAAATCAGCTGTTTTGGCTGGATTAGTTATTCTACAGCCTCAAAGCCCTGTTAAGTGTATTATACGTCTAAGTCTGGTTGCATATTTCTTGGTATATGTTTATTAACAAAAATCACTTCGTATTTAGAGTTTGTATATATACCAGTATCTTCATCTCTAGACTGATAAATTTTTAATACTGCCTCTAGTGAGTCACCGGGGGCAACAGTGATTTTATGTGAGAAGAAATCATTATAAAAATTCTCACATAATACAGGTGCAGATATTTTAATACCGCGCCAAATAAATTCCCATTTACGTTTTGTACGCTCAAGAATTGCCCTTTTTATTTGAAGCTCGGCAACCTCTTGAATTTCTCTTTGAGGTTCGTCAAGTTCTGTTGGTTGTGACAATAAGGGAAAATACTTTCTTGGTATTAAAATATCGGGTGTTTCATCATCGATATTTTTTGTGAAACCAAAACTAGTGATGTTCTTATCTTTTTCAACAGCCTCAAAAGTTTTTGAAACGCTTTTCCTGAATTTTTCAGATTTTTCTACTTCTTTTTGAGCTTCATAAACAGTTTTAGGAACGATGATTTGTTTATCACCCTGCTGAATTATAACTTGAGTGTCATCAACTATAACTTTAACGTCAGTATCAGGTGCTAAAGTATGCTGATAAATAAAGGAAGTTATTATTCCAATCGCAATTGCTTCTAAACGATTAGAGTTAAATAAATTTTGAAGACCTTTGTATGCAGTTTTAACCTTCGCCCGAAAACTTCCTTCACCAAAAGCTTCGACTAAAACTTCTACTTCATAGCCTGGGTTAATAATTGAATTGGCTTCTTTAATGGCGTCAGCAAGTGCAACTAAAGAAGACGCTAAAGTATAAGCATTTATTTTTTTTCGTTCACCACCAAAGTGCAAAACGAATTCTTCTTCGTATTCCCTGATATCTACAACTTGCACGTTACTTCCTTATATACTTAGCCTCGTTAAGAGGTAAAAAATAGTTGGTTGAAATTTGCGACGAAGGAGCAAATAGCCAACTGTTATTTGTCCTTATTTAACAGCTTGTATGGGCTAGAAATATTTATGATTTAACCTATCAAATTCCTTTTTATAACCTGACATTTCAGGAGACTCAAATGTAAAAGAAAAATCTAATTTAACAGATTTATTACCTAAACTAACTTCATTTATGGCTTCATACAAATACTTATAAGTACGTGAACAATAATCTTCAATTTCGGAAAGTGGACCATCCGCGAAGCACGAGGCCATTTTAAGAATTTGATCAAATTCTTCTTCAACTTTTAAAGTTAAAAAAGCTAACTTCCAGTCAATCAGTCTACTATAAACTTCGATGAAACGCTGACAAACATGCTGTATTTTATCATGCTCTCCAGCTACACCTGGCTCACCAAAAGCATTTGCTGCTGCCTCATTAATAAGGATTGTAGAAATACCAATTAAGTTTATTAACTCATCCGTTTGATTTCCTATCCAGTCCATCACTTCAGACACGTCATCAATCACAACATTATTATTAAATGAAATCCCATACTTTAAATCGAACCTTTTATCAGCAAGATCTTGCATATATGAATTTAAAAGCTCTACAAAAAGCTTATATTCCCAGAAGTCTGGTTTATCCAAAATTATATTGGCGGCTTCAACGGAATATTTATTTTGAGGTAAAATGAGGTTATTTTTAGTTAACTTTGTTCTTGCAACTAAAGCGTCCATGAAAAGGTAAGGAATCTGTTGAGTTAAAGCTGACTTTATTTCTTTGGCACTATCGAACTTATAGACCCAATTCGAGCTAAAATGAGTAAGTTGCTCCACAAACTCTAATACTTTTTTATTTTCAACGTGTGAAGAGAAATCAGCCTCAGGGCTGTTTTTCCAAATCGGGAGTATATTCATCACATCACTGTTTATAAAGACATAAACCGGAATACCTTTTTTCTTTGCTTCTAGATATTCTAGGTTCGTTATTGATTGTCCATTTTCTGTTTGATACCCATAACGGCTGCCTACTATTAAAATAAATATATCCGCTTTGTCTCGAACATTTTGCAAACAATTCGCAATAGTGTCGTTACTTGAAGATACTGGAAATGAATCATACTCCGAAAGGACAGGATCTAAACCAAAAGTTTCAATTAGCTCCCTTATATCAGCTCTTACTTGCCCTAAATCAAAACATGTTGAACTTACAAAAACTGATGGTTTATAGCCTACAGGCATAAAAAATCTCCAAGTGTAGAATCTGACGAGAGCCCTAACAATTTATTATGAAGATTACATCCGCCTTTCCACAAAGACATCCTTATCCTCTTAATCACTTATTAACATCGAGATTACTCGATTGATATCTATAAATCAATGAGTTAAAAATACACTTCTAACTGGTTGATGTATTAAAGACGGAAATAATCCCACTTTGTTATAGAAAGAAAGATTAACCCTCACTTGTATATAAAAACAGTATGAATGCAATTATTTAATACATCTACACCAGAATACTTGTGATTAAATCATGATAGAAAAAGAATAATTCAAATTAATTTTAATTAAAGGTATTTAACATAAACATTAAATAAAATTATGGGGGTTCTGATCGAAGATCAGGTTCGATTAATTTTATATGAGGTATCTTTTACGGTAACGTTAACTTTTGACGGTCTTCTTGACGGCTCAGAAAGTAGCAGACATAAAAAAGCCCCTGTAAAACAGAGGTTTATCTATAAAATGTGGCGGTGAGATAGATATTTGTACTCTACAAAAGGTTTAGCGCTACAAACCAAATTTTCGGGTTTAGTAAACTCCAGACGAAAAAAAACCGCTAATAAATTAGCGGTTTTTTAGAATGTGGCGGTGAGATAGAGATTTGAACTCTACTAGAAGGTTTAGCGCTACAAACCTTATTCTCGGGTTTAGTAAACTCCAGACAAAAAAAACCGCTAATAAATTAGCGGTTTCTTAGAATGTGGCGGTGAGATAGATATTTGTACTCTACAAAAGGTTTAGCGCTACAAACCAAATTTTCGGGTTTAGTAAACTCCAGACGAAAAAAAACCGCTAATAAATTAGCGGTTTTTTAGAATGTGGCGGTGAGATAGAGATTTGAACTCTAATATAGGTTTAGCGCTACAAACCCTATTTCGATAATTAAATACTCTAAAAGCAAAAAAACCGCTAATCTGTCGATTAGCGGGTTTTTCTTAATGTGGCGGTGAGATAGAGATTTGAACTCTAGAAGGGCTACAAACCCTTGCCGGTTTTCAAGACCTACACTTAGAATAAGTAATTCAACTACTTAACTTTATTTTTCCGAATAAACAACTCAAATAGAGACCAAGAAAAACAAATTAAGTAACAATAATATTCGGAAAATTTTTTACCTATGAAATGATCTTTAATAGATTTTAGATTTGCTCTTTGCTTATATTGTAACTTACCCTTTAACGTTCATATTGCTTCGTTTATATAATGGCAAATTAATTGTCTGTGAAAGAGTTAACTTGTTAAAACGATATATTAATTTTAAGCTATTTTAATTGCTGTCAAAGGTATGGAGAACCGAGCTACAAAAGTATTGTCACCATTTGTTAGTGTAATTGAGCCTTTATAGTTTATCGCTATGGTTTCTACAATAGACAAACCAAGGCCGGCCCCCCCTGCTGAACCGCTACGCCAAAAACGCGTGGTCATTTTGGCAATGTCTGTGGCGGTAACATTGGCCGTGTTGCTGACATTAATATTTAAAAGGCTTTCTGTAGCGTTAATAGCCATTAAAATAGGTGTTTCTGGAGGACTGTATTTTAAAGCATTATCGATTAGGTTACGGCAAACAATAGCGATCATAGCCGATGGAATAAAAGATATGAGCTCTTTTCCTTGCAGTGAATAAGCTATACGTTCACTGCCTTGAGATGTTTCATTTATCATGTTTTTAATGAGTAATTCAACAGACCAACTTTCGTCAGTATGAACTTGAGTGCTTGCTTCAATATTTGCCAGTAAAAGTAAATTGTCTAATATAGAATTTAAACGCTTTGTGCTTTTACTTACCTGCAATAAAGCTCGTTGTTGCTTGTCTCCGGTTGTAAGTTCAGCAAGTTGGGCTTGAGCCAATATGCCGGCTAACGGTGTTCTCAGCTCATGTGCAGCATTGCTGGTAAATTGTTTCTCTCTTGATATAACTTTAGCTAATCGTGCCATTAGTGCATTTTGGCTGTTGATCAGTGGTTGCAGCTCTTTTAATGGTTGCTGTATTTGAATGGGAGCAAGGTCTTCACTACCGCGTTTTTCGAGTGCAGAAGTTAGTAGCATTATCGGTTTTATACCCTTACCAATAGCAAACCATAATAAACCTAGCGTAATCAAAATCGCTAATGCAGGCGGAATAAGAATACTTTTAAGCAGATCATAATATAAAGAATCACGCTCAGAAACCTTATCTGCAATGGTTATTTTATGTTGGCTGGTGATTAAAGTGAACGTACGCCACGATGTACTTTCAGCTTGAATATAATTGAACCCAGATTCAACTGCTGTGCTATTGGGAAAAGTGCTGCTATTGCTTGTTGCTATAATACTGCCGTGCAAAGAACTTATTTGACAGGTTAATCCCTTCGCAGTACCGACTTCATTGGCTTCCATTATTGCTGGTAAAGACGCTGACATAGCACTTTGTGGTACATGCGCTAATATATTGCTTAGCATTATAGCGGTAGATTCTAGGCGTTTATCAAAGCTGGCGTCTAATTTATGGCTAAGACCCGTCACCATCCAAATACTGGCTAATAGCCAAAAACCAATAAATACGGCTGCCACTAATATTGTTAGGCGAAGGCGCAAGCTCATTGTTCAGTTACTTCAATTGAGCCCAGTCGAAATCCAAAACCCCGAATAGTTTCAATACCTTTAGTTCCTATTTTTTTACGTAAATTAAATATATGTACATTCAGGGCGTTACTGGCTACGTCGTCACATGTACCGTATAAAACATCTTTTAATTGGCTTTCAGATAAAATACGTTGTGGATTGTTAAGAAACATTTTTAAAAGTAAATCTTCGTTACGAGATAAGGGAATATGTTTGTCATTAATTAATAGTTTGTGTTGTTCTAAATGATAAGTCAGCAAGCCATGTGAAATGGTGTTTGTTAGCCTGTCAGTTGTGCGTCGCTTTATACTGTACAAACGCGCTAACAACTCTCTTAAGTCAAATGGCTTAACCAAATAATCATCAGCGCCATTCTTTAATCCTGTTAGTTTGTCGTCAATTGAATTACTCGCTGTGAGTATTAGTACCGGCAACGAGTGTTGATTTTTTCGCAGCCATGTCAGCCACGTTATACCATTTCCATCCGGTAAATTTAGATCAAGAATACAGAGATCGAAGTTGCTTTTATTCAAGATGTTTTTTGCATGACTTATTGAAGCAACATGCTCCACAGCCATACCTTCACCCGATAAAAAAATGCTAATAGCATCAGCAATAACAGCATCATCTTCAACTAATAAAATATACATTTTTGCTCAATTACAATTCTTATGCCGCTAAGACTAACGTGAAAAAGTGCAGGAGAACAAGCGAAAAATAAAGTTTTTAGCAGGGTTTAGTGAATGAAGCTTTTCTTAATGTTGGCTTAATATTAGCGATTTATCATTGGTAAGTTAATGGAAAAAAGATGTGGTAAATAAATGCTAAGTATTGCTGTAGGGCCGATAGTTCTCTCAATTTCACAATTAATCACTCTGGTAGGGTTATTTATGTTTTGGGGAATAACTTATCTTCAAACACGTAACAATGCACAACAGAAACAGTTTTTAGACAATATATTTACAGCCATTATTATCGGTTTTTTAACCGCACGATTGACCTTTATAATCGCTATGTGGCAAAGCTACCAAGAGAATTGGTGGCAATTAGTAAATATAAGTGATGGTGGTTTTATACCTAGCACAGGTTGGGGAGCTGGTGCCTTGGTACTGATGTTTTATGCTAGACGCAATAAATTGTTCATTAAAGCTTATTTTACATCGGCATTAATTACTTTTTTCTGTTTAATTATCCCTACTTTTTTTGCTGTTATTTATCAAGCAGCAGTCGAACTGCCCAGCTCACCTTTACGCAATATTGAAGGCCATGAAGTCGATTTAAGACGTTATAAGGGCACGCCTGTTGTTATCAATTTCTGGGCGTCTTGGTGCCCACCTTGTCGTAGAGAAATGCCGGTATTAGAAGCCGCTCAAAAACATAACCCTGAGCTTGTTTTTGTCTTTGTGAATCAAGGTGAAAGTCTGCTTAGTGTTAAAAGTTTTATTGATTCAACAGCGTTGGATTTAAAAAATGTTTTCATCGACCCCACTAGCAACGTTAGCCGAGAAACTGGCGCTGCAGGTCTACCAACCACATTATTTTATAATGAAAAAGGACAATTAGTGACTAGCCATATGGGCGAATTATCTCAAGCTAGCTTGCGCTATTACCTTAATCAAATTAATTCCGTCGTACCTTTAAAAAAAGGATAAACCTATGAAGATTTCAATTTATTTTACATTTCTGCTGCCGTTAAATATTATTGCTGCAGAAACAGTTAACTACCCTGCCCCCTTAACGTTATTCACTCAGCAAGGTGGTGAAGTGGTCAGTTCTTTTAAAGCGCCGGCAAATATGACTGGCTATATCGCTAACTTTCAAAATGAGACTATTACTTTATATGTCACTGGAGACGAAAAGTACTTATTTACCGGCCCATTAATGGATGCTGAAGGTAATTCTGTAGGTGAAGAAAAGCTAAATGCCTATGTTAATGGTCCAAAGGCAGTTAAGAATTGGCAAGCCCTTGAAAACAGTCATTGGGTAAGAGATGGCTCTGCGTCAGCCAAGCGTATTGTTTACACTTTTACGGATCCTAATTGTCCTTATTGTAAACAGTTATGGCATAAAGCACGGCCTTGGGTTGACTCAGGAAAAGTGCAAATTCGTCATATTTTAGTCGGTATTTTAAAAGCAGATAGCCTAGGCAAAGCCGCCGCCATATTAAGCGCTGATAATCCTGAAGAACAATTGAAGAAATTAGCTGGCTCAGGATTATTTCAGTCTATAAAACCAATAGAAAATCCAGAAAAAAAGATCCGTGACAAGCTAATTAACAACTATAAAACCATGCTGTCTTTAGGTGCCCGCGCGACTCCAGCTACTTTTTATCTAAATGCAAACGGAGAATTTAATAAACAAATTGGCTTGCCTCCTGAGTCAATATTAGCCGATATTTTTACCCCAAATGACGGTAAGTAGAGTTTAGTCAGATGAATTATATTTTATTAACAGAGGCTAAATAAATGTGGTTAGTTAAGCTCGCGCTTCGTCAACGTTATACGGTTGGCGTATTGGTTATATTATTGTTGCTTTTTGGCATTAGGTCTTTACAAAAAACATCTACTGACATTTTACCTTCAATTGATATTCCCTATGTCAACGTATTGTGGCAATACCCAGGTCTTAGTGCCTCTGAAATGGCGTCAAAAATTTCATCATTTAGTGAAATTGCCATCATGAATAATGTTGACGATGTAAGGCGTGTTCAATCTGAAAATGGTAATGGCTACTCGCTCATCCAAGTCAGTTTTCACCCCAGAGCAAAGTTAGCTGTGGCACTATCGCAAATTACCAGTGTCTCGCAAACCATACTAAAGCGGCTACCAAACGGAATGACTCCACCGTTAATAGTAAATTATACGACGTCAAGCGTACCTATACTTCAACTCGCCGTTTCTTCTCAAACAATGACTCAGTCACAGCTGTATGATTACGCTCGACTAACACTAAGACGACAATTGCAGTCAATACCGGGCTTACGATTGAGCCTACCTTTTGGTGGTGCCCCTAGACAACTAATGATAGATATCGATCCCGATAGATTACAGGTGCATGGACTAACAGCAAAAGAAGTAGCTATGGCTATTTCGCAACAAAACATTACGTTACCTGCTGGTATTTTACGTGAAGGAAAAGTGGCATTTACCGTTTCAACTAATGGCAGTCCGGAAGGTGTAGCTGAGTTTAAAGCTATCCCCATTAAAAATAGCGAACATGGTCTAATTCAACTTCAAGATGTTGCAACGGTTCGTGATGGTGGCGCGGTTGCAACGAGTTTAGCTCGTGTAGATGGGCAAGCAGGCGTTATTGTTTCTATTTTAAAACTAGGAAACTCTTCTACCGTTGATATTATTAATGAAATCAACCGTCGTTTACCAAACATAAAAAACGGTGCACCTAAAGGCTTAACCTTAACGCCTATATTTAACCAATCTAAATTTGTTGTGGCTTCTAGAAATGCAGTGTTAATTGAAGCGGTAATAGTCGCTCTATTAGTTGCTCTCGTCGTTTTAATTTTTATTGGCAGTGTTCGCAGCACAGCCATTGTGCTTACTTCTATTCCTTTAGCCCTTTTGGCTTCTCTTACAGGGTTAACGCTTTTTGGCCACACATTAAACCTCATGACACTAGGAGGGCTAGGGTTAGCAATCGGTATATTAGTTGATAATGCCTTGGTTGAAATTGAGAATATTAACCGTAACTTAGACTGCGGCAAATCGATTCGACAAGCCGTAATAGATAGTGCCAAGCAGGTGGTATTTCCTGAGCTTGTTTCAACGATGAGCATATGTATCGTTTTAATGCCTATATTCTTGTTAAGTGGTACAAGCGCATACATTTTTGAGCCTTTAGCCTTAGCGGTTCTGCTCGCTATGATTGCATCATTTATACTCTCAAGAACATTGGTGCCCATACTCGCATTTTTATTACTGAAGAATGAACGTGAAAATGTTAATCGAAATTCGTTAGTGCATAAAGTCCACATTAACGTTGAAAACAAATTAGACCGTATTATTGCGGTGCATCTATTAAACTTAAAGCGACTATTGAGATGCCGCATCTTAGTACTCACTGGAGTGAGTATCGTGGCAAGTATCATATTTGCCTCTACGTTTATGATGCTAGGAAAAGACTACTTTCCTAAATCTGACGCGGGCGGAATTCGATTACACCTTAGAGTTGAAAATGGTGTGCGACTAGATGAAGCTGCAAAACAGTTCGCGAATGTTCATCAATTAATTAGAACGATAATCCCTGCAAACGAAATTCAGGCCATTGTTGAGAATATTGGGCCACCAGATGCTATAAACCGAACTTGGATTAGCTCTATGATTAGCACGTCTTCTGAAGGCGAGATATTAGTACAGTTAACCCCTGATCATGCACCAACTGACCTTTATATTCGAAAAATCAGATCTCAGTTAGCGTTACAATTCCCTGACTACCAAGTGCTCTTTCGTCCTGCTGATATTATTTCCCAAACTCTTAATGGCACGGCTAGTTCTGCCATTGAAGTAAAGATTACGGGCCGAGACATAAAAGGAAATTTACAGGCCGCAACAAAACTAATGAGCCAGTTAAAAAATGTTGAAGGTGTTGCTGATATTATCATTGATCAAGTTACGGCCTGGCCTGATATCAATCTCAATATTGATAGAATACTTGCAAAAAAACTAGGTGTGAATATGACTGACATCAGTCAAACCTTATTAGTGAGTTTAAGCTCTAGTGCAAATTTATTCCCCAACACATGGGCAAATAATGGCATCAGTTATATTGTTGCGGCTCAAGTTCCGCCCTATCGTTTAGACTCGTTAAACACCTTGTTAAATACACCAGTTAAGGCCACTAATTCAGCTCAGGGAACCGTATTATTAAAAAGTCTAGTGAGTGTAGAAAAACGCGCTCGACCAGCGTTAATTAAACGTCAAATGTTAGCCCCCACCATCAGTATATTGATCAACATTGATCAACGTGATTTGGGTTCGGTTTATACCGACATCGCAAACAACGTTGCGTCGACAAAGGCTACTCTTAAAGCTGGAAATAAAATCACCATTGAAGGACAAGCACAAGACATGCTACTAGCCTACAGTGACTTAGCTAAGGGTATGGCGATGGCTGCAATTTTAGTATTTCTCCTGATGGTAATAAATTTCCAATCTTGGGCCTTGCCACTTGTGGCTTTAAGCGCAATGCCTATGGCCATTACTGGCTCTCTGCTTGCTCTATTCCTGTCAAATACGCCGTTAAGTGTCTCCGCATTTATGGGCATGATTATGGTAATGGGAGTAACCACGGCAAATAGTGTTTTAGTTGTCAGCTTTGCCAGAGCTGAAATGCTTGCGGGAAAACTAGCAAAAAACTCAGCATTATCTGCGATAAAGACCAGGTTTAGACCCGTAATTATGACAGCTATAGCTATGTTGGTTGGCATGATCCCCATGGCATTAGCATTGGGAGAAGGAGCAGAGCAAAACGCTCCTCTTGCAAGAGCTGTTATTGGAGGCTTAATTTTTGGCACACCAGCAACTTTGACATTAGTACCACTAATACTGAGCTTTCGAACTAAGCCAATGTTTCAAGATCTCGAGGAAAACTAAAATGACAGAATGTAAAATAAAAAGTAGTACTCAAGCTAAAATCCAATGTACTGCATTGCATAAAGTTCAGCATAACATTGTACTTATTGGCTTACTTTTATTAACGCCAACATTGACTGTGCAAGCAGAAACGAATTCCCAATCAAGTTATCAAACCGCTAAGCTAACAAAAGTTTTAGATCAAAAAACGGTGAGTTTGCCAACTGTTTCTCAGGCTAAACAAACGACAAAGTTATATTCTAGAGCCAGTGGTTATATCAAAGAACAATATGTAGAAATTGGTAGTGCTGTCAGTAAAGGCGATGTACTTGCAGTAATTGACGCTCCTGAGATTAAACTGCAAGAGCAACAAATACTGGCTGACATTGAGTTTGGCAAAGCCGAGCATGAATTAAATCGATTAACGTTGAAACGAGCCAAGCAGTTAATAAAAGATAACTTAATTAGCAAAGCTGAATTAGATAGGCTGACCATTCAAACAGAAAAATCAAAGGCTAAAATATCGAGTTTGTTCGCACAAAAAGAACAAAACCAATTTCAACAATCATTACTCATTATAACGGCACCAATTGCTGGATACATTACCGATAAAAATATTGAGATAGGCGACATGATCAATGGAGGTAGCAACCCATTAAATAACTATCTTTATAAACTACAAAATATCAACGATTTGAAGTTGATTACATACGTACCACAAAACGAAGTTAGTAAAATATCAATTGGGGATACTATCAATGCCACGTTTACAGGGTATGAGGAGATATTTGTATCTGCGACCATTACTCGCATGGCGCACGCTATAAATGTGGCAACTGGAACAATGAAAGTTGAAGCGGAGTTTGATAATAGTAAACATAATCTACCAACCGGTCTTAACGGGAGTATCAACTTTACAATCAAAAACACTAAACTTGAGCGGCCAAGATGGAATGCGCCTTTAGCAGCACTTACCTATTATCAAGGAGGACCTGCGATTGCGACCGTTAGCGAGAATAATATTCTATTTCAAAAAATCGAGATAGTTTCACAATCAACCGACAGCTTTATATTTGTCAGTCCAAATCCAATTTACAAAACAGTTATACTGAACCCTAATGCTTTATTGAATCATATAAGTCATTAGGGTTCAGTTTTTGACGGAAAGTCTACTTGTTTTTTTGAAACTCAGATACAAATGAACAAAATGCCAAGTATAACTTTCTTCCTATGTTATTTAACTAATAGCGCATTAAGATGAGATACACATTTATTACTTTGTCAGCTTTTATTTCATTTATACAGCAACCTAACTGTTTCATGCGAGCCTGGTTCTCGTCACTTTTCTACATTGGTGTGTCCTTACAGAAAAGTATTTAATGGCTACTTTGAAAGTTAGGAGAGTTCTGATCATGAAATTCAACTTTAATTAATAAATTTTCGGGTAACTTTTTTGGCAAATTAACGGAGAAATAATCACCACCTCTACGCATACTTCGATGGCCTACAGGCACTATAGTGTGCAGCAGTAATTTCCCTTCATTGGAAAATGCACTAACGTCAATGTGGCCATTACGAGCAGCAAAACGTTTGGATTTCTTAAAATAGCCACTTACTTTAATTGCTCCACCTGATTTGAAGGCAGTAACACTTTCAATCTTCCATGTTTGAGAGTTTTGATTGAGAATTTCGGTATTTATTGGAATACCTGCACAGCCGTATAACATAGCTACAATAGTCATTAATATTGGTAAGTTACACTTCATGGTTGTACTTTCCCATTTGGTTAAATTTATAATACGTTCAAATGTTTATTAATTATAAGTGTTTTGGTTCATTAGCTTTATTGAAAGGAGGGAATGTTGCCCCCTTCCATTTTCTATATTAGAATTTAGCTTCAGAGTTAACCTTTAATACATCACCAGACATGGTCATCAGGAAATAAATTGTTTTATTTTCTGACACATTGTTCGCACTAACAACATAGCGGTTAGCTTCTGTTGCATGAAGTTTGAAATTTTCTGTA
Organism: Cognaticolwellia beringensis; assembly: GCF_002076895.1. Taxonomy (NCBI): domain Bacteria; kingdom Pseudomonadati; phylum Pseudomonadota; class Gammaproteobacteria; order Alteromonadales; family Colwelliaceae; genus Cognaticolwellia; species Cognaticolwellia beringensis. Next base: position 4,231,703 of record NZ_CP020465.1, read on the forward strand.
GTCAAATTCTTCCAATTATCACCTAATTTTCCAACTTTAAAGCCCAAGTCTTTGAAAGTAAGTTGTTTAGTGGTTTTTGTTGCAATTTCTATCGCTGCATTGGGGCTTATTTTTCCATGGTCAGAATGTGCAAATGCTGAGCTTGTGCTAAGCATTAATGTAATAAATAGGGCTGTAATTAGTTTTTTCATTTTGTAACTCCAATTGTTTAATTCAAATTTAAAGTGTATTGATAGTGATTATTTAAGGCCATGCTGCGCATATTCGCCTTTTACAATAAGCTGTACAGTAATCGGTGAATCAGTAGTATTTTTCCAGTACCACCCCTGAGAGCCAGAAAATGGCGCTGTAAAGCTACCTTTCATCTCACTCAAAGTTGCTATGGCATAGCTTTCAAAATAGCCTGTTTTGTCGCCTTCAGGTTCTCCGTGTAGGTCAAAATACAATGCAGAACCATCGGTTATCCATTCGTACTCAAGCTTTTGATATTGCGCCATGATAAATTTGTACTCAACACCACGACCGGCAGGAACAAGCACTTCTATTGTTTCTGAATCTCCTTTTGATTTTTTTGATGCTTCTGGTGTTAAGAGTTGATCGGCACTTGCATCCTTCCCTTGATGAAAAATAGTTAAGCCTAGTTCATGCCCAATTCCGGTAGGGTCTATATCATATTCAGCAGGCAATATAATGATTAACAGTGTAAATGCTGCGAATACTATGCTGAAAATCGTATATTTGAGCAGCGCAGATTTTGTTAATACCATCGTTTGTGGCGTTGCTTGTTGCATTTTTTCTTGCCCTTTATCTTGCATAGTCTTATCTCTTAAAATAGGTAAAATTTGAATCGTAAAATTTAATCAATTAGTTAATGAAATAGCCCGTAAGTTGTAAACCGACCAACATAAACCCAGCGCTCATTAACAAGCAGTTCGTATTTTTCGCAAAGCGAGTAAAGCTGCTATGCGTACGCCAAAAATTAATAATTAATAATATAAAAGCCAAGGCGGTAAATTGCCCTAATTCAACCCCAACATTAAAGGCGATTAAGTTGGTAATTAAACCGTCATCGGGAATTTGAAACTCTTGCAGCTTAGTTGCCAATCCGAAACCATGAAAAAGGCCGAAAATTAATACCGCTAATTTAGCATTAGGTGATTTGCCAAAAAGCCGATTAAATCCTCCTAAGTTATCAAAGCCTTTATAGACAACAGACAGACCGATAATGGCATCAATTAAGTAAGCGTTAACTTGAATATCGCTGATCACACCGAACAACAAGGTTATGCTATGGCCTAGCGTAAACATGCTGACATACAGCAAAACATCTCTGCTTCTATATAAAAAGAACAACACACCGACAAGGAATAATAAATGGTCGTACCCTGTCACCATGTGCTTAGCACCGATGTATAAAAATGGAATTATCTGCACACCCGTATTTTGTTGTAAAAATGCACGTGTACTATCGTCTACACCATGAGCAAATGCTTCTATTGGTAGCCATAGCGCCATAAGAGCGATAAGGCTTAATAAGCCATATCGCTGATAATTATTAAACATTCACTGTTTCCTTTGTGTCAGCGGTTGAAGAAGTTGTCCCTTTAGGAAAGGTTTCTTTGTGGCTGTGTAATAAACGGTATAAAGCAGGTAGTACAAATAGGGTTAATAAAGTAGATGAAATTACTCCACCAATGACAACTGTTGCTAACGGACGTTGCACTTCAGAGCCAATGCCAGTATTAAGTGCCATAGGTACAAAACCTAGTGAGGCAACAAGTGCAGTAGTTAGCACAGGTCTAAATCTTGTCAAAGCCCCTTCAATAATGGCGATATCTAGTGCAGCACCTTCACGTCGCAGTTCTCTGATAAATGACACCATAACTAATCCATTTAATATGGCGATGCCAGATAGGGCAATAAAGCCAACAGCTGCTGATATTGAAAACGGAATATCGCGCAGTAACAAGGCAAAAATACCACCGGTTAATGCCAAGGGAACACCTGTAAATATAATCATCGAATCTTTAAAAGAGCCGAGTGCTAAGAATAATAAACCGATGATCATCACGAGAGTAATGGGCACTACAACGGATAGTCTTTTTGATGCAGATTGCAGTTTCTGATAGGTGCCACCATATTCAATCCAGTAACCCGCAGGTACTTCAACAGAGCTTTCAATAGCGGCCTGAATATCTTGAACAAAAGAGCCTAAGTCTCTTCCTCTGACGTTAGCAGTAACAACCACTCTACGTTTGCCATTTTCTCTATTGACTTGATTTGCTCCCTCAACCAATTCAAGTTCAGCTACTTCTTGCAAGGGCACATACTTACCTTCACTTAGTGCTATTGGTAAATAAGCTAGAGCGTCAACATCTGTTCTTAGATCTTCAGGAAGACGAACAACAATATCGGATCTCCTATCACCTTGATAAAACTTACCTGCAATGGTGCCACCTAAGGCAGTTGCCAGCTGATCTTGTAAGTCTTTTATACTAATGCCATATTTTGCCAGTTGTTCATGGTTCGGGTTAATGGTCATCATAGGAAGGCCTGTTGTTCGTTCAACTTGAACATCAGCTATTCCCTCTACGTTAGCAATAGCGGCATTGATACTGTTGCCTAATGTCGTTAATGTTTCAAACTCATCACCAAAAACCTTGATGGCAAGCTCAGCCCTAACACCGGCAAGTAACTCATTAAAGCGCATTTGAATAGGTTGAAGAAACTCATAGCGATTACCTGGGATAGGCTCTACTACTGCTGCTAGCTCTTCGACAAATTGCGATTTAGGCTTGTTAGGATCAGGCCATTCGCTACGTGGTTTCAAAATAATAAAATTATCAGCAACGCTCGGTGGAACGGCATCGGTTGCAACATCTGCGGTACCAATTTTGGCAAACACACGCTCAACTTCTGGCATCTGATTGATTTTTTCTTCCAAGACTTTTTGAAGTTCAACTGCTTGTGATAATGAAGTACCAGGTATGCGTAATGCGTGCATAGCTATATCACCTTCATCCAAGTTTGGCACGAATTCACTGCCCAATTTGTTGACTGAAAAGCCAGCGACTCCAACAAGACCAATTGCAGCTATAACAACAAACCAACGAACCTTAAGCGCAAAAGTCAACGAAGGTCGATAAAGTGCAAGTGAGGATTTAATAATGATGTTTTCTTTTTCTTTTACTGGACCTTTGAATAAAATAGCAATAGCCGCAGGTACAAAAGTTACTGATAAAAACATAGCGCAACATAAAGCGATAACAACGGTTATTGCCATAGGATGGAACATTTTCCCTTCAACCCCTGTTAGTGCAAAGATCGGCAAATAAACCGCTGTAATGATAAATACACCAAATAATGCCGGTCGAATAACTTCCTTAGTGGCATCAAATACGAGTGATAAACGTTCATTTAATTCCATAGAACGTCCATTTGAAGAGGCTGCACTAAGCCTTCTCATACAGTTCTCAACAATAATAATGGCACCGTCTACTAATAGGCCAAAGTCTAAGGCTCCTAAGCTCATTAAGTTGGCGCTAACTTTAGTTTGTACCATACCTGTAATCGTCATTAGCATGGCAAAAGGGATCACGGCAGCTGTGAGTAAAGCGGCTCTCATATTCCCTAATAATAAAAATAGCACGACAATAACTAATAATGCGCCTTCTAAAAGGTTCATTTTTACCGTATCTAAGGTTTTCTCGACCAATTTAGTACGATCATAAACGGCGGTAACGGTTATCCCTGTCGGTAAACTTTCTTTCACTTCTTCCAATCTTAAGCCGACAGCTTTAGCAACTCTTTGGCTATTTTCCCCAATGAGCATAAAGACAGTACTCATCACCACTTCTCTACCATTTTGAGTGGCAGCACCTGTTCTTAATTCTTTCCCTTCCCCAACATTAGCAACATCCGAAATACGGACCACGCTACCATTGGTAGATTTAACAGGTATGTTAGCTAAGTCTTTTAAGCTTTTGGCTTGTCCTGGAATACGTAATAGCCATTGAGCACCATTTTTTTCAATAAACCCTGCACCCTTATTGTCATTATTGTTTTCTATTGCTTGAATAACATCTTGCTGACTAACACCAAAAGTCAGCAACTTTTTAGGGTCGAATGCAACGAGGATTTCACGTTTAAAACCGCCAATAGGGTTAACTTCAACTACCCCTTGAACCTGCATTAACTGAGGACGAATAATCCAGTCATGTACAGTCCTTAAGTCCGTCGCAGTAATAAGTTCACCTTCATCATTACGTGCGCCTGGCTCGGCATCAACAGTGAACATAAATATTTCACCTAATCCGGTCGCTATTGGACCAAGTTCAGGCTCTAAACCAAAAGGTAAATCAGATTTCGCTGAAAGCAGTCGTTCATTAACAAGTTGCCTTGCAAAATAAACATCGGTTTCATCACTAAATATGGCGGTAACTTGCGATAAACCGTAGCGAGAAACAGAACGTGTGCTTACTAAATTAGGTATGCCAGCTAACGCAGTCTCTAAAGGGTAAGTTACCCGTTGTTCTACTTCAAGCGGAGTATAACCAGGTGATTCTGTGTTGATCATTACCTGTACGTTAGTTATATCAGGAACGGCATCAATTGGTAATTTAGTGAAATTCCAAATACCTAGTGCTGCAAGCGCTAGTACGACTAACATAATGATAGAACTTTTACGGATAGAAAATCTAAGTAAATATTCGAGCATAATTAAACCTTAATAATCCTTAATGATCGTGTGAGGCGCCAGATTTTTCAATATCGGCTTTGAGGATATAACTATTCTCTGTGACATATTCAGTGCCAATGGAGATACCACTTAGCACTTCTATTTCATCGCCAACTACTCGGCCTAGTTCGAGCATTCTTACTTCATATTCGTTACCCACTTTGGCATATACGACTGTAAAGTCTCGAAAGCTTTGCAACGCTTTACGTTCAACTGCCATAGCAACATCGTATGAGTCAATTTCAATGTCGGCACTAACAAATAAACCTTCTGATAACACAGAGTCTGGATTGTTAACTAACACACGAAATAGTTTCGCCTGATCATCTCTTACTTTTAGAATTCGACTATCAATGGTGCTGACTTTTTTTGCTTCAACACCATTTATCGTCAACGTGGTTCTGGCACCAAGGCGTATAGTTGATAAGTTTTTTGGAAAAACAGCTAGCTCAGCAATTAATGTTTTATCGTTGGTGATTTGTAGTAATGAACGACCTTTTGATTGCTCTCCAGAAGTCACATTAACCTTCGTTACTATGCCATTTTGGGCAGAAAGTACCTTGTAAGATTGCAGACTTTCATTACTTTCTACAGTAAAGAGTAGTTGCCCCTTTGTGACAGAATCTCCCAGTTTTACATGTACTTTTTCAACAAGCCCATCAAAGCGAGCATACACGTTGCTAGTTGCATCAGCGGGCAAGATTAACCTGCCATAGACTTCAACAGTTTCGTGAAATGTGGATGGTGCTACAAAGTCAGTGACAATTTCCATTGCCAGGGCAATATCGTCCGCAATTTTGGTACGACCTTCAAAATTGTCATATTGCCAATCATAGGTTTGCCCCTGATATTTAGCGTAAAGTGAAACCAGAAATGAGTGAGGTTCATAAATAACCATGTCGCCACGAAGGTATTCTCCTTCCTGATAAAAGTTTATGTCATCTATGCCATCGCCCAACCGACTTAATTTTACATTGAGCTCTACTTTTGATGGATCTATAGCTTTACCATCCATTGTTGCCCACACGCGAAATTCTGGTGGAACACCTGTTTCAAAAATAGCTAACTCTATAGCAAAATCACCTTTTCTCAGCATTCGACCACGATTAGGGCCTTTCTCTGGTTCAGATTCTTCTACTTTTTTCTCTGAAACGGCAAAGCTAGAGAAACTCGCACTTAAGCCAACAAAGCATAGCGTGCCTATTAGCGTTAATATTTTAAATGTTGATCTCATGGGTTATTTCTCGTTACTTGTTTTGTTAAAAGGGGCATTAGAGGCTTTATTGATGGCAACTAGGGAAGTACCCGTTAACCGCTCTATTTCAATATTGTTTAAATGCGCATTTTGATAAGCGCCTATCAAATCTGCTTGAGCATTTATTAATGCTTGTTGCGTATTCATCCACTCGGTATAGCTATACATACCCGCGTTGTATGCTTGCTCGGCTTCATTAAATGCTTGTTCTAACAATGGAATGACTTTCTCAGTTACTGCGTGAATAACATGCTGGCTGTGTTTCATTTGCTCGATCAGCACATATAACTGTGTATTGAGCTTATGAACGAGGGCTAGTGACTCTGCTTCTAGTTCATTTTGAGTGGCATGTAATGCCCTTATTTTCCCTTCATTTTGATTCGTATCACCAAAGGGGATCGAAACCCCAGCTACTAAGCCGAAATCATCAGTTGTTTGATAACGACGTAAACCAGTTGAAAATTGCCATAAGGGTTTAGTCTCAATACGTGAAAGCTCAATTTCAGACTGAGCAATTCGTTTTTTGGTGGCGAAAAGGCTAACAGAAGGCGTCTGTTTAAGTTTATTAACTAAAGAATTAAAATCAGAACCAGTCGCTAACGATAAGTTTGGTAAAGATAATAATGACCCGATCACCTTACTCTTTTTATGCTGTTCACTAAGATTTACTGTTTGAACTTGTCCACCCCATTGAGCAAACAGTTGATATTTACTTGCGTCAACTTCGTGAGTTAAATCTTCAACGTCCAATTCACGCTTAGCAACTTCAGCTTGAGCTTTTAATTTATCTATTCGGGATGATTTTCCCACTTTCACGCGTTGTTCTATGGATTTTAATGAATTATTCGCTTGTTTTAGGCTGAATTTTGCTAACATCAATCGTTCTTTATCAACGAGAACTTGTATAAAGTATCGTGCCGTTTGTGCCGCTAAATCCAAGGCTTTTACTTCACGCTCTAAGGCAACAGTTGAGCCATACTGTTTAGCCGTTGCCATTTTACGTTTCACTAACTCCCCATCTAATAACCAAGATATCGACAAGGTTGACTGAGCATTTTTAAAGCCACTATGTTCACCAGTACCTAAGGCATCTTCAATTGTAAAGCCGATTTGTGGTCTAGACTGAACTCCCGCTTGTTGAGCATAACCTGAGTAAACCTCTGCTTTAAGTGCAAATGATTTAAGTTCAGGATGCATACTGATGGTTCGTGAAATAGCAGATTCTAAATCAATGGTTTGCAAAGGACTTTGTTGAGCAAAAATAGCAGTTGGCACTAGTGATATGAATATCAGCATGATGCTCTTATGTTTGAGGTTAACACTTGCAAAAAACCGATTGCCAATCGGCTTTTTGCAAGTGCGTATTTTAAAGTAGCGTTTCATTGTTAATACCTTAGCGTAAGACTTTAGATGAGTGTTTTAATGCGTAAATAGGGTTTCAATAACGTGATGTAAGCTATCTACAGATGTTGTTGAAATCAAAACTAAAAAGAGTATGGCTATCAAAACACCTCCCTTGGGAAATGTTTTGAACTGTTTGTCATTGAGTAAATGTAGTACTCGTTGTTCAATAGCGTGTCGGCAAAAATGAACAAATAACTCACTGTTATATTGTGGGTGAATTGAATAGTTAGCTGCCAATTTCGTAAATTTTATCAGGGTACTAGCGACATTGTTTGACTGTTGTTGGTTTTTGACAAACAAAGAATCAGCGTCTTGTTCCATAGATAGAGACATCATGGATAGTAATAAATGCTTAATATTAGATGCAAAATAAGCTGAGAAAAATGAAAAAAGCCATTTTTTCATTGGATCATAATGGTGTACATGAGCTAGCTCATGCTGAAGGATGATTTCTATATCATCAGCGCCTAGTTGCTCAATAAGACCCGTTGAAATAAAGCACGAAGGATTGAGCATCCCTCCTGTGAATGCTGTTGGTAGAGGTGACTCAATGATAAATACTTGTTTACGCTTCTCTGTCCCAAATCTACGCAAAAGACTGATCTGCTGATGGTTGTGATAAAGCACAATTATTTTTTTTGTAAAAATATATAGACTGAAACCAACGAAAATGAGCAAACTAATACTATGCCAACTCAGGAAATAGAAAATATCTGAATGATGCCAATGCGCTATGTCAGTCAGCCAATTAGATGTCGAATCATCTTGAAATAATGGACTAAAAACAAGTGTGACACATACAGCAATAAACCAAGGAGTGAGCACAGATAACCATAATAATGATTTACGTGTAGTGACAGCATAATCAGCTAATCTTCCCTTTAGAGACCAAAATACTGCTGAAACAAATATGTTAGCTACTATAAAGGCTAATACCCCTACAGCAAGTAAATTAAATGCTAATGCCCATTGGTCATAAATCATTATTAGGCATTCTTCTGTAGTTTTTGACGTTGCTGTTCAATCATTGCCTCTAACTTATCAAGCTGTTGTTCATCTAAATCTTCTGAAATAGAAGAGAAGGCAGCAATGACACTATTCTCATCTTTAGAAACAAAATCATGAGTAACATTTTTGATAAGTTGGCCTATTAATTCATGACGTTCAACTTTGGGGTAGTATTGATAAGCATGGCCGCTTTTCTCTCTGCCAAGTAAATCCTTTTTAAACAATCGCTCTAAAGTACTTTGTATAGTATTTAGTGATCCACCTCTATTTTTTTCAAAATAACTAAATACCTGTTTAGCATCAGCAGGTTGTATTTTCCATAAATATTCTAAAACTTGTTTTTCTAATTCACCGAGTTGCATAGATTTTTTCATCGCTATAAATTCTGGTGTGATATTGACACACTAAAAACCGACAGGCAATCGGTATTTAGTGTTTTTACGGTTATATATTCATATTAACTTTTGGAAATGGTGTCTGTGCTTTGTTTTTTTATTCGGGTAGTTGTTGTGAAATTATTAGTACATAAGTGTTCGTAAATTACCTGCTTTACTTAGCTACAATCCCCCATGGTGAACATTCATTTTACCTAAAAATTGGTATCTCAAAGTATATTGATGCAAATACACGAAATAATTCATTACCTTCAGGATCTAATATACTTAAACAGGAAGTAGCAGAATTGCACCGTTGCTTTCAGGCTGAGCAAATTATATTAAAAGAGGAAAAACAAGAAGGTTTTGTTATACCACCTCTATTGAGATTTCAAGGTTACTCTGAAGTACTTATGCAGTTGCCATTAAAATCAAAAGTTAAACAAGATTATTCTGCACGGCTAAAATCAGCCATTGAAGAAACCAAATATTATGATGAATTCATAAAACTTTAGTGTTTAATGTAAATATATTCGGAAAATATTCGGAAGTGTCAAAAAGGAAAAAGGGCTGCACTTTGTGCAGCCCTTAGAATGTGCCGGTGAGATAGAGATTTGAAGTCTCCTCAAGGTTTAGCGCTACAAACCCAATTATACTGTTTAGTAAATTTAAGACGAAAAAAAACCGCTAATAAATTAGCGGTTTTTTAGAATGTGGCGGTGAGATAGAGATTTGAACTCTAGAAGGGCTACAAACCCTTGCCGGTTTTCAAGACCGGTGCTTTCGACCACTCAGCCATCTCACCTGAAGTTCAAAAGCATTGCTGCTTCAGAACGGGGCGAATAATAAATACTGTGCACAACTTTGTAAAGTGCTAATTAACAATAATGGCCATTTAAATTGATTTTTGTTATCAAGTGCTGAATAAATCATCAAATTATGATTTTTAACGCCCTTTCTTGTTATTTATACTGTCGATAGTTTTTATTTTTCTCAGTACGATTTGTAACAAACGTATGCAACAGTAATTACTTATTCTGCTGCTATAATATGCTATTGCAAATTTTTCCGGAGGTATTGTGCCAACATCTAGTAAATCAGTTGCTGATAGAAGTCTATTAAGCTTAACTTGGCCCATTTTTATTGACCTATTTTTCATTTTTATGATAAATGTTGCCGATGCTTGGTTTTTAAGTCGTATTTCTGATACCGCAGCAGCTTCTATTGGCGCTATTATGCCTATTTTAGGTATTGCGTTTGCGCTTTACAGCACTTTGCATCAAGGTGGCAGTAGTGTTGCCTCGCAACGTATTGGTGCCGGAGATTTACAGAAACTAGCAACAACCTATGGTGTACTATTTGCTATTCTTTTATTTAGTGGCCTTGTTTTAACCATTATCATGCTGACATTTTCGCCTACATTCGCCCAATGGATGGGCTTGTCAGACGATATGGCTGCCATGGCAAGTATTTATTTAAGTACTATTGGTATGGGCACTTGGATATTAGCCATTCGCTTTGCTGCCGCAGGTGTTTTAACGTCTCAAGGCAAAACCCACTGGAATATGTGGTCAACCTTCGTGATGACCATAGTCAATATACTATTTAATTACCTATTAATTGACGGTAAACATGGTTTTCCTGATCTTGGCGTACAAGGTGTTGCCTTAGCCTCAGTCATTGCTTGGCTTGTCAGCTTATGTTTTACTTTATTAATTATTACCAAGCATTTAAAAATTAAAATTGCTTTACCTAAAACTTGGCTGCTATTTAAAAAAGACAGTGCCCCTATTTTAAAAATATCTATGCCGTCAGTGTTAGAGCCAATGTCATGGCAACTCACTCAAATAGTAATGACGGTGATGATAGTCACTATGGGCGAACTTGCTTTAGCCACTCGTATTTATACTTTTAATTTACTTTTTACTGCCATTCTTTATGGTTTCGCTATTAGTGCTGGTGTGCAAATAAAAGTAGCGAATTTTATTGGTGCTAAACGCTTTGATGACGCTCACAAACAACTAATTTTGGGTCTAAAACTGGGTATTGCCGGCGCAATGTTTTTTGTATTTACCTTACTGGCATTTTCTGATCAATTATTTGCGGTTTTTACCAGTAATACTGACATCTGGGCGTTAGGGAAATTAATCTTATTTGTCGCCATTATAGGTGAGTTTGGTCGAAGCTTTAATTTGATTGTGGGTTCGTCATTACGTGCCTCTGGAGATGCACGGTTTATATCAACGTTTGGCTTTGTCATTATGTGGTTTTTCGCCCTACCGCTAGCTTGGCTTTTAGGGCTTCATTTTGCCTATGGCTTGGTTGGTATTTGGTTAGCGACTAGCTTAGATGAATGTATTCGCGGAGTTATTGCTTTTAAACGATGGAATACCGGTATATGGCGCACTAAAGGTGTTTATGTTGAAGAATATCCTGTGCATGAACCTAGCTTAAATGAGCGGATAGACTGCCAAGAAGCTAATGATTGCTTTGAAGTGTTTAATCCTGAGCCAGCGCAACCATTAACTGAGCCAAAAATTTGATAATTGAAGCGTAGACTTACATAAGTGAAGTCTTATAAAAGTAAATGCCAATGCCGTTAATAACATAAAATTAACGGCATTTTTGTTAGCGAAACAGCATACGAACCTCAACTCGGATACCTAACACAAGCCAGTTAGAGTTAAGCTAGAGTAAGCTAGAATTAACTAAAGTGAACTAGTATTTTCCTCTTGTTTGTCTTGTTCTTCTTGTTCTTTAGCTTCTTGTACTTCTTTAGCTGCTAGTTGTTTGGCTTGGTTAATTCTCAACGCTAAATATAAATCAGAATGCACATATATCCCCTCACTGCCTGATTTAATTTCCGCATTGACAAACCACGCCAGTAATTGACGTTTTCTGCCGGCAATTTCAAGGCGTACGCCGCGTTTTTGAAATATAACATTTAAGTCAGCCAACATTGCCATAACACTTAAGTCTAGGTGAGTAAAACACGGTACGGCATCAATAATCACACACTCAATATCATCTTTTTGTCTTGCGTATTGCTCTAACAATCTACGTTTAAAGAAACTCGAGTTAAAGTAGGTTAATGGCGAGTTGAAGCGGTAAATGAAAATTCCGTCTATCGGTTTTGCTTTATCGCTGGTGTCTAAACTTCTAACAACGCCATTTATATCCATACCGAGTATGTGATCGGTTGGACGCATAACTGTGCGAATAAATTGAAATAAACCTAACAATACCGCCAGTGTGATACCAGGAATAACACCAATAAAAAGTACCGCAAATAAAGTTGTTAAGGTTAAGTAAAAGGCTTGCCTGTCTTTTAATCTTAGCTTCCAAACCGATTTTAAGTCTAAAAGATGTACAGAAGCAATGATCAGCACCACGCCCAATGCCGCACTGGGAATAAACTCAAGCGGTGCCGTTAAGAAAATAGCAATAATGGCAATAATAACGGCGGCTATGATAGAGACTAATTGCGTTTTACCCCCATTAGCATCATTTACCGCTGTGCGAGAGTCTGCACCACTCACGGCAAAGCCTTGTGATAAAGCCGAAGCAAAGTTGGCTATGCCCAAAGCCATAAATTCTTTATCAGCATCAATGTCGTAACCATTTTTGGCTGCAAAACTACGCGCGGTTAGCATCATGCTGACAAAGCTCACTATCGCTAGGTTAAGTGCAGGCATGACCAATTCGCGAATAATACCAACGTTAAAGTCAGGTGCTTTAAATAAAGGTAAGCCGCCATCGACAATCCCAATGGTTTTTATGTCAAATTGTTCTAAATTAAAGCCCCAAACTAACATCGCACCAAAAGCAATTGCGAACATAGAAGCTGGCCAAGTGGGTTTTATACGTTTCATCGCAAAATAAATACTCACCGTAAGTAAAGCCATGAGCAGTGTCGGCACATGGGCTTGTGAGAGATATTCAGGCACGCCACCTAAGCGTTCAAGTAGGTATTTTTCATCAAAGGTAAAGCCAAACACTTTTGAGAATTGGCCAACAATAATAGTAATAGCAACACCATTAAGTAGCCCCATTAAAATTGGTTTAGATAAAAAATCGGCTAACACACCAAGTTTAAAGCGGCTGGCAATGATGCACCAAAATCCGGTCATGGCGGTCATGGTGATAACTAATTGCCAATGCTTAACAATATCACCGGCGGCTAAAGGCGTTACTACGGCAGCGATAACCGCACAGGTTGCAGCGTCAGGCCCAACAATTAATTGTTTAGACGTGCCAAATAGCGCATATATGATCATGGGCAACACGCAGGAATAAAGCCCTACAGCAGCATTTACGCCAGTAAGCTGTGCGTAAGCAATTGCAACGGGTAAAGCAACTGCCGCAACTGACAATGCCGCTTTAGCATCATCAGCGAACCATTGGCGCTCATAATTGAATAAAACATTCAGGCCAGGCATGAAAGTATATAAACGGGATAGCAACACTGTTTCCTTACTGAAAATATAATGTCTCAATAATAGGACTAATCATTAAGGAAATATAGCGAATATATACACTAAACAGATGAATTAACTTAATTTAAACAACGGTGAGCTACAACAAACTTTTTTCACTATATTTTAACGAAATTTTAACCATTGTAAGGGGGTATCGTGGCAGTTACGGAGAACACAGGGTGGTAATATTGAAACTTTTTCTTTTAGCTCAACCACTGTTAACAGTAGTTGAGCTGTGACTGAATCAATAAAAACTAAAATTAAAACGCTTCAACTAACTTTTATTCACATTGAAATTTAAAAACAACCATTAATAAGCAATATACTAACGGCTGTTTTTGACCAAAGCATTTAAATACTAGCCTTTAATCGTGTAATAACCTTTCATTGATAACGTGACAGTTACTGGCTGCTGGCTTTTATTTTTCCAATACCAGCCATGTGAGCCTTTAAATGGCGTAGTAAGCGAGCCCTGCATATTATTTGCCGTGGTAATTGAGAAACTTTCAAAATACCCTGTTTTATCGCCTGCAGGTTCACCATGAAAATCAAAATACAGCGCTTCACCATCGGTTTTCCATTGATATTCAACATGCGCATGCTTTTCCATGTTTAATTTATACTCTAGCCCTTTGCCCGCGGGGATAATAATTTCTACAGTATCGGTACGTTGTATATCATTTTGAATACCACGTTCCACGCTAATTTCGGGTGGCTTTTCTGATGCTTCTGCAATCGATGTTAGCCCTAGAGCTTTACCAACTCCTGTTGGGTCTATGTTATATTCTGCCGGTAAAATACAGGTAATAAGCAGCGTTAATGCAACTAAAAGTGCAACCACGCCTGCTTTAATTAACGTGCGGGTAGAATGTACGGGGATATTAAATTCGTTCATGTTAAATCCTAAATGCTTTTTTTATTTGTTGATTTCGTTTATTTTTCTGAACTCTAGTTAGCAATAAATATTAACGTTAACTGATTATATAACCGGTTAATTGCAAACCTAATAGCATAAAGCCAGCACTCATTAAGGCCGTATTCGTTATTGTTGCAAACTTGAGGTAACTGCTATGTCGGCGCCAAAAATTTAAAATGATTAACACCATGGCAAGTGCTAAAAACTGGCCTATTTCAACGCCAACATTGAATGAAATAATGTTACTGACTAGTCCATCACTGGGTAATTGAAACTCTTGAATTTTAGTTGCTAAACCAAAACCGTGAAATAACCCAAACACAGTCACAGCTATTTTAGTATTAGGTTGGCAGTTAAATATGCGTTGAAATCCGCCTAAATTATCAAAACCTTTATAGACCACTGAAAGTCCAATAATAGCGTCAATAATATAAGGATTAATTTCAATGTGACTAAATACGCCATATAGCAAAGTTAAGCTATGGCCAAGCGTAAATAAACTGACATATAGCAGCACGTCTTTACTTCTAAATAAGAAAAACACCACACCAACAAGAAATAATAAATGGTCGTAGCCCGTCAGCATATGTTTAGCGCCAATATAAATAAATGGCAATATGGCAGTACCTTGATTAGCCTCTAAAAACTGCTTTGTTGCGTCGTCAACGCCATGCGCCAATAGGGAAAATGATGCAAAAACTCCGGTAATGATGAGCAGGAAATTTATTGATTTTATTACGGCTGTACTCACTGATTGTTCCTTGGTATTGATAGTTTCATCAACTTATTAATTTATCTTTTATAAACGAGCATTTTTACTAAAAAAAAGCCTGTTAGTAATCTTAAGTTGCTTGTTAAAATTAATCTAAGCTTTATACACTATGCTTACAAGTAAAGGTAATTAAAAGCTGCAGAAAGCACCGCTATTATGTCAACTATATGTGACTATGTTCAAACTAACGCCTCGTGTTGAAGATAAAATCATACTGTTATCGACTTGTGCTGTATATCCTGTCACAAAAATGATAAATAATAACCACACTCTATATTAAGTCTATCAATGCTCATGAACGATACACTGAAAATAATCAGTTTAGTTGATCTCTCTGTTGCTTTTATCCCGGTTATAATCGCGCTTGGTTTTATATATTTATGGTCATTAAATGTAAAACAAGCGAGCTATGCCCTCGCTCGTATGCTTGTTCAGTTATTACTGATTGGTTATGTATTAAGCTACATTTTTTATTCTGATAATGCTTGGCTAATAACGTCCATTTTATTGGCGATGATCAGTGTTTCATGCTGGATAGCACTACGAACACTTCCCTCACAACATAGGCTAAAATTATTCAAACATGGTTTTATCGCCATATTAGTTGGCGGAGGCTTTACTTTATTAATCATAAGCCAAGGGGCGTTATCGTTAACGCCATGGTATAAAGCACAAATTATTATTCCTCTTGGCGGTATGATATTTGCCACCGCAATGAATAGCATCAGTTTATGTGCAGAACGAATTTTTTCTGAATTAAACAATAATAAATCTTATAAAATAGCTCGCCAACAAGCACTTAATGCCGCGACCATTCCCGTTATTAACTCTCTATTTGCTGTGGGTTTAGTCTCAATACCAGGAATGATGACAGGTCAAATATTGTCAGGGGTTTCACCTTTAATTGCCGCTAGATATCAAATAATTGTTATGTGTATGATCTTTGCCTCTGCGATACTTTCGGCAGTCATTTTTTTACTTTTATCTGAAACTACCATGAAAGAAATTATCAAGTATAAAACCAATAGCCAGCCATAACTTATGAGTAGTCAATGATACCCATCACTTTACGTATCAAATGGTACTAATATTTGATTATTGTCTCAATTGGAACTACACTAAAGAGGTTGATGGTTTATAGGACTTATAGATGAATATTTCACATTATCAAAATGAAACTCCGAAAATTAATAGTTCGGTGGCTTTTAAACTGGGTAGCAATATATTAGAGAAATGGCGTTGCAGCGCCAGTGATAAACAAGCGATTCTTGGACTAACAAAGAGTAGTTATTATCGCTTGCAAAATAATGAAAGTGCGACGCTTTCAAATGATCAGTTAGAGCGCATCAGTTATATAGCTAATATTCATCAAGCATTGAAAATGGTTTTCACTAACCCTGATAATATTTATGGTTTTATGGCGATGAAAAATGATAATCCTTACTTTAATGGTAACTCGCCGCTATCACTTATCTCGACGGGGAAATTTGGCACTTTATACGAAGTTTTCAAACGTATAGATGCTATGCGCAATGGTCAGTGGTAACTCGATGAAAGCTACAAAAATATTAAAACTTGTCGATAAGGTCACCTACCGCTTAGTTAATTCTAAATTCCCTCCCATCACACTATTTGATGATGTGATCAATAAAGACGACTTTGAAGCGGTTTACGCTATTCAGGCATTAACCAATCCAAGAATATTAAATGAGCTTGGCAACTTAGCCTTACTTTCAACCAACGAAATTCCCTTTGGCATTGACGGCGTAAATTATGTAACCGCGCCCTTTACCCACATTAATCCTGTTGGCTCACGCTTCAGTGGCGGTGAATTTGGTGTGCTATACCTTGCTGACACCATTAATACCGCTATTAAAGAAACGCTTTACCATCAAGAGAAATATTTTCAAAATGTACAAGGTTTGCATTATGACACGGTAGATATGCGATGCTTAAAAGTAACGTTTAGTGCCGACGTTGTCGACTGCTCAAAGCTTGAAGGCATTAATGATAGTGCTGATTACACGCGACCTAGAAGCCTTGGTGCTGAGCTGAAAAAAAATGGTGAGCAAGGTATTCAATATCTATCGGTCCGAAATGAAGGTTCAACCTGTTGGGGGCTTTTTTCTCCTATTCATGTCTCTACCGCGATCCAAACCAAGCACTTTGAGTTTATATTTGACGGAAAATCAATATCCAAGGTCAGAGAGTTAGTTTGCTCATAATTTTAAAACTAAAAACTCAAAAATCACAAAACTAGATGATAAAAAAATGGCTATGATATACCTCGCAGTAATTCATAACCATTTTCGAGTAAAAGAAAACCTAAGCTACTTTTTCATGTGTGTTAGTTTAATACCAAGTTGATTCATTCACTTGGTATAACTTTAAAATATGAAAACGTGACAGCCAATTAAAAGCTGAAGTCTTCACTGGCTAACGCCATCATTGAATCAACACCACCTTCAATACAAGCCGCATGTCCTTTAGCGCGAGGTAATATTCGTTTAAAGTAAAATTCACAGGTATGTAACTTTGCTTGATAGAAAGCTCTATCTTCAGCGCCACTTTGAAGCTTGTTATGCGCAACTGAAGCCATTTGTGCCCAAAAGTACGCTAAAGTGACGTAACCTGCGAACATTAAATAATCAACCGATGCACCACCAATTTCATCGGCATTACTTTGGGCTTTTTTACCGACCGTTGCCGTAATACTTTGCCACTGCTCAAAGTATGCACTTAAGGTTTGTATTTGTTCAGCCATCGCATTATTACTGGCGTTAGCTTGGCAAAAATCACCAACATCCGCCATGAAAGGTTGTAATATTGCGCCTTTGCTGCCTAAAATTTTACGGGCAAGTAAATCTAATGCTTGAATACCTGTCGTGCCTTCATATAAACAGCTTATTTTGGTATCTCGCATGAGTTGTTCCATGCCCCACTCTTTTATAAAGCCGTGGCCGCCAAATATTTGTACCCCGTGACTAGTACATTCAAATCCTAGCTCACTCAACAACGCTTTTGCTATCGGTGTTAATAAAGCGAGCTTTGTTTCCGCATTAACGACTTTAATTTTGTCTTTTTCAGCATGTGTTATATCAACTAACTGTGATAAATAACCGATAAGTGCCCGACCACCTTCAGTAATTGACTTCTGGGTCAGTAACATTCTGCGAACGTCGGGGTGAACAATAATAGGATCTGCAGGACCATTTGGGTTTTTAATCCCGCTAATTGACCGCATTTGTAAACGATCTTTGGCATAAGCCAATGCACCTTGAAAAGAGGCCTCTGCTGCTGCGGTACCTTCTAACGCCACACCTAATCGCGCTGAATTCATAAAGGTGAACATACAGTTTAAGCCGCGGTTAACTTCACCAATTAAATAGCCTTTTGCATTGTCAAAATTAATCACACATGTCGCATTCGCGTTAATACCCATTTTGTGTTCAATTGAGCCACAGCTAACACCATTTCTATCGGCTATTGTGCCGTCATCATTGACATTAAACTTAGGGACAATAAAAAGTGAAATCCCTTTACTGCCTTCAGGTGAGCCTGGAATACGAGCAATAACAATATGAACAATGTTGTCAGATAAGTCATGTTCACCAGCAGAGATAAATATTTTTGAGCCTGTTAATGAATAACTACCATCAGCACTTAACTCGGCTTTTGTGCGCAACATGCCGAGGTCAGTACCGCAATGTGCTTCGGTTAAACACATGGTGCCAGTCCAAGTACCTTCAACTAGGTTTGGCATAAATTGTTGTTTTTGTATTTCAGTACCATGGGCTTCAATGGTTGCTAAGGCGCCATGACTTAAACCTGGATACATAGAAAAACTATGGTTAGCTGCTGACATCATTTCACTGATCGCACTATTGAGTGAATGTGGTAACCCTTGGCCGCCAAATTCTACACTTTGTGCCAATGTAGGCCAGCCACCCTCTACATACTGTTGATAAGCATCTTTAAAACCGTCTGGTGTTGTAACCACCCCATCGGTCCAAGTACAACCCTGCTGGTCGCCAATCTGATTAATTGGTGCAATAACCTGTTCGGTAAATTTGGCGGCTTCTGTGAGAATAGCGTTTACCATGTCTTCACTGGCATCATTGTAGCCAAGGTGTTGGTAATGTTTATCGCAGTCTAACAACTCTTGCATAACAAATTTTATATCTCTTATGGGGGCTTTATACTCAGGCATTAATTTATTCTCCAAACTCTTATTAGACTATTATTAGACTATTCATGGCGGTTACTTGAATTGTATGTTTTCTATGCTAAATACAAAGAAGATATAAAACAAATGAATATTTTTAATCATTACCTATTCAAATTTCGTATACATGACGGTAAATACCGCTTTGTTAAACTGACTTAACATAAAACCTCTGCTATTTGCCGCAAGCTCTATTCGTGATCTGCATTCCTAGGCTATTTTGTACCCAGTATTTGCGTTCTCAAAGCACTACTATGTTTTATGGGAATACAGCTTCATTATAATTATTCATTGGTTTTATAAAACTATTGGCTTTAACATAATTTATGCGTGCTTATATTAGTAAGCAAATGTAGATTTTTAATTAATTTATCTATTTGAAACGACCTTAAAGGATACCTTATGTCAGTAATTGCCTTGTTAGAAGAACGATATTCTACGCGTGCTTTTTTAAGTAAACCTGTTAGACATGAATTACTTGAAGCTATTTTTAAACAAGCACAACAATCACCATCAAACTGTAATGTGCAACCTTGGCAAACATATGTAGTTTCAGGTGATAAAAAAGAGCAATTAAAAAATGACTTAACCGCTACAGTAATGAAAGGTAAAGCACCTAACCCTGACTTTAACTGGTTACCTAAATACGAAGGTATTCACCGTGATCGTCAATTTGGTTCCGCTAATGCACTTTATAGCGCTATCGGTGTAACACGAGACGATAAAAAAGGCCGACAAATGGCAATGATTCGAAATTGGCAGTTTTTTGATGCGCCACACGTTGCCTTTTTCACCATGGATAAATATTTAGATATTATGGGCGCAGTAGATTTAGGTATTTATGCACAAACCTTGTCGTTAATTTTAGCAGAGCATGGACTGTCATGTTGTATGCAAGGTGCCTTAGGACAATTCCCTGACCCGATAAAAAAAGCGCTAAATTTACCAGAGCAGCGTGGTATTTTATTTGGTATGTCTTTTGGTTATGCCGATGAAAGTGCAGCAGTAAATAGCACAAGAACTGACCGAGAAAATATCAATAATGCGGTTAGTTTTTTAAGTTAAATTTTTTAAAATAGCCTTATCATTTTAACGCTAAATTTAAGGTGGTATTACTGGCATAACCTATACAATGTCGACGTGAAGGTTATGCCGTAAAGCTTTCTTCTTCAATCGACAATGCATAGGCCTTGTATTTCATATCAGACTCAACAATATGTTTAGTAAACCAAGCATAAATAACCAATGCCATTTTATGCTGCACTTCAATGTTATAGTCATCAAGCTTATTCAGAAACACTACAAGCTTTTCTTTTAGCTCAATATGCTCAGTTATATGCTCTTGGGTACCTGGGTAATTTATTTGTCTTAATAAATTTTCTTCTGAATCAAATTGCAAATCAATGTATGAAGATAAATGTTGCAATAGCATAACAGCAGACTGCTTATTGTCTTTATGATATAAATCATTGAGCATGGTAAATATCATCTTATGTTGCTCATCAATTTGTTTATTACCTACTTGGTAAATAGGTAGCCATTCGATAATATTTTTAACTTGTTTTTCTTGGTATTTAAGTATTTCAGTTGGCGATTTTATCGCTTTAGTAATACTTTTTAATATGGCACTTTTCTTTGAAGGTTTGATTAAATAACCATTAAGCCTAAATGGAATCCAGCGTTTAATCGCTTCTCTGTTTCGATATTGTATATACGCCACTACAGGGACTTGATTACCTGCTTGGCGAACAATTTTAGTGACTTCGATACCGTTTAACGTTGGTAAGTCATAAGCTAAAAGCACCACATCGGGTTTAAAGTCTTTAATCTTTTCTAACGCTAATTTACCGTCATTTACTAAAGCATATTTAAATACCGTACCAGAGAATATTTTATCTATAACATGAGTAAACATGTCTGATGGTTCCGCTATAAGTACTTTGTAGCAAGCAGTTTGTGTTTGCTCAGTGTTACTGTCAACATCTGCTATGAGTAGCTCGGTATTCACCCCCATAACACTTTTAATATCATGTTGATTACTCTCTATGATATTTTCTTTAAGCTCCTGATTATTAGCTTTTAATTCTTGTAATTGATCAACGATATTTTGTATATTGCTAGAAACGTTTTCGTTCATTTGCTCTAAAGATAAGCCGATAATATTCTGTAATACCGCTTTTGTTTGGTCATTATCTAAAGCGCTATTGGTCGCGGAAATAATATTTTTTTCACATTCATTCACTTGAGATATAAAAGACTTTTTAAGTGCTACTCCGTGCTGTATACATGATGCAAGTTCATCTTCGCCTTCAATAACAAGTTGCTCTAAACTTTCATTATTTCGACTTTCAATTAATTTTAATTCTTTTAACAAAACCAGCTTTAACCGATATGGCTCATTTAAGGGATTAATAATGGCGTAATCGTCAAACAAACCATTTTCACAAGCTAAATAGGCACGAAAAGTTTCTCGGTTGTTGATCAACAATATTGCACTATGTGGCGCGATGTTTTGTTCATATTCTTCAAGGTAATTTATATAGAATTCAATAGTGCTTTTGACATTATTTGATGACAACAATAAAACTTTTGGTTTCATCGCCGTTAAGCTATTTAATTTTTTTGGATTAAATTTATAAGCTTTAAAATCGAGGTCTAATTCAGAAATTTGCTGTATTGCCGGCTCAACACTATCCCGCTCTTGGTATATCATGACAATGTCGGGATGGCTGGATGTTTTCACTGATTTCATGCGTAAATACTCTCTTTTGTGCTATTTATACATTCAAGTTAATTAGCTGCAGCTACTTATATTCGATGGACTTACGTAAAGTAACCTTTTATTTCTACGCTGATGTACAGCCTTAAACTCTCAATCTTTCTTTAGGTAAATACGCTGTGATATATAAAGCTTATACTTAGATAATAGAATAGTTTCTTTAAAAATAACAACACATTCAGTTAATTACCAATAGTAGCGTGTAGACACAAGTGGTAAAACCAGTGCAAGATAGAAATACAAGCTTTACAGTACAGATGAATTTTCAAATAACTCTCTATTTTTTAACAAATGTACATATTTTACTGGTGATCATTTCAGTGTCACTGATATTATGATGTAGATTATATTAAAATTTCGTAAACAGTTTAGGCTCATGGTAATCGTTAAATAACCAACGCCTTTATTACAAAATTGAAAACATTCTGGAAATGGCTCGCCTATCTTAAAGCACTAGTTTTGCTTAAATGGCGATTTTATTTACATAAAAAAACAATAGGAATAATCGTGGAATTAGTCGATTTAGAAATTAATGAAAAAATTGCAACTATCACTTTAAAAAATGGCAAAGTAAATGCTATTTCTCACCAAGTGATCAACGAATTAAATGACGCTTTAGATCAAGCAGAGTCTGCGGGCGCCGTAGTTATATTAACGGGTCAAACAGGCATGTTTTCTGCAGGCTTTGACCTAAAAACGATGACAGCAAGTTCAGAATCCGCGGTAGCATTAGTTACAGCAGGTTCTATTTTATCTCGTCGTATGTTGTCATTTCCATTTCCAATTATTGGCGCTTGTACCGGCCATGCTATTGCTAAAGGCGCATTTTTGTTACTCAGCTGCGATCATCGAATTGGCAGTTTAGGTAAATTTAAAATCGGCTTAAATGAAGTCACTATTGGCATGACTATGCACCAAGCAGGTATTGAAATAGCACGTAACCGCTTACCGAGTAACTATTTAACGCGTTCAGTAATTAACGCCGAATTATTCTCGCCAGAAACAGCGGTTGCTGCAGGGTTTTTAGACACATTAGTTGAACCAGAAGAATTATTAGCAACAGCTAAAGCCCTTGCTACTCATATGCAAACATTGAATATGAAAGCGCATCACGGTACTAAATTGAAAGAAAGAAAAGAGATTTTAGCGGCGCTAGATGCGGCAATCGAACTTGATGCAGCGATGGTTATTTCTTTATAGATTTTTAATCAGCGTTTATATTTCTTACATGTATATGTATATGTATATGTGGCACGTGTTAACCCGTGCCACATATTATTTATTTCAAAGATTCTTTTCTAAGTATATATCTTCCAGCCCTTAACTAATTTCTTTAATGGCTCGACCAATACCATCAACCGTTAATGGAAACATTCTATCGCCGATTAAGCTTTTAATAATTGATATTGAATGATAATAATCCCATTGGTTTTCTGGTTGAGGGTTTAACCATGCAACTTTATTGAAATGGCCCAAAATTCGATGCATATAATCTACCCCGGGTTTTTCATTCCAGTGCTCAACACTGCCGCCAGGTGCTACTATTTCATAAGGCCCCATCGTGGCGTCACCGACAAAAATGACTTTATAATCGCTACCGAAAGTTCTTATTATTTCCTCTAAATCAACCGTGTCATGGCGTCGACGACTGTTGTCTTTCCATAAACGTTCGTAAACACAATTGTGAAAATAGAAAAATTCAAGATGTTTAAATTCGGTGTGAGCTGCAGAAAACAGCTCTTCACAGGTATGAATGTATTCATCCATAGAGCCACCAATATCAAAAAACATTAAGACTTTTACAGAATTATGGCGCTCAGGCTCCATGTGTACATCAAGTAAGCCACCATTTTTTGCAGTAGAGCGAATGGTCGTGTTGATATCAAGCTTCTCACTTGCCCCCGTTCGGGCAAACTTTCTCAGTTTTTTAAGTGCTAGTTTTATATTGCGTGTACCTAGCTCTCTATCTTGATCGAAGTTTTTAAACTCTCGCTTATCCCACACTTTTACCGCGCGATTATTTCGATTGCCGTCTTGGCCAACACGAATGCCTTCTGGATTATAACCATAAGCGCCAAACGGTGATTTGCCGCCAGTACCAACCCATTTACTGCCACCTTCGTGTCGTTTCTCTTGTTCTGCAAGACGCTCTTTTAACGTTTTCATTAATTCGTCAAGACCGCCTAGCGCTTTTAACTTGTCTTTTTCTTCCTGACTAAGCTCGTTTTCAAACTTCTTTCTGAGCCATTCTTCAGGAATAACGTTATCGAAAATGTCAATTTTTTGCACACCATCAAAGTATTCAGCGAAAGCTCCATCAAATTTGTCGTAATGAATTTCGTCTTTAACCATGACTATTTTTGCTAAATGATAGAAGGCTTCAACATCGGCAAACACAACCCCTTTTTTTAATAACGCAATCAGATCCAGTAACTCACGTAAACTTACCGGAACTTTGTGTTTTCTCAGGGTTAAAAATAAATCTATAAACACGTTTATTACCTGTTTCTGCGACTAATAAAGGCAAGTTTTTCAAGTAAGGTCACATCTTGCTCATTTTTAAGTAAAGCACCAAATAAAGGAATTATGTCTGACTTTTTATTAATTAATACGTCTTGAGCGACGTCGTCGGCAACCAGCAGTTTTAGCCAATCAATCAACTCTGACGTTGAAGGCTTTTTCTTAATCCCTTGCAAGTCTCTAAGATTAAAAAACACTTCTAATGTATGCGCGAGTAAGTCTTGCTTCACATCAGGATGGTGAACAGCAATAATTTGCTCCATCTCGGCTTTTGTCGGAAATTTAATGTAATGAAAGAAACAGCGACGTAAAAAGGCATCAGGCAGCTCTTTTTCATTATTTGAGGTAATAATGATAATTGGACGTTGTTTGGCCTTGATCACTTGTTGAGTTTCATAAACAAAAAACTCCATTTTATCAAGCTCTTGCAATAAATCGTTGGGAAATTCAATATCAGCTTTGTCTATTTCATCAATTAACAGTATCGGGCGTTGTTCTTCCTCAAAGGCCTGCCAAAGCTTACCTTTAATAATGTAATTGGAAATATCATTAACTTTTTCATCGCCTAATTGACTATCTCTTAACCGTGACACCGCGTCATATTCGTAAAGACCCTGCTGTGCTTTTGTAGTCGATTTAATATGCCATTGGTATAGTTTACAATTAAGTGATTTTGCTAATTCTTCAGCAAGTTGGGTTTTACCTGTACCCGGTTCGCCTTTGATCAATAGTGGTTTTTCTAAAGTAATTGCCGCGTTAACTGCTAAGCGAAGTTCGTCTGATGCAATATAATTTTCTGTACTTTTAAACATGTATTTACCTATAAAAAATGATGCCCGGTATTTATCAACTGGGTATTATTAGTCATCAATATAAATTGATTGATGATTTATTAATTTATTCAACTAGAAATTTTCCAGTCGATTATTATGCTACGTAGCAATTTTATCACTACGGGGGTGCTGTTAAGTACCGTATTTCTTGTTATAAAACCTTCCCGATTAACATCCGCTAAAGCAATAATACCGACACCCGATTAATTTACTGCTTCCGAGATATGAATGTCTTTTTGATCATGGCCCGACTGTTGCGGCATGTTGAGAGATTTCATTTGAAGTACTGTATCGCATTACAACTAGTTTAGTTTCCTTGACGTTACGTTACAACGTCTGTTCAAACCATTCTTTTAGTTTACGCTATAACCTAGATTTAACATTGACTGGCTATAGCGTATATTTTCTCATAGATAATTAAAGGAAATCTAAAGTTTAACGATTAACTTACCTTTATTTTTCCCGGTAAAAAACAAGTTCAGTCCGGTAATTGCAGATTCCAGTCCTTCTAAAACATGGGCACGATGTTTAATTTTTCCTTGCATCACATAAGGTGTAAGTTTTTCTAATAACGCTGGAATTTCACCAAAATGATCTGGCATGGTAAAACCTTGTATAGTTAAGCGCTTTTTGATGATGTTAATCCAACTTGGTGCTAAATCGGGTACTTCTTTCGAATAATCAGCGATCATGCCACAAACGGCAATACGACCATGGGCATTCATTCTTTCATATACATGGTGCTGTATAGCTCCGCCAGTATTTTCAAAGTAAACGTCAATACCATTTGGCGTTAATGCCGCTAATTTTTCGGCTAAATTATCTGTTTTATAATTAACCGCGCCATCAAAGCCTAATTCATTAATAATCCAATCGGCTTTCTCATCACTTCCCACAATACCAATAACGGTTAAGCCATCGGCTTTAGCTAACTGACCCACAATTGAGCCGACTGAGCCCGCAGCACCCGAAACAACCAGTGTTTCACCGCTTTTTGGCTTACCAATACTGTATAAACCCTGTGTGGCCGTTAAACCTGGTAGAGCGAATACCGATAGTATGGCTTCATCCGGTAATGGTGCAGCTACTTTATTTAAGCCGGCACCGTCAGATAAATAATATTGTGTCCAGCCCATTAAACCCATCACCCGATCGCCCACTTGAAAGCCTTCATGGTTACTCTCTACAACTTCACCAATGCCTGAGCTACGCATAACATCACCTAATGCAACGGGCGGAATATAACTTTCTGTATCAGGGCTCATCCAACCAAACATCGCAGGATCAAGTGACATATGGTTTTGTTTAACTAAAAATTGCCCTTTGCCAATACTTGGCAGCTCTTTTTCAACTATTTCAAAAAGTTCTGGACCAATTGGGCCGCCAGTTGGACGAGCGATTAAATTAATTGCAGTATAAGTAGTCATTATTTATCTCTTTGTTGTTTTCTTTATCCAATAAAAAAGGTTAATGAACATTGCTTAATGAACATTGCTTAATGAACATTACTTAATAAATAAAACCTAATAATCAAGCCGAGTAAAACAGCACTTGATCACCAAGCTTTAAAATTAGATAAAGAAATTGTTAATCTTAAAAGCCAATATTGGCAAATAGTTGCAGTTAAACTGCTTATTTTCGTAATTCTTTTCTCAATACTTTACCCACATTGGTTTTTGGTAAATCATCCATAAACTCAACAAATTTTGGACATTTATAATTAGTCAGCAATTTATGACAGTGATCGAAAATATCTTTTTCGGTTAAGTTTGGATCTTTTTTAACAATGAACACTTTTACCGCTTCACCGGTAGCATCATGTTTGACACCAATGGCCGCGGCTTCAAGTACACCAGCATGCATCACAAGCACTTCTTCTATTTCATTCGGAAAAACGTTAAAGCCCGAGACGATGATCATATCTTTTTTACGATCTACAATGTTGAAAAAGCCATTTTCATCCATGGTGGCAATATCGCCGGTTGCTAACCAACCGTCTTTTAATACTTCATCGGTGGCGTCTTGGCGATTGTAATAACCTTTCATTACTTGTGGGCCTTTAACCCACATTTCACCGGGTTGGCCTAATGTGACTTCTTCACCATCATCACCAATTAAACGAATATCTGTTGAGGGAGCAGGAAGCCCTATTGAACCATTGTAACTTTCCTGGTTGTAAGGACTCATGGTCACTAATGGTGCACATTCCGTTAAACCATAACCTTCCAATAAACGTGTACCTGTCACTTTTTCCCATAATTCAGCCACAGGACGCTGCACTGACATACCGCCAGCAAAACCAAGTTTTAATGGACTAAAGTCAAGTTTATCAAAGCCTGGGGTATGTAATAAGCCATTAAATAAGGTGTTAACGCCGGTTATGGCAGTGAAAGGATATTTAGCGAGCTCTTTAACAAAACCGGGCATATCTCTAGGATTAGTAATTAACAGGTTAGTACCACCAAAAGGCAGAAAACACAGGCAGTTAGAGGTTAGCGCAAAGATATGATAAAGCGGTAAAGCGGTTACCATAATTTCTTTGCCGACTTCATAGACATTTTTAGTAGCTGCGTTAGATTGTTCTACATTCGCGATCATATTGCGGTGCGTTAACATCGCCCCTTTTGAAGGACCCGTTGTACCACCGGTATACTGTAAAAAAGCGAGATCAGAGCCCACAATTTTAACGGGGTTAAAGTTAAGTGTTGCGCCACTAGCCATAGCATTATTAAATGTTACTGCATTTGATAAGTTATACGCTGGTACTTGTTTTTTTACGTACTTGAGTACTAAGTTGACCATCAAGCCTTTAACTTTGCTTAGTCGGTCACCAACACCGGTAACAATAACGTGTTCTACGTCAGTTTTATCAATAACCGCTTCCAGTACGTGCGCAAAATTGGTCAGAATAAGAATGGATTTTGTGCCAGAATTCTTTAATTGATGTTCTAACTCACGCGCTGTGTAGAGCGGATTTACATTTACCACGGTTAAACCGGCAATAAGGGCACCAAATAATGCCACTGGGTATTGCAAAAGATTCGGGATCATAATGGCAAATTTATCGCCTTTTACTAAGCCTAAACCTTGTTGTAAATAAGCCGCGAAGTCAGTCGCTTGTTGCTCTAATTCTTGATAGGAAATACTGGCACCCATATTAATAAATGCCGTATTGTGCTCGTAAAGCTTAGTGTATTTTAAAAATAAATCCGCCAAAGAAATATATTTGTCTGGGTCTATTTCCCATTCAACACCTGGTGGATAACTCTTCTCAAGCCAAATTTTTTCCATCGTATATCTCCCCAATTATTCATTTTTAAGTAACTTTTTTATTAATATCACTCTCATCCAATATCTGTGCAATCTTTCTGGTTGAAATAATCCATAATAGTGTTATTTATTAAATCAGAATAGCTACATAATTTCGCTTATTAGACAATGCATTAGCATATTGTCCTGAACAACACTTTAGTATAATAAATGCCTTATATTTGGCCATGTAGAGACACTTAAAACCAGTCTACCTTCATGTCATAAGTTGTACTGTCAGTATGGTGTAAAATACTTGACCATAATGTAATGTCGGGCAGTTCAAAACGATAAAAATACTGTAATGCTTGAAGTTTTCCGTTATAAAAATCCTCATCTGCTTGATGCGGTTGCTTGCTCAGTGCCTGGCTTGCAACAATACCCTGCTTTAGCCATAACCACGCCACAATAACGTGACCAAACAGCTCTAGGTATTTGACCGAATTTGCTAACGCCAAATCTATATTTCGGGTCGACATTGCACCTAACACACTTTCTGTTGTTTGCTTTAAGGTATTAACGGCCTCGATAAGTTGTGTGGAAAATTCATCTAAATTATTACATTGTTTTGCTACATCGATAGTTTTATAAATTTCGTCCAACGTTGCTAAATATCCGATCATGTTATGCATCGGAACTTTACGGGTTAATAAGTCTAACGACTGAATACCTGTAGTGCCTTCATGTATAGCGTTTAAGCGATTATCGCGATAAAACAATTCAACAGGATGTTCGTTAATATAACCATGACCACCGAGCACTTGAATCGCTAAGTCATTCGCTTTGGTGCCATATTCAGACGGCCAAGTTTTAATAATAGGCGTTAAAAAGTCTAATAACACCTGTGCGTGTTCTCTCGCTTCAATTGTTGGCGCGGTTTTTTCGTCATCGCTAAGTTGTGAGCCATACAGCACTAGAGAAAGTGCGCCTTCAGCATAAGCTTTTTGTGCTAGTAACATCCGGCGAACATCAGCGTGTTCTATAATATTAACCATAGGAGAAAGCGGATCTTTACAAGATGGCAAGCGCCCTTGTGGACGATTTTTCGCGTAATCTAGCGCGTATTGATACCCTGCAACTGCCAGTGTTGCACCACTGGTACCCACCATAATACGTGCCTCATTCATCATATGAAACATGTACTTAAGTCCTTGATTTTCTTCTCCAACTAAATAACCCACTGAGCCATGTTTCTCACCGAAACTTAATGCAGTTGATGTTTGCGCACGACCACCCATTTTGTGAAATAAGCCCGCAAGAGCAACTTCGTTATCCTCACCGACAATGCCGTCATCACTGACTAAAAACTTAGGCACCACAAACAGCGAAATACCTTTAACGCCTCTAGGCGCGCCTTGAACTCGAGCAAGCACAAGATGAACAATGTTTTCACTTAAGTCATGATCGCCACCAGAAATATAGATTTTATTACCGCTAATACGATAGGTACCGTCTTCAGACCTCACAGCTTTGGTAATTAAATCGCCAAGCCCTGAACCACTGCCAGGTTCTGTCATTGCCATAGTGCCCATAAATCGGCCTGAACGCATAGGTTTAACCCATTTATCTATAAGCGCCTGGCTACCATGGGCTTCAAGTAAATTTGCATTGGCGTTGGTCAACATGTTGTAACCTAAACCCACACCACCTGCAGCGGTTAAATACGTGCTAGCAGCACTGGCAATAATCGGCGGTAATTGCATACCGTTTGATTCGTAATCTGCCGTAGCTGACGAAATACCCGAGGCGATTACCGCTTCAATAGCCGGTTTTAATTCAGGGATAAGGCTGACGTTTTTACCGTCGAATGTCGGTTGATGAGTATCTAGCTTTTGTCGAATAGGTAAAAAGTGTTTCTCAGCTATCGCTTTAGCGGTATTAATAACTTCATTGAAGGTTTGACGGTCATGATCTTGATAGCGCTGTCTTTTTATCAGTGACTCACTATCAAAAAGTTCATAGAGCATGAATTCAAGATCACGTTCATTCATTAATGTTGCAGACATAAATTAGCTTCTCATCTTTTACTTTTCTAAATAACACCGAGTTTATTGCTTATTGGCTAACCGGTGCGTTTTACTCATAGCAATTACAGATTACTGAGCAGAAACACCGCCATCTATGGCGATACATTGACCCGTCATATAAGTATTGGCTGGCGATAGCATCATCAGCATCATGGCAACAATTTCTTTCGGCTCACCTAAACGGTTCATAGGGGCACCTTTGCTCATTCTTTTTTGTTGTTCTTGGTCAGCAAAATTAGTCACCATCGGCGTAAGGGTGAAAAACGGGCAAATAGCGTTGATACGAATATTGTTGCGACCATACTCAACAGCACCTGTTTTGGTTAACCCAATAACCGCATGTTTAGCCATAGCATAAGCACTGCCTCTGGCTGCACCGCTGATACCCGCCATCGAACTAACATTAAGAATAGCGCCTTCACCTTGTTGCAACATTTGTTGTATTTGATGGCGCATACCAAATTGCACACCTTTAACGTTAATGGCAAATTGGCTGTCCATTATTGACTCGTCTATTTCGTGCAGTGGCATAAATTCATGGGCAACACCGGCATTATTAACCCCAATATCGACACGACCAAAGTTTTCAATTGCGGTAGCTACCATTGCTTTACAATCATCATTTTTTGAAACGTCACATGCCATGGCAATCACTGAAGCGCCAGTTGCTGCAATATCATCAGCCACTTTTAGCACGCCAGTTTTGTTAATATCACTGATCACTAATTTTGCGCCACGTTTAGCTAACTCTTGGGCTAACAGTTGGCCAAAGCCTTGCGCTGCGCCAGTGATAACCGCTACTTTACCGGTAAAGTCTAAGAGTGGATCCATGTTACTTCCTTCCATTACACATATTGTTTGATATCAACTATTTTATTGCTTAGCTGAATTGTTAATCATACTTAAAGCCATTTGCGCTAGTGGTTCAACAAACGCCCCTACCTTGCTGGCATGTTCATTTGAAGCATTACCCTGAGATGCACGTTTTGCGACACCTTGCACTATCGCTGCTAATCTAAAGAAGCTAAACGCGAGGTAGAAGCTCCAATTTTCGATACGTTCAATACCCATGCGTTGACAATAATCTGCAACATATTCTGCTTCGGTTGGTATGCCTAAACTTGCTCTATCAACGCCTTGTAAGCCATCGATAGTGCCCATACCTTGAGGCATACGTAATTGCATACATTGATAAGCTAAATCAGAAAAAGGATGTCCTAAAGTGGACAACTCCCAATCGAGCACTGCCATAATTTCAGGTTTATCTTTGGCGAACATCATATTGTCTAAGCGAAAATCACCATGAACTAAACAAACTCGACCATCGTCTTCAGGCAAGTGATTTTCAAGCCAAATTATTAACTGATCCATGGCAGGAATTTTATGTAGTTCTGTTGTACGGTATTGCGAAGTCCAACGAGCAAATTGTCGTTCAAAATAATTACCCGCTTTACCGTAATCTTGCAAACCCACAGCATTTATATCGACACTGTGCAGCGCGACTAATGATTTATTCATCGCATCATACATTTGGCTACGATAAGCATTACTTGTAATTTCAGGTAAAGATGCGCTCCAATAAACAGCGCCATCACAAAACTCCATCAGGTAAAACATCGCCCCCATAACGCTGGTATCACGACAAAGGTGATAGACCTGAGCAACGGCAACGTCTGTATCTTGTAGTGCGTCAAGCACTTGATATTCTCGGTCAACCGCATGGGCAGATTTTAATAATTTGCCCGGCGGCTGGCTGCGCAGTACATACAAACCTGATTTGGCTGCTACTTTATAGGTAGGATTTGATTGCCCGCCGGTAAACTTTGTTAAGGTGATCGGGCCCATAAAACCAGCGACATGAGACTCAAGGTATTGCGTTAATTTTTCTACATCAAATGTAACCGTTGCTGTCATAGGTTTTTTCTCTTCAATTGGTTTATCTCTTCTCATTGCTTCAAAGTAGCGGCTATTACGTCAACTTTTTCACTAAATCTCGGCCTAGTTGCATCATGTGGACTTGATCTGGGCCATCAGCTAAACGTAACGTTCTTTGTCCTGCATACGCATGAGCTAAGAAGGTATCTTGACTAACCCCTACAGCCCCATGGCATTGAATAGCGCGGTCAAGTACATCAAGCGCCATACTCGGTGCAACAATTTTTATCATCGCGATAATATCTTTAGCGGCTTTATTACCTTCAGCATCCATCTTTTGTGCTGCTTTTAAGGTCATCAAACGGGCTTGTTCAATTTGACACGCTGAAATGGCAATGTCTTCACGCACAGATTGTTGCTTGATCATCGGCTGGCCAAAAACAATGCGTTCGTTAACCCGCTTACACATTAAATCTAAGGCGCGTTGTGCGATACCAACTGAGCGCATGCAATGGTGAATACGACCTGGGCCTAAACGGCCTTGTGCAATTTCAAAGCCTTTGCCTTCACCTACAATAATGTTTGTAAGGGGTACGCGGACATTTTCAAAAGTGATTTCTGCATGCCCTTCTGGTGCGTCGTTATATCCAAAAACTTGCATTGGGCGCACCATAGTTACACCCGGTGTATTCATCGGTACTAGCACTTGAGACTGCTGAATATATCGGTTGCTATTACCTGGGTCTGTTTTACCCATCACGATCATAATTTCACATTGTTTGCGACACGCGCCGCTAATATAAAATTTTCGACCGTTGATAACATATTCGTCGTCATCACGTTCAATGCGTAGTTCAATGTTAGTTGCATCACTTGAGGCTACTTCTGGCTCTGTCATCGCAAAAGCTGAACGAATTTTGCCTTCAAGTAGTGGCTCTAACCATTGTTTTTTCTGCGCTTCATTTCCATATTTAGCCAATACTTCCATATTACCCGTATCAGGTGCAGCACAATTAAACACTTCAGATGCCCACATCACTTTACCCATAATTTCTGCAAGCGGTGCGTATTCTAAGTTAGTTAAACCAGCACTATATTTACCGTAACTTACCGGTAAAAATAAATTCCATAAGCCTTGTGCTTTTGCCTTGGCTTTAAGTGCTTCCATTAACGGCGGTGTTGACCATGGGTTTTCAGCAACTTGCTGATGCATTTGCGCTTCAACAGGATAAATATGCTCGTTCATAAACACGGTTACACGCGCAATTAACTCTTTAACCTTGTCACTGTATTCAAAATCCATGGGTAATCCTTATATTTTATATGCCGCTGTATATGCCGCTGTAAATGCCGGTATCGGCGCTTATTAACTCAATATCTAGCTCAGTGTCTAACTCAATGTCATCAGTGCGTCTTTATTAAATTGTGCTATTTCGTCATCTTTATTGTGCTGAATTTTGTTTACCCATTCAGGGTCAACTAACAACGCGCGGCCAATGGCCACCAGATCAAATTCATCGTTATTTAAACGGGTTAATAAACCTTCAATTCCTGTTGGGTTCGATGTACCACCAAGGTCAGCGCTTTCTTCACTCGTAAAGTCGCTATCTAAACCTACGCTACCGACGGTTATAACGGGCTTATTGGTAAGTTTTTTGGTCCAGCCGGCAAGGTTAAGCTCTGAACCTTCAAATTCAGGTAACCAAAAACGGCGAGTACTAGCATGAAATACGTCGACGCCTGCATTACTGAGTAATGATAGGAATGTGGCTAATTCTTCAGGCGTTTGGCAAAGCTTGGCGTTGTAATCTTGCTGCTTCCATTGAGAAAATCTAAAGATGATCGGAAAGTCTTCACCGACAGCAAGGCGAATAGCCTGTACTATTTCAACCGCAAATCGCGCTCTATTTTCTAATGAGCCACCATATTTATCGCTACGTTGGTTTGTACCTTCCCAAAAAAATTGATCAACCAAATAGCCATGCGCGCCATGCACTTCAATCGCATCAAAGCCAATAGCTTTGGAATCAGCGGCAGCTTGTGCAAACGAGGCAACAACTTCATCGATATCTGCTTGGCTCATCGCCACACCGTTTGCTGCGCCCGGCTTATATAAACCTGAAGGACTATAAGCAGGAATTGTTTTATCTGGACCAATACCTTCTTTACGTACTGAGCCAACATGCCATAACTGTGGTGCTATTTTTCCACCTGCAGCATGCACTTCATCTACTACATGTTTCCAGCCTGCTAGTGCTTCTTCACCATAAATAGCGGGCACACGTTCATAACCATTGGCCGCTTTATGCGAAATAAAAGTACCTTCAGTAATAATTAAACCGACATTACCTTCAGCTCTGCGGCGATAATATTTAGCTACATCACTATTGGGGACATAATTGGGAGAAAAAGTACGGGTCATTGGTGCCATAACCGTACGATTTTTTAGCGTTAAACCGCCTGCGGTGAATGACTGGAAAAGTTTTTCAGTTGCCGTGTTGTTGATACTCATGTTATTTCCTAGACTCTCTTTTAAATTGCTAATGTTCTGCTTTAAATTGCTAATGTTCTGCAACTAGCTTGGCTGCAGAACATTTAAAACAAGGTTTACTATCTGCAAACAATGTTATAAATATTTTAATAAATAGTACTATCCAATTAAATAGCCGCCATCGACATTAATCGCTGTTCCAGTGGTGTAGCTAGAGGCATTTGAAACTAAGTACAAAACTGTGCCCGCCATTTCTTCAGGCTGCGCGACACGCTTCATTGGCACGTGATTCAGCAATTGGTCTAATATTTTTGGATTATTAACTAAAGTGGAGGCAAATTTAGTGTCTGTGCCACCCGGTAATAAAGCATTAACGCGAATATTAAATTGTGCACATTCTTTCGCAAATG
The DNA here is from genome assembly GCF_002076895.1 of Cognaticolwellia beringensis. NCBI lineage: Bacteria > Pseudomonadati > Pseudomonadota > Gammaproteobacteria > Alteromonadales > Colwelliaceae > Cognaticolwellia > Cognaticolwellia beringensis. The sequence goes on from NZ_CP020465.1 coordinate 4,267,117, forward strand.
TTTTGGTCATAGAAATAACCGCAGCTTTGGTGATGGAATATATCCCTTGGTAATCTCCAGGAATAACACCGTTGATAGAGGCTACGTTAACGATTGCCCCTCCGTTGTTCGCTTTCATTAATTTAGCGCCAATCGTTGACATGAAAAAGTAACCACGAATATTAACGTCAACGGTTTTTTGAAATGCCCCTAAATCGGTATCTAATACATGGCCAAAGTAAGGGTTTGTAGCGGCATTGTTGACTAATATATCTAATTTTCCGTGCTCAGCTGAAATTTGAGCAAAAATGTTTTCTATTTGTTCTAATTCACCAATATGACAAGCAATGGCTTGTGCACTGCCACCTGCTGAAATAATTTGATCGACAACCTTTTGGCAACCTTCAACTTTACGACTAGAAACAATGACATGTGCGCCGTTTTGTGCGAGTAATAATGCTATTTGCTCGCCAATACCACGACTCGCTCCAGTAACTAAAGCAATTTTTCCTGTTAAATCGAATAAATTAGTACTCATATCTAGATTCCTATTTATAAATTTTGTATTTGTTATCTGTTATTTGAACGTTACCCAGTCAGCACCCGCTTGGGTTAAATGAGCATAATTATTCAAATAATCGACCGTTAATTTGTTTTTCGAAAAAAATAATTTGGTTACACCGGTATTACGTAATTGTTGAAGTACTGCTAAGGTATTTTCGTCAGTTAAACCTAATATATGCTGAATAATTACGGAAATAGCACCGCCTGATGTAAAAATACATATATTTTGTGTTGGCTTAATATTATTTACGGATTTTTTAAGGATTAATTCTTGATTAACAACATTTTGCAGCGCAGTAATGCAACGTTTTTTAAATTGTGACCAGCTTTCAATATAGTCATTATCGTACTTACCACTAACCCAACGTTTAAGCGCTAGGCTAAACTCTTTTTGAAAAAGTCGATTGGCGTCAGGCTGTTGACTGGTTTTTGATGCCATAAGCGCAAAGTTTTTCCACTGGGCATCGTAACTCGATAACATGTCGACATGATTAAACTCATTAAAACCTGAATGTAAAACGGTGGAAGGTTTAGCGCCTTGATAACCTTCTATGAAGTTTTCTAATGTTTGTTCATGGCGCAGTAAATCACCTAAAAATATTTTATCGGGTGCAGGAAGTGCTTGCCAAAACTTACCGAGTAACTGAGATTGAGAATTGCCTTTCTCTGACAATTGATCATAATCAGCTTTACCGAATGAGGCTTGCCCGTGGCGGATCAGATAAATAGCCGACATGAAACTAAACCAATACCCTGGCGATTGAAATGGTCAGTAAATAAAAACATAGGTTTATTAGCATTTGTTACATTCCGCCTTTTTATTTAACAGGTGTTAACTGAGTATTTAAAAGAACATACAACAGACCTTATCAACCCATGCTAAAGGCCTGAAACAAATAAAACAAATGAATAGTTGTTATAACCTATCATTCACAATACGAATAAAGTTAATGGCCGTTAGTCAGTAATAAATTAAAATGTCTGACTTTATCCAATACCATAAAATCTAGACAATTAACGAGAAGATCATAAAGTACCACTAGGCCAATAAGCGCTAGTCTACTTATTACGATGAATGCCTTACTTAATAAGCTACGAACCCTACTTGTACATCCACATCATTCATGGTCAAAATACAAACCTGCACTAGCTGAGTGCTTAAATACAGCTTTGAGCAGACATTATTATATAAGTAAGTTTAGTCGTAATGACTTAGTCGTACTTCTTACAGCACCATGAGTTAACACGCTAACAACTCATAAAACACCACGTTTGTACCGCTTGACTATGCTAGCTGCAGCAATTACATTAAATGAAATGAATACTACTAATAAAACTTTATTCTTATTATGAATAAAGATGATTACTTGGCTTAATAATTATAGGTCAATGTTGTGGAGAATGTATGAAGGTAGACTTAAATTTATTTGTGGTATTTGAAGCGATTTACTGCGAAGGCAATATTACTAAAGCGGCAGCTGCGCTAAATTTATCGCAACCTGCGGTTAGTCATTCGTTAAGTAAACTTCGTCATAATTTTGATGATGCTTTGTTTATTCGTCAAGGTAACGAAATGCGCCCCACACCTGTGGCAAACAATGTAATAGCCGATGTTCGTGAAGCGTTACAGCAATTGAAAGTTTGCTTGGCACAGTCGAGACAATTTGAACCCTTAGTTTCTCGCAACAACTTTAATGTTTCTTTACATGGCGGTTTAGAAGCTTCCTATTTACCGCCCTTAATGCAACGAATAAAAAAAGAAGCACCTTTAATTAATTTACAAAGTAGCCGCCGAGTTAATCGTAGTGAATTAGAAAGCAAACTTGCCAGTGGCGACATTGATTTAGCAATAGACACTTTGGTATCGGTAAGCGACAATATTTTACACACGCAATTAGAGCAGAATAAATTTGTGGTGTTAGCACGTAAAAACCATCCTAATATAAAATCTACATTAGATTTAGATACCTACCTCGCACAAGATCACGTGCTCGTCTCATCGCGTACAATCGGGCCTAGCATTGAAGATTTTGAGTTAGGTCGATTAGGACTACAACGAAAAATTGGCTTGAGGTGTCAACATGCATTTTCTGCATGCCAAGTTATCGCCGAGAACGACATGTTGCTGACATTAATAGAAACAACCGCAAAGATGTACAGCGAGATACTTGATTTGGTGGTATACCCATTGCCTGTTACTTTGCACGATATTGACGTACATTTATATTGGCACCGTAATGTAGACTTTGACCCGGCAAATAAATGGTTAAGAAATCAGATTATTCAAACTACAACAAAAATAAAATGAAGACTTAACGACATATACGCTATATAAATACGTTATATTTTAATGAGTTATGGCGCTACACTACTCAGGATGAAACCAAATTTCAATTTCATCCGTCACTTCTTCAAACTTAGCGCTGTGTTTTACATTGGCTGGAACATGGTACCACTGCCCTACTTTTATACGTTGTGTTTCACCTTGCATAGTTAAAATCAATTCACCGCGGGTGATCACGCCGTAGTTATCCGTCTCATGTTGATGTTCAGGTATATCTGTTCCAGCAGGGTAAGACGCAAACAATACATCACTGCCATTTGCTGCCAACTTGTATGCGTCGAAGCGACCGTCGTAAAGGGGAAGTGATTTTATTTTATTCGGATATTGGCCAGACATTGCAAATCCTTCTATATTTATTTACCGATTAAATACACCGAAAAGGAATTATTCAGCATCATTTAAACCTTGATAGCCACACTCAAAACTTCAAGCAATGATCATAATGATTAATATATTCAAGACAATATAAGACAAGACAAAACACAAGAAAAATAAAACAAAAGCAAAGGTGATCGTTGTCTATGTAATCTTGTGATTACCTTTGCTAATTGCTGAGATTAAAGCTTGAGCGGTTTTAGTTTTAACACTAAGGCAGGATCTAATCTCATGTTGAACCAGTTTATACGCCAATCTAAATGTGGCCCTGTTGCTCTGCCACTTGCGCCTACCGCGGCGATTAATTGGCCTTGAGTGACACTATCACCCACTTCGACGTATGCGTCACTCAAATGTAAAAATGTTGAAGTGACTCCATGGCCATGATCAATAATCATAGTGCCGCCAGAGTAAAACATATCGCTGACATACATTAAAACTTTACCGTCTGCTGGTGATTTTACGGGGTCACCTTTTTTACCGGCATAATCTAAACCATAATGTGGCGTTTTAGGCACCCCGTTATAATAACGTTGGCTGCCGTAAACACCGGTAATTATACCTTCAATAGGCGCAATAAAACCTTGAGCAAACGCAGTTAAATCGCTATCAACTTGTCGAGCGGCTTTAATTTTTTTATTATCTTCCCCAACGCGACTGATCGCTTTTTTATTCGGGTTCATTATTTTTTTCGAAATGCCTTTAACCCGTTGAATATTATATTTACGCTTTAAAGGTTTTAATATACGCTTTTCGATGTTGCCGTTCGGGCTAATGATCATCAATTCACTATTATTTTTCTCGTCTCGGCTGAAACCTAACGCATAGTCACCGTTTTTAGATACCTTAATTGCATCACCATTAAGTGTTACCTTATTTTCAGGCTCGGTTTTACCAACAATTAGCGCACCTTGAAAATATTGCACGCTAAGCTCAGTTTCAGCTTGTGGATTGGCTGACACAACCTGAGAAACTAATAAAATCGCGATAAACGAAAGCCTAAATAATAATGAACACGGCTTAGCCATTGGCAATAGCTCCTTTTGCAACACCTTCAAAGGCAACGACTTTAAATTCATCAAGCGGCGATTGTTTTTTAAGTTGGCGAACAATAAAGTCTGCCAATAACTCAACCGTTGAATCACAATCAACCACATCCAAAATTGTGCTTGGTACGGCAATATCAAATCTACCTTGCGGCGCAAAGTAAGAAAATAATTGGTGATCGGGCGTCAAATTAGCCATAGCCGTTGCAGACAGTTCTATATCGCTTAACGATATGCGATCTGCTTCACTGGCTAAGTAAATATCTTGCCAGCGTAAACTCCACACGTCTTCTAGCGCGGCTGAGCGTTGGCCATTCTTATAGATATGAATTTTCGAGCGGTGACCATGGGCGATACGTTGGCAATTCCCATCATGCAGTTTTAAACCATGAGTATAATGATAGTAAGCACCATCGATGACTTCAGGTCGCAAGTTTAAGGTTAATCCTTGAACATTTTTCGGTAAATGAGTCAGAATTATCGTTGTTAAATAGTCGGTTACCGAGGCAATATCTATTTGCTTGGTGTCTATTTTGGCAAAGGCACAACTAGGTGATTGTAAATAGTACCCCCCCTGTTTTGAGGTGAAGTTTACAAATTCATGGCCGGGTCTATTCTCTGAAACCTCAACACTAATTGTATTTTCTTGCATCGGTAATAATAGTTTATGATCGACAGCGTCATCAATAATGGCTTTAATTTGTTTTTTAACCACGGCAAAATCAAGCACCATGCTCATTTCATTTAAGCTGCCATCAAGCAAAACATCTACAATCCAACTTTCACCCACAATGCCACGAGACGCGCAACAATACGAAAAGTCGATAACGGTTAAATCATTTACAAATAACTGCATTTATTCTAATCCCCTACTATTTTACTTGCCAAGCAATGGTTTCATTTGCACGAATTGGCACAACTTCATCACAGCCAAATGCCATGGTTGCAGGTACGTTCCATGCTTCTTTTACTAGCGTTATTTTATCACTGTTTACGGGTAGGTTATAAAACTTAGGACCATGTAAACTAGCAAAGCCTTCAAGTTTATCAAGTGCTCCGGCTTGTTCAAAAGCTTCGGCATATAATTCAATTGCAGCATGTGCAGTATAAGCACCAGCGCAACCGCAAGCGGCTTCTTTAGCACCTTGTGCATGTGGTGCAGAATCAGTGCCTAGGAAAAATTTATCGCTACCACTTGTTGCTGCTTCCACTAATGCGTGTTGGTGAATATTTCGCTTTAGAATTGGCAAACAATAATAATGAGGACGAATACCACCCACTAACATATGATTACGGTTAAATAATAAATGATGAACCGTAATTGTAGCCGCAACGTTTGCACCTGCCGCTTTAACAAAATCAACAGCATTCTTGGTGGTAATGTGTTCTAACACTATTTTTAATGTTGAGTACTTTGCTACTAACGGACGCAATATGGTATCGATAAATACGGCTTCACGGTCAAAAATGTCAATATCATGATCGGTAACTTCACCATGCACTAATAATGGCATGTTAACTTCTTCCATTGCCGCTAACACAGGTGCAATGTTATCTACGTTTGTTACACCTGATGAAGAGTTTGTAGTTGCCCCGGCTGGATAAAGCTTAGCCGCGTATACAATACCCGATGCTTTTGCGGCTTTAATATCTTCAGCCGTGGTTTGATCTGTTAAATACAACACCATTAACGGTTGGAATTGCTTACTCGGATTAGCGGCCATAATACGCTGATGGTATTGGGTCGCTAATTCAGCATTAGTCACTGGCGGTACCAGGTTTGGCATTATAATAGCGCGACCAAAGTAGCGGCTGATATCTGCAACCGTATTATTTAAGCTTGCACCGTCACGTAAATGTACATGCCAGTCGTCTGGTCGAGTAATTGTAAATGTGGTCATTTTTTTTCCTAATTTAATCGTTTTCTATTGCTTAAAATCAGCAACATGTTTTATATATTTTTAGCTTAGTCTGAGTTAACGCTTAGAATTCGTTTTCCGAATTATCGGCATTATCTGCATTATTTATATTACCTAAGTCAGCGGTTTCATTACTCTGCACTGGCGCTTGGCCTTGACTAGCGCTTTGGCTAGCGTTTTGACTCGCATTACTTTCCATTAACGCCAATAATTGATCTTTTAAGTTTGGCGGCACTTTATAAATAGTAATACTTTCATTGGCCGGACTATAAACAACATCTTGACCAAAATGGCTGCGCTCGAAACTTAAGCTGATCCCATTACCATAACCTGCGTATTTAGTGACTTTATTCACTACCGCTTGATCATGTGGAAATGATTCTTCAATCGGATAAGCTTGTTCTTGGCAAAATTTGTAAAAGTCTTGGCCACTCTCTTCCGTTTTAATGACATTACCAATTTCTTGCAATGAAACATCTTGCGCCGACTCTTTTTGCTCTTTACAGTAACTTAATAGCTCTTTACGCGTTTGTTGCTTTTCATTAGCGTCAAATTGATTAACCGACACATAGTCTTCAACCGCTTGTACTAAAGTTTGGGTTTGCTCTTTGGAATTTAAACCTTCTTCACAACTTAAAAAATCTAAGAAAAAGTCAGACACCTTTCTACCGGCACGACCTTTAATAAAAGAAATGTAACGGTTACCTTCCGCATTATTTTGATAATCGAATAAATCGATACGGGCAGCTAATTGTAGTTTATTAGTATCAAGATGTTGATCGGCTGAAATATTTAATTCACCGTCAACAGAATAATGTTCAGAGATAGGAATAATAGCCACCAGTAAATAACGACCGCCCATATACTCGTAGTGGCAGACGATTAAATAACCAGTTTCAGCCAGATCATATTTTTCTAATTCATTTTTAAGTAAGTTACCGGCTTGGCCACTAAATTGATGAAAAGTTTGCGCATCACTTAAATAACTTTCCATAACATCAACAAATCTGGCACTGTCACCTTCGGCTGGCATTGATGAAAAATGCCCGTAAGCCTTACTACCTTTACTATTATAAATTTTATGCAGCGCATCAACAAAACTTTCTATTTTGCTGCTAGCCGCAACATTTTCAGGCCCTAACCTGAGTACAACTTCACCTGTTTCTTCTTTTTTTGATAAAAAATGCAGTGTTATATTCGAAATTATTAAGCTCATAGATAAAGGCCAGTATTATATTGTTCGGGCATTTGATAAACTTAAGTTTGTTTATTAAATTACCATTAAGTGTTTAAGATGCCTATTGTATCCAAGTATTCCAACGAACGTGTAGAAAAAATTATTAAAGATTTGCTTGATGTTCTCGTCAACGAGTCTGCAACCCCTGATCTAGCGCTGATGTGCCTAGGAAATACCCTGACAGAAATTATTATAAATAATGTGCCAAAAAAGGAACGTGAAGCAATAGTGAACAATTTTACCAACGCATTAAAACAATCTATACAAAATTCCAAATAAAACGTATAAATAATAAGCGACATTCATTAACAATAATAAAGAGTATTAAACGACGCAATGGCTTCATTTGAATCAAAACCCTATAGTAAGCGCCTATTACAGTTAGTTAGCTGGAGCCACTGGTTCACTTTTTTTAATATTATTGCGGCGATATTATTATCGTCAATTTATGTATTTAGTGAATCAATGCCTGACACTTTGTTAGGTAAAACTTATTTAGTAACCACTTGGTTAAGCCATATGGCTTTCTTAACTTTTATGAGTTTTGTGCTAATTTTGTTTCCGATCACCATATTGTTCCCTCGAACACGGTTTATTCGGGTTACTGCTTCCATTATTTTTACCGTCGAATTATTGCTGTTATTACTAGACGCCTTTATTTATACCCGATTAGGTTATCATTTAAATATTTCATCAAGTGCGCCAATCCTAGAACTTATTAGCAATGAAATTCAGCAAAATAGTCGAGTGTTCTGGTTTATTAGCTTAGTGCTAACCATGGTCATATTATCGTTTGAGCTTATAACGTCAAACTATGCATGGAAACACCTGAAAGAATTACAGAAAACCATCTTTGCGCGCTTTGTTGTTATTCCGCTTGTCTGTTTTTTCTTCTTCAGTCACATAATTCATATTTGGGCTGATGCCAACCTTGAATATGACGTATTACGCCAAGACACGGTATTACCATTGTCTTATCCATCAACGGCAAAAACGCTGTTAACTAAATATGGCATGTTCGATGAGGTTGATTATATTGCCCGTCGTACAAGTCCGCTGGCTTTTACTGATGCCGTACCTCAATACCCTGTTTATCAAGGCCAATGCCCAAATGATACAGCATTAAAACAATCTGTTTTTATGGTCATTACAGACCAAACATTACAAACTCAACAGCTGGACAAAATAAAGCAGAGAGTCAAGCGTGGTATACTCTCCCTTGATAATCATGTTGATAACGCGTTACCAAAAGATGCCTGGTTTAATTTACTTTATAGCCTACCCAGTATTTATAAAAAAGCTTTAATCGAGCAGCATGCTCAACCGCTGATATTTCAAATTATTGCTCAGAAAAATTTAGCTAAATCATTCACTATTGTCGGTGAAGATAACAGCGAAGCGTCTGTAATAAATTCACATGGCTTGCTAAGTCTTACGAATGAATTATTCCCAACGACAACAAAACTAGCTGATATATCCAGTTTAATATTCGCCGATAAGTTAAATAGTTACGCCCCTGGTTTACACATATTTTATTTTAAAGGCGATAATAGCTATCAGTTTGAACTGTTTTTAGATGCCTTAATGTCAGCGCAAAACAAGAAACAAGACGATCAGCAAAGCAATGATATCCTCTGGATAAGCTCTATTGGTAACAGCACAATCGAGACAAGTTTATCGACTAAACCCGCACTACTTATTTTACCTGACAGTAAAAGTAGCGCGATCAATAAGCTGACTAGTCATATGGATATGCAGCCTACGTTAATTAAAAACTGGTTAAATTGTGATATCAAAGCAAAAAGCTATAGTAATGGCACTGACATTAAAGCATTAAATAATGACCGTATTATTGCTAATACTATGGACAACGGCATTGTGGTCTTTAATAAAGACAAATCAATGTTTGTTGACCAAAATGGTAATTTTCAAAGTTACTCTATTCAACTTGCTGCGCCTATTACGGCAAAACCTGATTTTCCATTGATGATTGATGGTGTACATTTTATTAAGCAATTCAGTAAACAAGCACAGAACGTACAATAATTAGTCGCTTAGCTTAACGGTAACGTTTTTTAATTGCATTCGACTCATAAATCATTAATATAGCTCGCATAAGCTTTTATCCCCATTAAGCTTATTATTCGGGGTATAGCGCAGCTAGGTAGCGCGTGCGTCTGGGGGACGTGAGGTCGCAAGTTCGAATCTTGCTACTCCGACCACATTAAGCATTATAAATCAGCCACTTAAAGAGTTAACAATAAACTCCTTAAGTGGCTTTTTTGTGTCTGGCTAACCAAAATATATATTTTAAAATTTTTTTTGTTAGTCGTTGTATTCACAGGTTGTTAATTTTAGAAAGAGTGCTTATGAATAACGTTGTAATAAACATAAAACCATCTATTAAATACGTAATAATTGCGATGAATAATATAAAGGCAATACGCGCCGGTGGAAACTGATAGAAAAGTTTTTTGTGTCAGGTTATTTTACAATGTTTTAAATTAAATCATATGTTGATCACCATGACATTGAAAATATAGGTATTTAAATTTTGGTAAGGTTTTTGCTTTAGTAAGATAAGGTAAGGTTTTTACTTAAGTAAAGTGTTTACTGTTTTACGCTTAGGTAGAGTAATTCATAAAAGGGAATATTAAATGAAATTTAAATTTTTAAAAACTGTATTTGTAAGTTCAATATTGTCCATTTGTTGCTTTATTAATGTTGCTAATGCAGGGCTAATAAAAAGCTATGATTTCAATGGTGATTTAAGTGACACTATAGGTAATGGTGTAGACATGATAGCTAATGGAGGCTCAGTAACTGGTGCAGAGTATCATTTTACTAATAACCAAGGCTTAAAGCTAACATCAGCCCTTTCCAATACTTCGGACTACGCAATTGAAATGAGATTACGCGTTATCGATAGTTTGATTAGTTGGAATAAACTTATTGATTTTAGCAATCTAGTTTCAGATAACGGCTTATATTTACTTAATGGTAACTTTGACTTCTATGTATCTGGTAGTAATCCTTTAGGTGGACCAGTTAATTTAAATGAATTTTTTACAATTGCCTTTGTCCGTTCTGCAGGTGTAATTACAACTCATTTTAATGGTGTAGCCCTTACACCGTTTAATGATTCAAGTAACCAAGCGGTACCATCTGCTAATATCTTGAACTTTTTTGAAGATGATACAGACACAGGTGGAAGAGAATCGTTTGTAGGTGCAGTTGATTTTATCCGTATTCATGACGATGCATCAACATTCGGTACTGCCCCTATAAATGTCCCAGAACCATCAACGCTGGCTATTTTCGCATTAGGGATGATTGGTTTAGCATCACGTCGATTTAAGAAACAATCTTAATAATTTAAAATTAAAAGATAAAAGATAAAAGATAAGAATCAGCCACTTAACAATAGTTCACATCACTATTGTTAAGTGGCTTTTTTGTGTCTGGCTAACCAAAATAAAATTTTAAATTATTTTCAAATAATATTATATACATAGGTTATTAAAACTCTGATCCCCTCAGTGGATTACTTAACAACTGATCTTCGGTATATCTCGCCACTTGCTGGTGAAGCTAGGCGAAAGAAACTCACGTCGCATGTGCCACTTCTCAATTCTCCCCTGTGCCGCTAATTGCAAGGTATCATTGCCATAACGATGGTTGATACCGTCATAACAAAGCATCAGCTTTGGGTCGTCCTCATTTAGCGAAAATAAATCATGTTGTTGAAACTCACTATTCTCAAGCTCAATGGCTCCCACGCCACAGCGATAAAAATTAACACCATTAGCATAAATACTCTTAAAAGCAGTTGATATTGCATTGGCAATATATAGCGTATTATCTGTTGCTACCGGAAATTCACACATGATCGATTTGTTATAGTAATTTTCGTCATGAGGCGAACTCGCAGCAAATATAGCAAGTTTTTTAACGCGCGAATGCTGTTGCCTTAATTTACGCGCTACAATTACACCGTGGCTGACTAGCGCTGTTTTCAAGTGGTGACTTTCGTTAACACGTTGGCCGAAGCTTCGAGTGGAAAATATTTCTTTCTTCGGTTGCTTAACCTCATCCCAATTTAAACAAACAATACCATTTAACTCGTTAACCGTTCTTTCCACAACAACACTAAACTGGCTACGCATAGCTTTAGGTGACTGGTTGGCTAAATCCCATGCGGTAGCTATGCCCAATACATTTAAACGTTTGCCTAATCGGCTGCCAATTCCCCACACGTCAGTCACGGTCATTTTTGATAACACCTCTTTGCGCGATGCGGCATCATTAACAACCGCTACCCCGTTATAACCCGGCAGTTTTTTAGCTGCATGGTTTGCGGCTTTGGCTAGAGTTGGTGTTGAGCCAAAGCCAACGCCAACCGGTAAGCGCGTTTCTTGCCATACCGCACGGCGTATTTCATGGCCGTATTTATGCCAATCCTTAATTAGCGTGTGGTAATTTTTAAACTGCAAAAACGATTCATCAATTGAGTAAATATATTGGTTATCGCAATATCGGCCAATAACATTCATCATTTTATCGCTAAGACTGGCATAAAGTTCGTAGTTAGATGAGCGCACAACCACGTTATGTTTTGCCAAAAAATGTTTGATTTGAAAATACGGCTTAAACTTGGGCACGCCCAAACGACGAGCAAGAGGACAAGCCGCACAGATACAGCCATCGTTATTGGTTAACACAACTACCGGTTTATTTCTTATGGACGGATCGAAGACCTTTTCACAAGAGGCATAAAAAGACACCGCATCCACTAACGCATACATGCGCTCAGCTCCCTTGCTGGTCGATGTAATCGTATTGAGCGCGTAACAACGCCTTCTATTTGAAATTCATCTTCTGGGGTAATACTAACCGGTTGGTGCAAAGCTGAAGCAGATAATAGCCGCGCTTGTTTTTTATCAATAAATTTGCAGGTAAAACAGCCGTTATAGTTAGCGACAATAATGTCACCGTCTTTTACTTGCTCACTACGATCCACTAACAGTAAATCACCATCAAATATGCCAACGCCTTGCATTGACTGCCCTTGTGCCAAACCAATAAAGGTCGCGTCAGGATGAGCAATCAACAGCTGATCAAGCGACAAGGCTAGTTCTTTATATTCAGCCGCTGGAGATTCGAAGCCGGAAATACCCGCTTCAATATAAATAGGGATAACTTTCATAACGCATAAATCATACTGTACATTTAAACAGTATAATTTAAAGCGTAAAATTGAGAAAGCTTTTTATTAACTGTTCATCTAGTCAGAATAAAGGTGTTTTTAGCGAGCATGGGGCTATAATACGATGTTTTAGAACCTTCTAACGTAATTTAGGGAGGATGCTACTTTATAACCATCATGTTTATGTTTTAATGACTTTTTCGAAGAGTTTTGATATTAACCCCCTGTTATACCAAGTTGATTAATTAACGCCGCCATTTTAATGGTTAAAATTAACAATGACGGCGTTATAAAATTTATAAGTAGAATAACTACTGACAAAATTTTTTGCCTTGTAATTATCCATTTTCCCTCATGAAGAAGTAGATCACTTAATTAATCAAATTGGTATTACTGATATTCCGTAATCATGGACAACAAAAATGAGCCATTGGCAGTCATAATTACTCAGCAATTTACCTAGCAAGGCCACCAGTTCATCAGCTTGATGGTGCTTTGTTGTGTAGAACTGACTTTGCAGTGTTTTATATTATCAGCCGTTAGTTATAAGGGCTGATAATATAAAATACGTAAGTGGTGCTAGTAAGCTTAAACGCTCGCATTTACGCTAAACATTAACCTTTGCCGTTACCCACAGTAAAAAAGTTAACTCATTTTCTCGTCATGCAATTCAATATTGAGCTCTAAGACGTTTAAGTCACCGTCTTTTTTATCGAGATTAATTGAGAAGCTTTCATCTGATACTTTAATATATTTACGTAAAACATTTAATATATCTTCAGTCAGTTGCGGTAAATAATCAGGCTGTTTATTTCGACTATTACGTTCATGTGCAACAATGATTTGTAAGCGCTCTTTAGCCTTAGAAGCCGTTGTGACTTGTTTTTCTTTTTTACGTAAAAAATAATCTAAAAGTGCCATGTTATCCTCCAAACATACGACTGAAAATGCCTTTTTTCTCGGCAACTAAAAATCTAAAATCAACTGTTTCGCCTAACAAACGCTCAATAACATCTTGATACGCTTTACCGGCATCGCTTTCAGTATCTAGAATGACCGGTTCACCGGCATTTGATGCCTTAAGTACCGCTTGTGATTCAGGAATAACACCTAATAACGGTATTGAGAGAATATCTTCAACATCTTCAACACTGAGCATTTCGCCTTCTTCTACGCGTTTAGGCGAATAACGGGTCAATAATAAATGCTCTTTTATTGGCTCTAAGCCAAGTTCAGCTCGGCGTGAACGACTTGCTAGCATACCTAAAATACGATCAGAGTCACGTACGGATGAAACCTCAGGATTGGTGGTCACTATGGCCTCGTCGGCATAATAAAGCGCCATCATTGCGCCTGCTTCGATGCCTGCAGGTGAATCACAAATGATATAATCATAGGTCTTGCCAAGCTCTTCTAAAACCTTGCCGACATTCTCTTTGGTTAATGCGTCTTTATCACGTGTTTGAGAGGCTGGTAATATCGATAAGCTGCTTACACGTTTATCTTTAATAAGCGCCTGATTTAATGTTGCTTCACCGTTAATAACATTAACGAAATCGTAAACAACGCGACGTTCACAACCCATGATCAAATCAAGGTTTCGAAGGCCAATATCAAAATCAATTAAAACAACTTTATGACCTTTCAACGCAAGGCCAAGACCAATGGCAGCACTTGATGTCGTTTTACCAACACCACCTTTGCCTGATGTAACTACTATTATCCGTGCCATAGACCGAATATCCTTTTTAAGTTAATGTTAAATGAGTTTTGATGACGTTAATTCACTGTCAGTCAAATGAATATATACCGGTGAGCCCCAGTGTTGCTCCATTGACTCGCTGAGCCAATAATTACCATTAATAGAAACCAGTTCAGCTTCAAGGTTTTGGCAATATATTTGTGCTTTATGATGACCTTTTGCACCCGCAATGGCTCTACCGCGCAACGAGCCATAAACATGAATATTGCCATCGGCAATCACTTCAGCTCCGGCTGAAACTGAGCCAATAATGACTAAGTTTTGATCTTTAGCATAAAGTTGCTGTCCCGAACGAATTTGCCCGCGGTGAACTTTATCTGAATATAAATTACTGGCTGCTGAAACAGCCGGTGCTTCAGCCTCTGTTGCTGGGTTTTCTACTGATGAGTTTTCTGTTACTGAGCTTTGTGTTGCAGTAACAGGTTTTTCAACTGTATTAACCTTTGCAGTATTATTCGCGGTATTAACAAAAGAAAAACCCAATTCGCGAATAAGCTGGCGTTGCTCTTTCGCCACAGTCCCAGTAAAGCCGACAAAGGTAAAGTTGAATTCTTCAATTAATGCTTTTACCGCTTGATAGTCAATTGAACACGCGAGTTGTTCAATACTGACCACAACGGGTACTAGGTAAAAAAAGTCGGGGGCTTGCGCTACTTTCTTTATTAAATCAGCACGAATATCAGCTAACGCTGACGTTCTTAAATGTAAAACAGACAGGGTAAAGCTTGACCCTTTAAATTCAATACTGGCATCAGCCATAATGAAGTTGTCCCTTAATAAAGCAACGGTATGTATTTAGGTGCAATTTACCTAAAGTTAATAAAACTCGTCATAAAGTCGCCAGTATTGCTGATATCTTAGCTAACCGATACCGGCAATACTAAAAAATGAAAAATATTGTTAATACCCAGCCAATAGTTAATTAATCTGATTGGTTTAACGTACTTTTTAATGTCGAAATTAAAGCCGTTTGCCCGTGTTGATAACGCTTAATTTTATTATTTGCTACAAGTAGTGAATAACTTAAATTAATTGCAGCAACCAATAAAGTACGCTCGCTACTAGCCATACCATTTTGTTGTTTGATGTCATCACACATAACAGCGAGATCACTCGCTGCTTGCTTTAAGTCTTCTGCTTGTTCAGCTGAGCAAGCAAACTGATGTTGCTTACCCATAATTTCAATGCTGATACCTATAGGGGCTTCAGCAAACATTAACTAAGCTCTTCTACACTTTGTAATTTACCTAACAGATTTGCTAAAACCGTACTGGTTTGCTTTTGTTTTTCTTCACCTTCAAGCGCTTCTAGTTGCAACATTTCATTTTCGTCTACCAGTAATGATTTTTGCTGTTCTAATTCTGCAATTTGGTTTTTTAGTTGGGTATTTTTTTCAATAATCTGTTCAATCAGTTGCTCGAGTTGAGGGAGAGTATTTTCTAACATAAGGCGCTCTTGTTAACTGTAGTAAATAAAAGCGCAAACTTAATCTAAAGTGAGGCAAAATGCTACTATTAAGCGTAATTTTTAGTGTAATTTATGTAACAATTATTATCGACAAGGAATATTAAACAGTTTCGTTTAAAAAACATACGTTTATGACAAAATTTGAGCAATATATTTTACTGATAATCTGGGAGATTTCTCTACAATATAATGCTGGTTATTACCGTCTTAATAATTAATTGCTGTGGTTTATTAAGACGGCTTTGTCATAATTATTTATCACATTGTCATTATGCTATGAATGGCTTTTCTGCGGCTTTATCTTCAACATAACTTAATGCCGCTTGTAGTGCTTCATGGCGGTATCTATAGGTGTTTTCTTTTGCCACCATAGCTAATAATTCAAACTTTTCCAATTGCTGACGGGTTTCTTGATTTGGGCAAAGCAAGAACACGGCACAATTGGCTTCTTGAGCATCTTTAATGGCATTCTCTAATGCGAGGCCAACCGTCACATCAAACATGGGCACATCGGTAAGATCAAGGATCATTGCTTGGTAGTCACCGACACTGCTATGTTGGCGAGCTATAGCTTTTGAAACACTAAAAATCATGGGTCCTGAAAGGTAGAAAAACAGCACTTTGCCATTTGCGCGATCTAATAGCATGCGTTCGCCATCAGTTAAGGGGACAATATCTTGGTCGGTGTCGCTGATCGCTTTTACTTGCTGGGCTTGTGCTCGACTCAATTGTTCTATTATTAGTATATTAGAAATAAAGACCCCAAGCCCTACCGCTAAAATCAAATCAACAAACACGGTTAATAACATCACGCCATACATAATCATCATGCCTTGTAGGCTGACTTTATGGGCGCGCTGTATAAAACTCCAATCTAGAATATTAAAACCAACATACACTGCAATACCCGCTAATACGGCCATAGGAATGGGTTCAGTTAGCCCACCGGCAATTAATACCACTAATGCTAAAATTAATGCCCTAACCATACCGGATAATGGTGATCGGGCACCTACTTGAATATTCGTTACGGTACCCATAGTCGCACCTGCGCCAGGTAAAGCGCCAAATAACCCGGAAATCATATTAGCGAGGCCTTGGCCACGTAGCTCTTTGTCTGAGTCATGTTCTTTACGAGTAAGTGAATCCCCGATAACGGCGGTTAGTAATGTATCAATACAGCCAAGTGTGCCTAATACCAGGGCATCAACAACCATGGTCATAAACATATCGGCCGTAAAGTGCGGCATAACTAACGAGGGTAAACCGGCCGGAATTTCGCCAATACGGCGAATACTGTCGATGTCGAAAAATATGATGGAAAATAACGTTACGGCAACTAAAGCCACAAGTTGTGCAGGGACATATTTTCGGTATTGCTTTGGAAAGAAAAATAATACCGCTAAGGTCAGTATACCCAGTAATAATTCGCTAAAACTAATATTGGCGATAATGTTAGGCAGTGTGGATATCGTGCCTACAACCCCGCCTGTTGGTGCAGCTTGGCCCAAAAGCGGTGCAAGCTGTAAAATAATTAAGATAACGCCTATACCGGACATAAAACCAGAAATAACACTATAAGGCATCAAGGTAATGTATTTGCCTAGCTTAAGCGTGCCAATTAATATCTGGAATGCACCGGCCATCATGACAACAGTGAATGCCATCGCCATGCCCGCTTCAGGGTATTTTGCCATCATACTGGTTAACACGGCGGTCATGACTACGGTCATCGGCCCTGTAGGCTCTGAAATAAGCGATGTAGAACCGCCAAAAAGGGCCGCAAAAAAACCAACTAATATAGCGCCCCAAAGCCCTGCTTCAGCACCTGCTCCTGAAGCAACACCAAAAGCGAGCGCCAGAGGTAAAGAAATAATAGCGGTTGTGACACCACCAAAAATATCACCTTTTAAACTTATATCGTTAAAGCGATCACCAAACAAAAGTCGACTCCTTACCTACATTCAAATGAGTAGCCATGACATTAATTAATGACATGGTTAGTCATAATTCTACCAAAATTTTAAATTGATAAGTACAAAAACACCTTGTAGTAGCAGGCGTTTTTTGTCAAAAGATGTAATGTTGAGGGTAAAATAAAGCCAAATAAAGTATTTGTGTCACTGGCTGTAACATAAAGCTTAAAAAAAACGTAAGGCTAAATTGCTTTAGCCTAGTTTGGCGTCTGATTATGTTAACGCTGCAAATAACAAGCATTGAAAGATAAAGTAAAGTGTATTAAATAGGAGCACACTTCGCTGAACTGCCATTTGTTGCCTGTCCGCCTTGTTATAACTTAATATAATGGCTAAGATCAAACTAGATCCTCTCCAGTAACTTGGCAAAAAATGGCTTTAAAATTGATAGTTAAAACATCTGTGTTGATGCTGTTTTCAATATTTTTTAGTGTATCAAGTGCAACCGAAAAATTAACTGTCGTCTTTGGTGGGAAATTAGCACCTTGGGTTATATCCGATACTAACGAAGGCATTATTATCGATTTATTAAAAGCGACAATGCAGCCATTAGGTTATAAAATAGAGCCGCTATATTTACCTTATGCTAGACGAGTTAATGTCTATAAAGCCGGCGGAATTGATATTGTGTCTGACATGAACATGAACACCATCAATGAACATAATTTAGAAGGTTTTTTTTCCGATACTGCCTACACTTATGAAAACCTTGCTTTTAGTTTGCATAAAAATCAGTTTAAATTTACTCAGTTAACAGATCTTAAAAAGCACAGTTTGCTTTCATGGCAAGATGCCGGTATTCACTTAGGGGAAGCATACGCTAAAATGGCTAATAACCATCCTAGTTATAGCGAAACATTCGATCAACTAGTGCAAGTGAAAATGCTATTTTTAGAAAAGTTTGACGTTGTACAAATGGATGCCCATATTTTTGATTATTATCGCGCTCAAATAATAAATGCAGGCAAAATCGATGCGGCTCAACAAGTTGATCGCTTTGGGTTGTTTGGTGCAAGCCCCAATGGCTTTTTATTTCAGTCAGAAGTCCTACGCGACAAGTTTAAGCCAGTTACAACGTATTAAAGCATCAGGTGAATACCAAAGAATATTTGAGCGCTATATATACCAAGTTGATTAACTGCGGATAGCCTTAAAATAAAACCAACTAAACCATAAGTATGGCAACTAAATTTTAATAAAATAAGGTATTGCCACTAAAATTACCCCGACAATAAGCAACATAGTTACACTCGACATAAAATAAGGGAATACAAACAGGGCTAACCCGATGCAAAGCGGAACAATAGCTTTTTGTTTTTTACCATACATGAAATAACCGATACCAATGCCACCAAACAAAACACTCCAAAGCATTATTGACGAACTATCCATATTAAAATCACTTATTTAAAGTTTAAAGAGTCAAGACACCGCTAATATGTCTACTTAGAGCCTGATACTGCTGTGGTAACTTCATCGTCGCTCTGCTTGCTGCATCCATTGCACCGCGACATACCGTACATCCTGTACATCGTCGCTCTGCTGCATCCATGCACCGCGACATACCGTACATCCTGTACATCGTTGCTCTGCTGCATCCATGCACCGCGACATACCGTACATCCTGTACATCGTCGCTCTGCTGCATCCATGCACCGCGACATACCGTACATCCTGTACATCGTCGCTCTGCTGCATCCATGCAACGCGACATACCGTACATCCTGTACATCGTCGCTCTGCTGCATCCATGCAACGCGACATACCGTACATCCTGTACATCGTCGCTCTACTGCATCCATGCACCGCGACATACCGTACATCCTGTACATAAAAAATCCAATACAATTGTATTGGATTTTTTAACAAGCCTACATTAACAAATTAAAATAAATTAAACGTTAATGTTGGTACAACCTTTCATGTAAGGCTGTAAAACAGTAGGAACATTAATGCTGCCATCTGCTTGTTGATAGTTTTCAATAACCGCAACTAAAGTACGGCCAACAGCAAGTCCAGAGCCATTAAGTGTATGTACAAGCTCAGGTTTATTGGTTTCGCTGCTACGGTATCTCGCTTGCATTCTACGCGCTTGGAAATCGCCCATATTTGAACAAGATGAAATTTCACGATAGGTATTTTGCGCCGGCAACCACACTTCGATATCGAAAGTTTTAGTGGCACTAAAACCAATATCACCTGTACATAACACAACGGTACGGTACGGTAATTCTAATTTCTCTAGAATTTTTTCTGCGTGCCCTGTTAAATCTTCTAAGGCTTTAAAAGAGTCTTCTGGCTTAACAATTTGTACCATTTCAACTTTATCGAACTGATGTTGACGGATCAAACCACGAATGTCTCTGCCGTATGAACCCGCTTCACTTCGAAAACATGGGGTATGAGCACACATTTTTATCGGTAAGTCTTGCTCTTCGATAATTTCATCACGCACTAAGTTAGTTAATGGCACTTCAGCGGTTGGGATCAAAGAGAGTTTTTTGTTGTTTAATTCGGTATGGAATAAATCTTCACCAAATTTTGGTAATTGGCCCGTGCCGTATAAAGAGTCATGATTAACCAAATAAGGCACATACATTTCTTGATAGCCATGCTCTTCGCTATGCACGTCTAACATAAACTGTGCTAGTGCACGGTGTAACTTAGCAATTTGACCGCGCATAACTGCGAAACGAGTACCAGCAAGCTTGGCACCACTTTCAAAATCTAAACCCTTGCCCAAAGCGGTGGCAACATCAACATGATCTTTGACTTCAAAATCAAATACACGCGGCGTACCCCAACGTTTAATTTCTACGTTGTCGTCTTCACTGGCACCGGCAGGTACTGACTCATGAATTAAGTTTGGAATTGCTGACGCGATAAGATCGATTTTCGCTAACACTTGCGTTTGCTCTTCTTTCGCAGCTTCTAGCTCATCACCGAGTTTACTCACTTCTGCCAACAAGGGCTGAATATCTTCACCACGGGCTTTGGCTTGTCCTATAGACTTAGAGCGAGTGTTACGCTGATTTTGCAAATCTTGCGTGTTCATTTGGATCGCTTTACGTTGCTCTTCCAACGCAATTAATTGCGCGGTGTCTAGCGTATATCCGCGTTTAGCAAGTTCAGCTGCGGTGTTTTCTATGTCTGTTCTAAGTAATTTTGGATCAAGCATGATATGTCACGTGTTTTCTTTGTTATTTACTTGTTAAAAATAGATACAATATACATGCCTAATGCTGCTGCAAAAATGCACAAGCAAACATTAAGTAATATGTTTATTGTCGCTTTAAATATGTCACCTTGTTGAATTAATAACAAGGTGTCTAATGAGAAGGTTGAAAAGGTGGTAAATGCGCCTAAAAAGCCAATACCAATCAGTGTTCGATAAACACTGACCTCAATTACACCTTGTTCAATTAACCCATAAAGTGCTCCCATGATGAGGGAGCCGGAAATATTAACCGCCAGCGTCGCAAAAGGGAATCCTTTTCCGAGCCAATTTAAAATTAATTGTGAAATATAAAACCGAAAACTAGCACCAAAAGCACCGCCTAAGGCTACAACTAGGTATAAAGTGAAGTTACTGATGGTATTAGTCATATCGACGTTGGTCACTTTGTTGATTTAACTGATTTAAATAATTTAACTTCTCTCGCAGTTGTTTTTCTAGCCCGCGATCCGTTGGTTGATACAGTGTAGTTTGGGCGATTTCTTCTGGAAAATAATTCTCGCCTGCCGCAAAGCCCCCGACTTCGTCATGCGCATAGCGATACTCATCGCCGTGCCCCAACTCTTTTGTAATAGAACTTGTAGAGTTTTTTAAATGTAGCGGTACATCCAAATCGCTGGTTGAAGCTGCCAAGGCTTTTGCTTGGCTAAATGCCATATAAACAGCATTACTTTTTGGTGCTAATGCCATATAAACAGTAGCTTGCGCTATGGCACGTTCACCTTCACTTGGGCCAACACGTTGAAAAGTATCCCAGGCATTAATAGCTAATTGCATTGCTCTGGGGTCCGCATTACCAATATCTTCACTCGCGATAGCTAATAATCGACGAGCGACATAAAGTGCGTCGCCGCCACCGGCTAGAATTCGTGCATACCAATATAAAGCGGCATCAGGGTTTGAGCCTCGAACTGATTTATGAAAGGCGCTGATCAGATCATAAAAAGCATCGCCACCTTTGTCGTAAAGCGCAATTTTATTACCCGCAACTTGAATTAGTTGTTCTTTACTAAGAACTTGTTGGTTATTTTCAATTTTGGTAATTTCTAAACAGTTTTCAAATAAGTTCAGTAACCTACGTGCATCACCATTGGCCAACGCAATCAGCTGCTTTTTTGTTTCTTCATCGATAATAACTTCGAGCTGAGAGTTTTTCGTTTGATAAGTTATCGCACGCGCAAGTACGTTACTTAGATTACTCTCACTGAGTTTCTTTAAAGTGTATACGCGAGCCCGCGATAATATCGCCTGATTAAGTTCAAATGCAGGGTTTTCTGTAGTGGCGCCAATAAAAATAATAGTACCGTCTTCAATATGCGGTAAAAATGCATCTTGCTGACTTTTGTTGAAACGGTGAACTTCATCAACAAAGAGCACGGTTCTGCGTTGTTGATGGATAGCCCGACTTTTTGCGTTTTCAATGGCTTGGCGTATATCTTTAATGCCAGAAGTTACAGCAGAAACCCGCTCAATATCGGCATTAGCATGATTTGCAATAATTTCGGCAATGGTGGTTTTTCCGGTACCAGGTGGCCCCCAAAATATAATGGAATGCACCTTACCTTGCTCAATTGCCAAAGGTAATGGCATACCTTTGGCTAAAATATGTTCTTGGCCTTCGTATTCAGCCAGTGATTTAGGTCTTAATTTTGCAGCTAACGGTTTAAAACGGTCATCTTCAGCGAACTCTAAATCAAGCGAGCCATTAGCGTTGGTCATCTAAATAAACACCTTCAGGAACAGTAAACTTAAATAAATCTGGCTTAGGTGCTTTATGTTGATGATTAAGCGTAATAACACTTAATTGACCCGTTGCATCAAGAATATTAAATGCGGAAAGTTCAAGATTATTAGCATTTTTAACAAAGCTCAGTTCTAAACTTTTAACCCGAGCATTGTCATTATTTGCGGTAACCAAATAACGATTATCGCTAAGTTGGCTTACGCTATAGTCTTGCCATAACTTCGGGTCATTGCTAGTGATTAATAAGATAGGCGTATTGGCTATCGCACTTTCTAAGGTATAAACACTTACCTGTTCAACAAAGGGGTCATAAAACCATAAATTTTTGCCATCTGACACGATCAGTGACTCATCAGGCATGATTGTTTGCCAATTGACTAAGTTGGGTTTGCTAACAGAGAGTAAACCACTACCTTGCTGTAACTCATTACCCGCTTCATCGAATATTTGTTGATTAAACTCCGCACTAAAAAACTCAATTTTTGCTAATTTTTCCATTAATGCATTTTTGCTGGTTTCGGCATTTTCTGTTGCTGAAATATTTTCGGTACTTTTAGCTATCATCTTTACTGCATTAACCGTTTTATTATCATTTACATCAGAATTTAACTCAGGTACGTCCATATGGTCATGACTTGAAGCTAAGCTAGTAGTGGATAATACGGCACTCAATAGCGTTGCAACTACAGCACTACCTTTGATCAATTTTTTCTTGTTTTGCATGATTAGTGCTCCTTAATTGGCGGTGGTGCTAATACTTCTCTTGCGCCATTATTGCCAGGTCTAGATACGACACCATTTGACTCCATTTGTTCAACAATACGCGCTGAACGGTTGTAACCAATTCTAAATTTACGTTGAATACTGGAAATTGAAACCCGGCGACTTTCGGTGATAAAGGCTAATGCTTCATCATAAAGCGTATCAATTTCTTCTTCGCTATCGGCGTCGGCTTGTTCACCTGGTAATAAAATATCTTGATCTGTATCACCTGAAAGAATTTCTTCTATGTAATTAGGCTCTGCTCTTGATTTCCAGTCATTCACTACCGCATGTACTTCGTGGTCATCAACAAAGGCTCCATGAACACGAATAGGTACCGCTTCACCTGGCGGTAAATAAAACATGTCACCCATACCAAGTAATTGATCAGCACCTTGTTGATCTAAGATGATACGAGATTCAATACGAGATTGTACCCTAAGCGCCATTCGTGTAGGAATATTGGCTTTAATTAAACCGGTAATAACATCGGCTGATGGACGTTGAGTCGCTAAAATCAAGTGAATACCAGCAGCACGCGCTTTTTGCGCTATTCGAGCGATAAGTTCTTCAACTTTTTTACCTACTATCATCATCATGTCGGCAAATTCGTCAACGATAATAACGATTGATGGTAATTTATCTAAGGTCGGTGGCGTTTGCGTAAAAGCATCGCTAGGCTGCCACAACGGGTCTATCATGGGCTCGCCTGCAGCAATGGCCTTGGCAACTTTGTCGTTATAGCCTTTAAGGTTTCTAACACCGAGTTTCGACATTAATTGATAACGTCTCTCCATTTCACCGACACACCAACGAAGCGCGTTAGCGGCTTCTTTCATGTCGGTGACGACTTCTGATAGTAAATGTGGAATACCATCATACACTGATAATTCAACTTGCTTAGGGTCGATCATTATCATTCGAACATCTTCAGGCGAAGACTTATATAAAATACTGACAATCATGGTATTAACCGCAACAGATTTACCTGAACCAGTAGTACCCGCGACTAATAAATGCGGCATTTTAGCGAGATCCGCAATCACCGGTTGACCTGAAATGTCACTACCGATAGCCATGGCTAAATTCGATTTTGAATTCGCAAATTTATCACAAGAGATCACATCAGCAAAAAATACGGTTTCACGATGTTTATTGGGTAATTCAATACCAATGACTGACTTACCTTCTATAACTTCGACAACACGTACACTTTTAGCAGAAAGTGAACGCGCTAAATCTTTCGATAAGTTAGTAATTTTACTGGCTTTAACACCGGGGGCTAAGTTGAGCTCGAAACGAGTTATTACTGGGCCTGGGAAGACCCCAACAACTTCGGCTTTGATACCAAACTCCATCAGTTTTGCTTCAACTAAACGAGAAACTAGGTCAAGTTGTTCTTGATCAATGGGGTTTTCAACTTTGTCTTTGCGATCCAACAAATCTAATGACGGCATATCGTTATAATTGGGTTCAGCGGGTTTGTCTTTTTCTAGTTGCTGATAAATTTTATCATGTAATGTTGATGGTTCGTCATCAACAATAATTTTTTCAACCGGTTCAAAGGCGGCGGCAATTTCGTCATCACTGACATGCTCTTGCACATTCATGGCAAGCGGTTCGCCCATTAACTCATCAATATCTACATAGGGTTCTTTTTCACGCGTGTTATAGGCGCTGTCATCATCACTTTTAGCAAAAATACTCTCATGCTCGGCTTCACTGATCGTTTCAAGCGCTTTTTTGACTTCGTCTGACTCTTTCTCAAAAGCGATGTAATGTTCAGTAACATTGTTATCACTTACGCTTGCAGAGGTTTTATGATCAATGTTTAAGTTTTTAGCAGCCGGTTCAGTCTGATTAGATGTTGACGTTTTTGACTCTTTATCGAGACTTGTACCTAAATGGTATTTGATCAGTGAAGGGATTGTTAAGCTGTATTCAATAGCGTGAATAGCGTACTCCCCTACTCTATCGATAGCATTAAGTAATGATATACCGGTTAATAAGACAAAACCTGAACCGCAAAATGTTACAAATAACAGCGTACTTCCAACGAATGAAAAATAAGGTAGCAGAGAATTACTTAAAACGTCACCTAGAATACCACCTGCTGAAAAGTAAAAAACATCATCAAAATTCATACTAGCAATCGACGTAATACCGATATAAAACAAAATAAAACCGATAAACTTTAAACCCAGCGTTAAATAATCTAAGCGGATTAATTGATGATATTTTTGAAATAATAACCAGCCGGTAATGGCAATAACAAAAGGAAGGCTATAGGCGATTAAACCAAATAAATTTAATAATAAGTCAGATAAATACGCGCCAACCGCACCACCTAAGTTACGTACAGGACTTTGATAACCGGTTTGTGACCAACCGGGATCGGCGGGGTCAAAACTGAATAAGGCTAGCATGATAAACATAGCAAAAACGCAAGACACTAAAAGTCCTGCTTCGAGAAGGCGCTGAACGCCATTTAACTTGGGAGATTGGGAAGACAAATGCACACTCTTATGAAAATTATCATTATAATACTGCTAAAATACCAAACATTAGCGACGAATAAAACGTAATAGCAAACATTTACCGTGAATAAAGGCTTTTAGCGCTTTATCGGCAAGTGATTTGAAGATTTTACCTCTTCCATCACCACATAAGTTCTACTTTCGCTAACAGCAGGCAACCTTAATAAAGTATTTCCCAATAATTCACGATAAGCGGTCATATCTGCTACACGCGTTTTAAGTAAAAAATCAAAATTACCTGATACTAAGTGACATTCTTGAATAACGTCTAATTCATGAACCGCCTTAGAAAAGTCGTCAAAAACGTCAGGGCTGGTTTTAGTTAGGGTTATTTCAACGATAACTAACAAAGCAGCGTCTAGTTTTTTTGGATTTAAAATGGCTTGATATCCGACAATAAATTTGTCGTTTTCTAACCGTTTTACTCTTTCTAAACACGGTGTCGCACTTAAACCCACTCTTTTTGAAAGTTCTATATTAGATAATCGGCCATTTTTTTGTAATTCAAATAATATGTTTTTATCAATACGATCTATTTTTTTCTCAACTGAAGAACTCATATATAATTAACTGATAAATTAACTGTTAACAGGATTATATCCTAACAAAATAAAAATAACGACAGGTTAATTCGAAACAAAGTGATTATACTAGTTTCATATTTTACAGCAGAGATAAAACTATGATTATTGGCGTACCTAAAGAAATAAAAAACCACGAATACCGTATTGGCTTAACTCCAGCAGGCGTTAAAGAATTAATTGTTAATGGCCATGACGTTATCGTTGAAAATAATGGTGGTGCAGAAATCGGTTTTGATAATGAACAATACATCACAGCCGGTGCTAAAATTATTAATACAGCAGCAGAAATATTTGCAAGCGCTGACATGATTATCAAAGTAAAAGAGCCGCAACCAAACGAATGTAAAATGCTTCGTCCTGGCCAAGTTCTTTTTACCTACTTACATTTAGCCCCAGATCCACAGCAAACAGAACTACTTATTGCTTCTGGCGCTACCTGTATTGCTTACGAAACAGTAACGCAAAATGGCGGTGGATTACCACTTTTAGCCCCGATGTCTGAAGTAGCTGGCCGTATGTCTATTCAAGCCGGTGCACATGCCTTAGAAAAAGCACAAGGTGGTTTAGGTGCCTTATTAGGTGGTGTCCCAGGTGTTGCTCCAGCTAAAGTATTAATTGTTGGTGGTGGTGTTGTTGGTACTCAAGCTGCTCGTATGGCGGTTGGTATGGGTGCTGATGTTACTATTTTAGATCGTTCTTTACCTCGCCTTCGCCAGTTAGATACAGAATTTGATGGCCGTTTAAAAACGGTTTACTCAACTGCAGATGCTATGGATCAACTTATTGTTGAAGCTGATTTAGTTATTGGTGCGGTATTAATTCCAGGTGCAGCTGCCCCTAAGTTAGTGACAGCACAACATATTAAGATGATGAAAAAAGGCGCTGTTATCGTTGATGTAGCCATTGACCAAGGCGGCTGTTTTGAAACTTCTAAAGCTACCACTCATCAAGATCCTACTTATGTAGTTGATGAAGTTGTACATTATTGTGTTGCTAATATGCCAGGTGGTGTTGCAAGAACATCGACTATGGCATTAACCAATGCGACTATGCCATTTACAGTGACTTTAGCAAACAAAGGCGCTAAGCAAGCGCTACTTGATGATGTGCACTTAATGGCCGGTTTAAATGTTTTAGGTGGAAAAGTTACTTATAAGCCAGTTGCTGATGTACTGGGTTATGAATATGTTGCACCAGAAGTAGCCATTGCAACGCTGTAATAGGTT
Source organism: Cognaticolwellia beringensis (assembly GCF_002076895.1). NCBI lineage: Bacteria > Pseudomonadati > Pseudomonadota > Gammaproteobacteria > Alteromonadales > Colwelliaceae > Cognaticolwellia > Cognaticolwellia beringensis. Next base: position 4,295,080 of record NZ_CP020465.1, read on the forward strand.
ATATAAAATGCTTAAAGCCGCTAATTAATAGCGGCTTTTTTGTTTTCTAAGTATTAACAACAAAGCAAACTTAAGGCCCGATACCACGTTGATCTGTAAAAATAGCCGTGCAGTTTTGTAAAATAAATGATTATTTATAATTATTTCTTTGTTGCTCTCTTGAGATAATCACTTAGAATCCCAACTATTAAGACATTAATATATTTTTTGGAGTAGTTCATGAGCGAAGCAAGACATTGCCCGTTACTCATTTTGGGTTCAGGCCCTGCAGGATATACCGCAGCAGTTTATGCCGCACGTGCGAATTTAAAACCTGTAATGATTACCGGTTTACAACAAGGTGGTCAATTAACTACCACCACTGAAGTAGAAAACTGGCCAGGTGATGCAGATGACTTAACCGGCCCGGCATTAATGGATCGCATGCAAAAGCACGCTGAAAAATTCGATACTGAAATTATTTTTGATCACATTAACGAAGTTGATTTTAGTGAGAAGCCATACAAACTCAAAGGCGATTCAGGTGTTTATACCTGTGACGCACTTATTATTTGTACTGGTGCGTCAGCGATGTACCTTGGTTTACCCTCTGAAGAAGCCTTTATGGGTAAAGGTGTTTCTGCTTGTGCAACATGCGATGGTTTTTTCTATAAAAATCAGAAAGTAGCAGTTGTTGGTGGCGGTAATACGGCTGTTGAAGAAGCTTTATACTTATCGAATATTGCCTCTGAAGTACATTTAATTCACCGTCGTGATACTTTTCGCTCAGAAAAGATTTTGACTAAGCGTTTAATGGATAAAGTGGCTAACGGTAATATCGTATTGCACCTAGATCGCACGTTAGACGAAGTGCTTGGTGATAACATGGGTGTCACCGGTGTTCGTATTAAAGACATGAATTCAGACGCGACAGAAGAGTTTGACGTTATGGGTGTGTTTATTGCTATCGGCCACAAACCAAACACCGATATTTTTAACGGTCAACTTGATATGAAAGATGGTTATATAACCATTCAAAGTGGCACTAACGGCAATGCAACACAAACCAGTGTTGAAGGCATTTATGCTGCCGGTGATGTTGCTGATCATATTTACCGTCAAGCCATTACTTCTGCTGGTGCCGGTTGTATGGCTGCACTAGATGCTGAGCGTTACTTAGACGCAAAAGGCAGTCACTAGTCAATGACTCGAGCTATTCCTTGGTTATCGTCGAATAGCTCGACTTTCCCCGCATTATCTACCGCTTTAGAAGAACCCAACGGCTTACTCGCTTTTGGCGATGACTTGACACCCCAGCGAATTATTCAAGCCTATCAACAAGGTATTTTCCCCTGGTTTAGTGATGGCGAGCCAGTGATGTGGTGGAGCCCAAATCCGCGTGGCATTATTAACATCTCTGAACTTAAGGTAAATAAAACGCTACAAAAAGTGCTCAATCGAGAAACGTTTACCGTCACACTCAATAAAAACTATAATCAAGTAATTGAATTGTGTGCTGATGCCCCCTTCCGCAAAGAGAACACTTGGATTGTTAATCCAATGATATCCGCTTATAAAACACTTCACAGTCAAGGCAGTTCGCACTCAATTGAAGTTTGGTATAATGAGCATTTAGTTGGTGGTTTGTACGGTGTGGCTGTGAATGGTTACTTCTCTGGTGAATCGATGTTTTATCGAAAGAGCAATGCCTCAAAAGTCGCCTTAGTGTATTTAGCTCAGTTACTAAAATCTATAAATATAGAATTTATAGATTGCCAAATGTTAAATCCTTTTTTAGCAGACATGGGCTGCATAGAAGTTTCTCGACAACAATTTATTACGCAGCAAATTGCAGCAAAAGCGATTATTCCCCCGGCAAATTTTTGGCAAGCTAGACCCCTAACCTTAGACTGATTAACGTTTTTGTTATTTACCGTATCGGCCTGCTTGGGACTTATCATGCCAAGCTTTTTTTGATTGCTTAATCATTATATTTTTAAGGTTATCCAAAAAACCACGGATAAGACATTTAACGACCTGCATACAAATTATAAGTATGAATAACCGCTGAAATTTGTTATAAATTTGTTATATAAAATATACCTGTAACATAACGAATTAAATAGCGGTGAATTAATTGAGAAACAAACGATGTTGGTTTTATTTAATGCTAGTTGTGCTTTATTCAAACTTTGCGTTTTCTTACAATACAACTGGCATTGAGCAAGAGCTAAGTCAGCAAATTTCCGTAAATCCTCAAGCCGTATTTTATAAAATTGAAGCGTTATTATCTGATCCTGAATTACCCCTTACATTAAAAACAAAATTGTTAGTTATTCAAGCTGAGGTTGCTTACATTATTGACCAACCTGAAAAAATTCTTGAATACTCCAAGTCAGCTTTGGCAACAGGTTTACTTAATGAACCCTGGCATACGAGAGTCCTTATTAGCCAATCAAGAGGTTATTTCCAACGGGGACAATTTAAAGAGTTCTTCGCTACCGCGAATATGGCGGTGCTGAAAGCTGAGCAGTCAAATTTATTAAATTATAAGATTGCAGCCCTAGTAGAAAGAGCTTATGCCTATAGTTTGTTAGGAAACAATGCTAAAGCAAGAAAAGACTTAACCCTTGCCATAAAGTATCTTGAATTGCTGCCTAGTGTCTTTGATAAAGCCATCATACTTGAACGCTTCAGCTCAGCAAATAAAAGGATAGGCGAAATTGAAATAGCTAAAAAATATCAGCTACAAGCAAATGAAATATATATGCAAAATGGCAGCCCACACTATTTATCTATTGGTTATTATAATCTGGCGCGAATCTATCATGAAGTTAAGGACTGGCAGCAAGCCAGCGACTGGGTGTTGAAGTCCTACCGAGAAGCTTTAAAAGATAAAAATAAACTCAATCAAGCATTTTCATTATCTAGACTATCAGAGTATCAAAATAACTTAGGTAATTTCCTACAAGCCAAAAATTATTTAAATGAAGCAATTATTGCCGCTGATGCCAGTACCTCAGAGCGAGTAAAAATTCATGTTCGTAAAAATATGGCGACTATTTTATCCCAAAACAAAGAATTTGAAGAAAGTCAAAGCTTACTATTAGAAACTATTATCATGGCAAAAACTTATCAAATGCAACGTGATCAAATTGAACTAATGCAAATGTTGGCAGAAACATACTATCAACTTAAGGCATTCGAAAAAGCATATTTAACGTTAAAAGAGGCAAATTTACTCTATTAAATGATCACAGCTACCCGCACAAATTAACGCCCCTTTTGAGTTATTTATACTGAAAACCTCAGTCGTTTGTTAAATAAAATAACCATAGCTATGGCTTACGGCGGATTAGTGGCCACGTTAAGTACTTTAATGTTTATTGATGCAGATATACCAACCCCTGATGTATCTTTTTTTATGAGCTAATGCCTGACTTGACATATCTGAGTGAAATAATGCTTATAATTATAAAATAGTTTTGCTTTAAACTACTTTTAAACAGGTACATCATTAATGAGTTTAAATTATAAATTAGGTATTACTAAGCCGTTTCCATGTAATTACCTGCCTGAACAAGAAGAGCGGTTATTAATTGCTGTTGATGAAATATTACATGATCGGGAACATTATGGTTGGCTGATGCAGCAAGGTTTTAGGCGCAGTGGTAATGATATTTATCGCCCACACTGCATTGCTTGTCAGGCATGTAAATCGTTACGCGTGTTAGTCAATGAGTTTATACCTTCAAGAAGCCAAAAACGCTTATTAAAGCGTAATCAGCACTTTAATGTAACGTTAAGTAAAGAAGTTAAAGCAAGCTACTATCCGTTATACGAGCAATATGTCAATAGTATTCACAGTGATGGCAGTATGTTTCCCGCAACACCAGAGCAATTTCAAAGTTTTACCCAGAATGATATTACCCAGCAATGTTACATTGAAGTTTGGCATGACGGCGTATTAATTAGTGTTGCCGTAACAGATGATATTCCTGATGCCTTATCGGCGGTTTATACGTTTTATGATCCGAGTTATAGAAAACAAGGTCTTGGGGTTTATTCAATTTTGAAACAAATTGAAATGGCATCTCAACTTAAGCGACAATTTCTCTACCTGGGATACCAAATAGATGAGTGCAGTAAAATGAATTATAAAAATCGTTACACTTCCCACCAAATTTTAGTCGAAAATCAATGGCAAACCGTAAATAAATAACACTATAGCTTTACATTGAGGCCGCAATTCGGCATTATCTGCGCAGCTTTTTATTTACGCACTAATTTAGAGGTTCGGCGCCCAATGGCGAAAGAAGAAAATATTGAAATGCAAGGTACTGTTTTAGATACTTTGCCAAATACTATGTTCCGTGTTGAATTGGAAAATGGTCATGTTGTTACCGCTCATATTTCTGGTAAAATGCGCAAAAACTACATTCGTATTTTAACTGGCGATAAAGTCACTGTTGAATTAACACCATATGACTTATCTAAAGGTCGTATTATCTTCCGTGCTAGATAGAAATTAATTATTTCAGTTTTAAAAGCACTTTAATGTTTTATAAAAGTTTTTTTATAACTAAAATTTAATTAATGCCAATTTAATAAAACAAAAAACCGAGCTTGCTCGGTTTTTTTATGTGCTGGTGAATAGTCAACGGGTCTATTTCGGGCAGAACTAAATCGAATATCCCTGTGGCCATGACGTTTTGTCATTGTTGTGCAATACCGTTAGTGTATTGCACAACGTCTAGAGCTTAATGCTCGACCAATTCCTTTTTCGACTCATAGTTAATGACTAACTTGTCTTTCTTCACAGCGACTTTAGCAACACCACCTTGTGTGAGTTCACCAAAGAGTAACTCGTTTGCTAATGGTTTTTTCAAATGCTCTTGAATCAACCTAGCCATAGGTCGTGCACCCATAGCTTTATCGTAACCTTTATTCGCCATCCACTTCTTAGCATCTTTAGTGACTTCTAACGACACACCCTTCTCATCAAGTTGCACTTGTAGCTCAACGATAAATTTGTCCACCACTTGCTGAATAACTTCGTCACCTAAGTGATTAAACCAAACAATGTTGTCTAGGCGATTACGAAACTCAGGTGAAAATACTTTATTTATTTCATCCATAGCGTCTAGGCTATTATCTTGTTGCTTAAAGCCAATAGATTGCTTAACCGTGTGCGCAACGCCGGCATTTGTTGTTAACACTAAGATAATATTTCTAAAATCGGCTTTACGACCGTTATTGTCTGTTAACGTACCGTGGTCCATAACTTGCAATAATATGTTGTAAACATCTTCATGCGCTTTTTCAATTTCATCTAACAACACAACCGCATGAGGGTTTTTGATCACGGCATCAGTTAATAGGCCGCCTTGTTCATAACCGACATAACCTGGAGGAGCACCAATTAAGCGACTTACTGCATGTTTTTCCATGTATTCTGACATGTCATAGCGTAGCAGTTCGACACCAAGGACTTTTGCTAATTGTTGGGTAACTTCAGTTTTACCGACACCAGTTGGGCCTGCGAATATAAACGAACCAATAGGTTTGTGTTCATTGCCTAAGCCTGCTCTAGATAGACGGATAACAGACGATAATTCATCTATCGCATGATCTTGACCAAAGACAACAAGCTTCAAGTTACGATCAAGCGTTTTCAAGCTATCAACTTCTGATGAAGACACTGACTTCTCAGGAATACGCGCCATTTTAGCCACGATATTTTCAATATCAGTATTACTGATCACTTTTTTACGTTTAGACGCTGCCACCAATTGCTGACGGGCTCCAGCTTCGTCAATAACATCAATCGCTTTATCAGGTAAAAATCTATCGTTAATATATTTTGCTGAAAGTTGTGCAGCAGCTCTTAAAGCATTATTAGAGTATTTAACACCATGATGTGTTTCATACTTCTCTTTTAAGCCATGTAAAATTTTCGTGGTGTCGTCTACGCTTGGCTCAACAACATCTATTTTTTGGAAACGTCGAGCTAACGCTCGATCCTTTTCAAAAATACTTTGATATTCTTGATACGTTGTCGACCCCATACAACGTAACTTTCCTGATGACAGTAAAGGTTTGATCAAGTTAGAAGCATCTAACATGCCACCAGACGCAGCACCAGCTCCAATAATGGTGTGAATCTCATCAATGAAGAGAATGGCATTACCGTCTTGCTCAAGTTCTTTTAACAGTGCTTTAAAGCGTTTTTCAAAATCGCCTCTATATTTGGTCCCCGCTAACAGCGCGCCCATGTCTAACGAATAAATAGTGGCATCTTTTAAAAATTCAGGCGCTTTATCTGATACCAATAAATTCGCTAAACCTTCAGCAATCGCTGTTTTACCAACACCAGCTTCACCGACAAATAAAGGGTTGTTTTTTCTGCGACGACTTAACACTTGTAAAGTCCGCTCTAGTTCGTTGTCACGACCTATAAGGGGATCGATATTACCTTTCAATGCTTCTTCATTGAGGTTAGTAGAAAAATTATCAATGGTACGAGGTTCTTCTTCACCTGCAGGGCTTTGCTGTTCTTCGTTATTACTGCCTTCTTGTTCAATTTTAGCGATACCATGAGAGATATAATTAACAATATCTAAGCGGCTAATATCTGATTTCTTTAAAAAATAAGCGGCTTGTGATTCTTGTTCACTAAATATGGCAACAAGTACGTTCGCGCCATTGACTTCACTTTTTCCTGAAGACTGAACATGAAAGACGGCACGTTGTAATACGCGCTGAAAACCTAGCGTAGGCTGAGTTTCTCTCTCTTCCTCTCCGGCAGGAATAACTGGGGTTGTATCCGTAATAAAGGCTAATAATTCTTTTCTCAAATTCGCCAAATCAGCGCCACATGCTTGTAAAGCTTCAATGGATGATGGATTGTCTAACAACGCCAACAATAAATGTTCAACCGTCATAAATTCATGGCGAGACTCTTTAGCCTGACGAAAAGCCATATTTAACGATACTTCTAGATCTTTATTCAGCATAGGTTACTCCAGTTTAAAACTTGCGTTATTACGCTTTTTCCATAGTACATTTCAGCGGATGTTCATTGCTTGTCGCGTAACTCAATACCTGATCGACTTTAGTTTCTGCTACTTCAGCAGTAAAGGTACCACAACGCCCTTTCCCTTTATAATGAATCGCCAACATAATATCTGTTGCTTGTTCTGCGTTCATATTAAAAAATTTACACAATACGTCGATGACAAAATCCATTGGAGTATAGTCATCATTTAATAGCACTACATTATACATTGGGGGTTTCTCAAATTTTTCAATAACCTCATCATCAAGAACTGTTTGGTCATCTATTAACTCTTTCCATTTACTCATAATTCTATATTAGTCTGTCAGTTGTAGTTTTGCTTTAGATTTAAAAATAATAATTAAAAAAATAATAATATGTAACATAACACTTGACTATTTTCATTTATTATCTACGATTTACTTTGATGGCTACTTTTTGGTCATCTATATTTAATATTGATGCTTTAGTTAATGCTTGAAGGAAAGCATACCTAATTACCGATGAATTTAGAAGGATGTTGAAGTATGGCTCACGGTACAGTTAAATGGTTTAATAATGCAAAAGGGTTTGGTTTTATTCGTCCAGAGGATGGTGGTGAAGATATTTTTGCTCATTATTCAACAATTCAAATGGAAGGATACCGTACGTTAAAAGCAGGTCAGGATGTAAACTACGAATTAAACGCCGGTCCAAAGGGTGATCACGCAGCAAGTATTACACCATCAGAACTTGAAGAAGAATCAGACAATTAATTTAAATTTTTTTGTTGGCATAAAATAAAAACACAGCAATATGGCTGTGTTTTTTATGGTTAAAGCTTTGTAAAATTTTATACAAAGCCTACTTCCAATGTCAGCTTTTACATATTTTCAATAATACAATCGCCAAATTCAGAACAAGTCACTAATGTTGCGTCATCCATTAAACGCTCAAAGTCATAAGTTACCGTTTTAGCGTTGATCGCGCCAGACATACCTTTTAACAATAAGTTAGCCGCTTCAGTCCAGCCCATATGTCGTAACATCATTTCTGCTGATAAAATAACCGAACCAGGGTTAACCTTATTCAAACCGGCATATTTTGGCGCCGTTCCGTGTGTTGCTTCAAAAATGGCAACGTCATCATTTAGATTAGCGCCTGGTGCAATGCCAATACCACCCACTTGAGCTGCTAAAGCGTCTGATAAATAGTCACCATTTAAGTTCAAGGTCGCTATAACGCTATATTCTGCTGGTCGTAATAAAATTTGTTGTAACATGGCATCAGCAATAACATCTTTTATGATGATTTCTTTACCCGTTTTAGGGTTTTTAAGACTACACCAAGGACCGCCGTTTAATAGATCAGCACCAAACTCTTCTCGCGCTAATTCATAACCCCATTCTTTAAAGGCACCTTCAGTAAACTTCATGATGTTACCTTTATGCACTAAAGTCACTGACTCTCGGTCGTGATCAATAGCATATTGAATCGCTTTTCGAACCAGTCTTTGCGTACCTTCTTTAGAAACAGGTTTGATGCCGATACCACAATTCTCTTGGAATCTAATTTTTGTAACACCCATTTCTTCGGTCAAAAATTTGATCATTTTTTTAGCTTGATCAGAACCTGCCTGATATTCAATACCGGCATAGATATCTTCAGAGTTTTCTCTAAAAATAACCATGTCAACTTCACTCGGCTTTTTCACTGGGCTTGGCACACCAGTAAACCATTGCACGGGACGTTGGCATACATACAAATCTAAAATTTGTCTTAAAGCAACATTCAATGAGCGCATACCACCACCTACAGGTGTAGTAAGCGGACCTTTGATACCCACTTTATATTCTTTGAACATGGCTAAGGTTTCATCGGGAAGCCAAGTTTCTGAGTCATACATTTGCGTTGCTTTTTCACCGGCATACACTTCCATCCAGTGAATTTTTCGCTCTGCGCCATAAGCTTTATTTACAGCGGCATCTACAACTTTCATCATAGGTGGTGTTACATCGACACCTATTCCATCCCCTTCAATAAATGGAATAATAGGGTTATTAGGTACTTTTAACAGACCTTGCTCTGAGGTGATTTTAGCACCTGCACTAGGAATAATTACATGGTTCGACATACGAGATCTCCCAAATTTACTAATAAAAATAGCCGTTTGCTAATTTCTTTTCCTTTAAACTAATCGAAAAAGCGCAGTGACACTAATACTGAAATCATGATAGTTAACATAACTTCTCTGAATGATTAAACCGTTGCTTTAAATCAATTGCAAACTTTTCTTAAAAAAAACTGATATCTATTCAAAAACTGAATAGCTTACTTGTTAAATTTTAGACAAAAAAAAGCTAGGCAAGGCCTAGCTTTTTACTTATTTATTAAACTTAAAGTAAGCTTGATAAAATCGTATTTAATGTTGCACTTGGGCGCATAGCTTTTTCGGCTAACGCGGCATCAGCAAAATAATAACCATTAATATCCATGCTAGGTCCTTGCGCGGCATTAAGTTCTTCAACAATCTTGGCTTCTTGTTTAGTCAAGGCTTGTGCAACAGCAACAAAACTTGATTTTAACGTTTCATCAGCTGTTTGCTCTGCAAGCGCTTGTGCCCAGTACATGGCTAAGTAAAAATGTGAACCACGGTTATCCAATTCGTTTACACGACGTGATGGAGATTTATTTTCTTGCAGAAACTTAGCCGTTGCTTGATCTAGGGTATCAGCTAACACTTGTGCTTTAGTGTTACCGGTAGTAACGCTTAAGTGCTCTAAAGAAGCTGCTAAGGCTAAAAACTCACCTAATGAATCCCAACGTAAGTGGTTTTCTTTTTCGAACTGTTGTACGTGCTTAGGGGCTGAACCACCGGCACCTGTTTCGAATAAACCACCACCATTCATTAATGGCACAATCGAAAGCATTTTTGCACTGGTGCCAAGTTCTAAAATAGGAAACAAGTCTGTTAAGTAATCACGTAATACGTTACCAGTCACTGAAATAGTGTCTTCACCTTTAGCTACGCGCGCTAGAGTATAGTCACAAGCTTCAACCGGAGCCATAATTTGGATATCTAAGCCAGTAGTGTCGTGATCAGCAAGGTAGGTGTTAACTTTTTTGATCATTTGAGCATCATGACCACGGTTTGCATCTAACCAGAATATGGCTGGAACATTAGTTGCTCTAGCACGTGTAACGGCTAATTTAACCCAATCTTGAATCGGTGCATCTTTAGCTTGACACATTCTCCAGATATCACCTTCGCTAACAGCATGCTCTAATAACGTTGTACCGTTATCATCTACAACACGCATAGTACCTTCACCAGACATGGTAAATGTTTTGTCGTGTGAGCCGTATTCTTCTGCTTTTTGCGCCATTAAACCCACGTTAGGTACTGAACCCATTGTGGTTGGATTAAATGCGCCATGTTCACGACAGAAGTCGACTACAGCAGAGAATACACCCGCGTAGTTACGATCAGGGATCATGAATTTAGTTTCTTTTTGCGTTCCGTCTGGCGCCCACATCATACCAGAGGCACGTAATGCTGCTGGCATAGAAGCATCAATAATCACATCACTTGGTACGTGTAAATTGGTAATACCTTTGTCTGAATCTACCATGGCAAGTTCAGGTTGCGTTGCATATACTGCATTAATATCAGCTTCAATTTCAGCTTTCTTTTGTGCAGGTAAGCGTGAAATTTTCGAATACACATCGCCAATACCGTTATTCGCGTCAACACCTAATTGGTTAAAAGTAGCGCCGTGCTTAGCAAAAACGTCTTTGTAGAAGACTTTAACTGCATGACCAAACATAATAGGGTCAGACACTTTCATCATGGTCGCTTTTAGATGCAACGAGAGTAAAACGTTTTCAGATTTTGCTTTTTCAGTTTCGGTAGCAAAAAATTCAACCAAGGCCTTTTTGCTCATTACTGATGCATCAATAACTTCTTGGTCTAATAAAGCTAAATGCTCTTTTAATAAAGTTACGTCACCGTTTTGACTAACAAATTCAATTTTAACGTTTGTTGCGCCATCAATAGTGACTGATTTTTCACTGCCGTAAAAATCACCTGATTGCATATGTGCTACGTGTGACTTAGTCGTAGGTGACCATTTACCCATTGAATGCGGGTTAGTACGTGCGTATTGCTTAACTGAACCTGGTGCACGACGGTCAGAATTACCTTCACGTAAAACAGGATTTACCGCAGAACCTAGTACTTTGGCGTAAGTTAATTTAATTGACTCTTCGGCTTCATTTTGCGGTTCTTCAGGATAGTTAGGTAAGTTATAACCTTTAGCTTGTAGCTCTTTAATTGCTGCTTGCAACTGAGGAATAGACGCGGAAATGTTAGGTAACTTAATAATGTTAGCTTCAGGTGTTTTTGCTAATTCGCCTAACTCAGCTAAAGCATCTTCCATACGTTGCTCAGCCGTTAAGTATTTAGGAAAATTAGAGATGATACGACCAGCCAATGAAATATCGCGAGTTTCAACATCGATAGCTGAAGAAGCGGTAAATGCTTTAACAATAGGTAAAAAAGAATGCGTTGCTAAAGCAGGTGCTTCATCGGTAATTGTATAAATAATTTTTGATGTATCTGTGGTCATTTAAAAATCCTTTGCTGATTTGCCATTAATCGATAAAATGGATAGCTATTCAATTTTGATAAATTGATATTCATTTTATCGATAAATAATATTTTTCGGCCGCATAATATCGGAATTCATAGCGCATTAAAATAGATGAATTAGAACTAGCATATTTTTAACAAGGTAAAAAATAGTGACAATCAATAAAAATCAAAGCCTTACACGCAAATACAAGCGAAAACCAACAAAGGTACGACCAGTTGGCTTTCAGCCAGAAATCGTACTTTTTAATAAACCCTTCGATGTATTATGCCAATTTACCGATGATCAAAATCGAAAAACTCTCAAAGACTTTATCGCCGTTAAAGATGTTTACGCTGCTGGGCGTCTCGATAGAGATAGTGAAGGACTGCTATTATTAACCAATGATGGCAAACTTCAGCACAAACTCGCCAACCCAAGTCAAAAAACCGATAAAACCTATTGGGCGCAAGTTGAAGGAGCAGCCACAGAAGCTGATATTGCCCCACTGCGAGCAGGTGTGGAATTAAAAGATGGCCTTACTAAACCCGCTAAAGTCGATATTATGGCTGAGCCTAACATTTGGCCAAGAATTCCAGCAATAAGAGAGCGCGCAGCAATTCCAACCACATGGTTAAAAATAACCATACAGGAAGGAAAAAATCGCCAAGTAAGAAGAATGACTGCTCACATTGGCTTTCCAACCCTGAGGTTGATCCGTTATAGCATCGGTCAATGGACTTTAGAGGGTATTAATAATGGGGAATATAAAAGAATAAATCATGGATAAT